>NZ_JBLKDA010000008.1:0-189663 GCF_047530215.1 Enterobacter sp. 01-M-03-SI-ECC
TTACAACGAATGGCATCCGCATAGTGCACTGGGGTATCGTTCGCCACGGGAATATCTGCGGCGACGAACCAGTCATGGGTTAAGTGATAAAAAGTGTATGGAAATATAGGGGCCAATCCAAGTGATTCGATGAATAATATCCACCACTAAGCTTTACATCAGATGCATCGTTAATATAAATAGCCGTTCCTGCAACAAGCTCAGGAGTTGCACGACCGGCTGAAGGCGGAAGCGTGGCGTGTAGATAAAATCGGGGAATTACCGACAAGGACGTTTGAGGAGTGTTGCATCAGGTGGATCCGGGAAAAGGAGCATAAGCGGTCACTGGATGACGACAAAACCAAAATCGAATATTTCCTTAAGCATTTCCCAGGCCGGGACGTTTCAACCATCACGGCTGAGCAGGTTTACGATGCCGTCTCAAAAATGGTTAACCGCAAGCATATTCAGGTTTGGGAGTCGAGAAGGGATGCAGCTATAAGCAGAGGAAAGGAGCCGCCTCCGTATGTTGAAAAGCCAGTGAGTCAGGCAACAAAGAGCCAGCATCTGTCATTTATGAGGTCGCTATTAAAGACAGCAGCGAATGACTGGGGATGGATAAAAACGGCTCCGGTGATTAAGACCAATAAGCCAATCAGCAAGCGCATTCGATGGCTAACAAGAGACGAGGCAGAACGGCTTATCTCCTGTAGAGTCTATAAAGCCAGTCGTGATATTTGCGCTGGCAACCGGACTGCGCCGCTCCAACATCATTGATCTGGAGTGGCAGCAGGTCGATATGCAGAGAAAGGTTGCATGGGTAAATCCGGAGAACGCGAAGGCGGGCAAGGCTATCGGCGTGGCTCTGAATGATACCGCATGCAGGGTATTAAGGGATCAGATTGGAAAAAGTTCGAGGTGGGTATTCGTTCACACCAAACCGTCTACTCGACCAGATAAAACTGTCACTCCGGCGGTCCGGAAGATGCGCGTGGACGATAACAGCGCCTGGCGAATTGGTCTGGCAAAGGCGGGGATAGAGGACTTCCGTTTTCACGACCTACGGCATACCTGGGCGAGCTGGTTAATTCAGTCTGGCGTGCCACTTTCTGTTCTGCAGGAAATGGGCGGCTGGGAATCGATCGAAATGGTCCTTCGATACGCCCACCTGGCACCGAACCATTTAAGCGAGCATGCACGGAAAATAGATGCCATTTTTGGCAACCATGACACAAATACGACACAAGGAGAAAATCAGGCTGGTTTGAAACTGGCGTAACTTACTGATATTAAATGGCACGCCCTGTAGGATTCGAACCTACGACCTACGGCTTAGAAGGCCGTTGCTCTATCCAACTGAGCTAAGGGCGCACTGAGAAGAGTGAACTTCGCGGTGTGAAACGCGAGGAATTATACGGTCAATGGCAGGTGAGTCAATGCCTTTTCCGTTTTCAGGGGTAATTACCGCTAGCCGATTGTAAACAAGGCTATTTTCTCAACATTTCCTCCTGTTTCACCGTAAGATTTAGCGCTGCGAAAAGGCTTAGTTGCATTTAAGTAACGCCTGCTGTTTTCCTGAACGTCCGCTCGTCACACTAGAGCCAGGTATCCCAGCCGCCTGGAGGCTGACAGAAAACAGGATAATGGAGTGACTGCGCATAACCCGATCGATACGCCCCCCCGGTTACAGTACATTTCTCAGGACATCGTCGGCATTAAGCTTGAGCCCATCGTCTCCCTCACCTCCTTGCGCCAGGCTGGCGTGGAGGTACTGAGCGTTCTGTCCGACAGGCGGCACAGCGAGGACTTTTTTTGCGATCGGTCCGCCGACTGGTCGATAACGCTGCTTGAAGCACAGCTGGCCGCGCTAAAAAATACGCCGTACGCTCATAATCTTTTTATTAATCTGCCGATAACCGTCCTGACAGAGCCTGCTTCTTATCAGCGACTTATCCGGATGAAAGGCGCGCCGCTCAATATTGAGCTGGTCGACCTCGCCTCTTTTGCGGCGCAGCCCGTCGCGCAGAAGCAGCAGGTCGTTCAGAATCTGCAGCAGCTGAGCAGACAGGGACACGCAATCTGGCTGGATGACGTGGATGACGTCTTAGTGCGGTCGTTTTTATCCTGCCGACTCCCGTTAAGCGGCATCAAGATAGATAAGGAAGCATTCTGGCGTTTACGCGACACCCCTGCCCTGAGGCAACTGGTTTCCCTTTGCTTTCAGCTGGCGGGGAAAGTGCTTATCGAAGGTATTGAGACTGAACGCGATCGTACCTGGGCACTGCAGGCAGGCGCAGACCTCGGCCAGGGATATTACTGGCCGTCCTGGACATGGCCGGAGGATTAAAACGCCATTTCCAGGAGGGAGGCCATGCGAATGACAGTGCGCCGTTACCGGCGGCGGCGTACAGGAAGTGATGCACTGGGATTTACGCGCTCACCTTTTGCTCCCCCCTTTTTCGACCGGCTCGAATTTTTGAGCCAGTCCATCAGCCAGCCCCGCAAAACAGACGCCCCGTTTATCCTTCTGGTGACGGAAGATCACTACCTGCGCACCGGTTTTCTCAACGGGCAGTTTCCCCTGAGCAGCTGCTGCGACTACGCCACGCTGGACGACGCCCTTGTCGCGCAGGCGCAATGGCCCTCCGCCCGTCTGGTTGTGGATATTGAAAGCCGGTCTACGGGGCTTCTCGATAAACTGGATCAGCTGAGAAGGCATAGCCTGTTTCCTCCTTTTCTTACGCCCTGGCTGTTAGTCCGCGCCGATAACTACGACACCCGCCTCTTCTGCAAAGCGGCGGGCCCCTTCCATGTGCTCGAACGCCAGCTGAACGCCGCGGCGCTCCAGCACAGCCTTCTGGATACGCCTCCTCCACAGGGATCCGACAAAGACTGGTTCTCGCGTAATGAATGGCCGATCCTGCAGGAACTCTCCCGGGGCAAGACGTTACGTCAGATTGCCCTAATGCAGAATCGACCCTATAGCCGCATTATCTACCGTCTCAGCTGCATCCTGGTGAAGCTCGGGTTGAGTCATCGGCAGGAATTGCTCCACCTTCTTAACAACCTCTCTGACTGCACATTTTCACTCACGTCCTAACCCCTTATTTCCTAAAGCGCTTTAGGAATTTACTTACCATTCGCGTTTCAAAAATGTTAATTTTTAACAAAAAACTCGAATTTATAACTATTCCTAATTTACGGGCTCGAACCTTGTGAAATGCCACGAATTGAACAAACGGCAGCACTTTCCTCCATCCGTTAAGTGAATGCAGAGAGCGTTAATAAGATGATAATGATGTAAAAACAAGCAGCTTAGCGACATCTCCCGGGAGGAAAAAACGAAGCGGATAGCATCTTCTCCTGTACGGAAGACGCGGACCTCCGGGTCAACTCGTGCGCTTTCAGATGAAGGTATGACGGCCTGCGAGGGCAATTGTTAACCTCATCAGCGTGGGTTTATCCCGCCAAATGATACGTATTTTTGTTAACAATTGATCAACATACAGAGATATCTGTTATTTTTTGTTATTACATAAAGATGAAAATATGCGGTAAATGAGATAACAGGATATTTCCGCTAAAATTAAAAAAATAGCGATTCAGATCCAGAAGATAATACAAACACATAAGCGGATATTAATTTACAGGGTTTTCGGAAAAAACTTACCCTGTATAATAAGAAGCGTACCAAATCTGAATAAGAAAAATCTTTTTGCCAACACCAGCCAAATGAGATGACCGCGCTGAGGCATAGTTCTTTTCATTACGTAAACAAGGATGCTTTCGCTCTTTCCAGGGAAATACTACGGTATAGGGATCTGCACTTTATATCCTTCCGGCATTTCGAGAGTTTTACAAACTCTGCATAACGCTTTTAACAATCTGAGGCATTAAAAATGAAACCGGCATCCGTTATCATTATGGACGAACATCCTATCGTCAGAATGTCGATAGAAGTCCTGCTACAGAAAAATAAGAATATCACAGTCAAACTTAAGTCTGGCGATAGCCATGAAGTCCTTGACTGTATCCGCAATCACCCTATCGATCTGGTGATCCTTGACATTGAACTCACGGGCACGGATGCATTCTCTTTACTCAAGAGAATCAGAAACTTAAACAAAGACATTAAGGTTCTGTTCCTCTCGTCTAAATCAGAGTTATTTTACGCGGGTCGCGCCATTCGCGCCGGGGCAAATGGCTTCGTCAGTAAACGAAAAGATTTGGGTGAGATCTACAACGCCGTAGAAATGATCCTGATGGGCTATTCCTTTTTCCCGTCGGAAACGCTGAACTTTATAAACCATTTGGGTTCAGGGAAAGGGATGGGTGTCGATATGCCATTATCGAATCGCGAGGTCACGGTATTACGTTACCTGGCGAATGGATTATCCAATAAGGAAATTGCTGAACAGCTGCTATTAAGCAACAAAACCATTAGCGCGCATAAATCCAATATTTATTCCAAGCTGGGTGTGCAAAGCATCGTGGAATTAATTGATTACGCTAAAGCGCACGAACTGCTATAACCTGAATTCACTCCCTGCAGCTTATCTGAGCTGCAGGGAGTGCGGTCAGCGCTAATTATAGTTAATCATGAAGGTGGCATCTGCATCGGCCCGTCCGGGCTGAGGGTTATCGGCAGTGGCAATATAATTGGCATAAAACGACAATGTTGCATTCCCCTGCGCATCCACCGGGACCGCTTGGCTGGCCTGCTGGAGAGCCAGACGCGTTTTATCCGCATCCCTGATCTCAACGGCGACATGCGTTGCCGTACTGGCGTCATTTAGCGCCAGCAACCCGCTATTGCTCCCATCAGCTTTCCCCGAAAACGTAATGGACGCCGCGCCCGGCGGACAGCCGGTCAGCTTTAGCGTAAACGGCATAGGCTGCGTACGGCTCCCGGTGGTACCGAGCTGTTTCGTGGGCCAGGTGCCCAGCGTGACGGTTTTATCGCTGTCGCTGCCCTCGGCAACGCAGGTAAAATCGACAATATTGCCGTAGAGACGAATGTTAATCTCGCCCAACGCGGTGTCCGCCTGAGCCTGGGTGCAAAGCGCAAAGAGCGCCACGGTAATAAAACGGATCCCGTTTCGCATACTGGCTCCTTAGTCGTAATCCACGCGCAGATAACCGCGCGAGGTGAAGCGCCCTTCCGCGGGCTTATTGCCCGTCACGCTCACCGGCCAGACCCGAATGCCCACCTGCGCCTGCGCGCTGTCGTCGAGGCGGAACGGTATTTTGCTCGTCAGGTTGTTGGGCGTGAGCGGCGCGCCGCTCTCGTTGGCAATGATGAACCCTACGTCCGGGTTATCCGACACCAGCGCATTACTCGAGACCTTTTCAGCCTCAACGCGCATCGTCAACATGGCGTTCGCCTCTACGTTGGTGCATTTAATCGCGATGGTTTTACTCTGCGATGAAACCCCTTCCGGCTTGTTGCCCGCGCCCGCCTTGCTGAACAGGGAGGCGCCAATGTCTCCGAAATCAAACTCCACCACGTTACCGGCGTTAATAGCGCAGCTTTGCGGCACCTGGATGGTTCCGCTGTAGCTGATGGTGTAGACCGGTGTGGTTAACGGGTCAGAGGCGGTGGTGGTCACGTAAACGCGGAACATCGTGGCGCGCGGGATCACCACCATGTTAATAAAGCGCCGGGTCACCTTAAGGCGGAAGACGAGGCTGGAATCCTGCACGCCAAACGGTTTGTTTTTGGAAACGTTGGGATGGCTCCCCATCTGGATATAGTTTTTGGGCGGGTAAAACACGCCAGCATAGCTGTCCGTGATTTTCATGGCCCCGTCCAGATAGTCGTTAAGCTTCAGATACTGATAGCCGTCGCTCGTTCCCGTCACCGGGTAATCGGTCACATAGCTACGCCTGGTGGTATTCCCGGTCGTGCCCTTCGGGCAGACGGCATTCACCCCTACCCACTGCGACTTCTCGCTGAGCGTCACGACCTGTCCGACCTGGTTATTCGAGCTATTAAATTTATCCGTCAGGTCGTAATGCACTTCGGTCGGCACGCCTTTTTCATTGACGCACACGGTCGCTAATGCGTTTGTCGCGGGCAGGAGCGCCAGAAGCGACAAGGCAAGAATGTGGATTTTATTCACAGCGAATCCCCTTCAGTGTGATTGCCTGCTGCAGGCTCTGTTCAGACAAGCTGTATGGCGCACGACACTGGGACTGCGCCCCGTCGCCCCACTGGATCAGCAGCTCGCCTTCCAGCGGCAGCCCGCTCAGGTAAATTTGCCCGTCATCCCCCACCATGCTGGTGACGCCGCTTTTGATCTCCCGAACTACCGCGCCGAACGGCACGGGCTGGCTGCCGCGCGTCACCGTCAGCAGGGCACGCACGCCAATGCGGGTATCGAAGCTGGCGCGCACCAGCGCGCCTTTGGTCGGCACCACGCTGCTCACGTTGTTTTCGATATCGGTGTTGTTGCTCATGGTGTTGGTATCCAGCGCCACGCGGTTGTACCGGTAGACGGTGGCATACGGCATCACCGCGTAGCCCCGCCAGTCGGTCTTCACGCCGGTCTGGTTTTCAATGCTGACGCCCGATGCCCCCGGGGCTTTGATCAGCACGTTGGTGTCGCCCAGCGGCTGGCTGAAGGTCACGCCGTCAGCATGGCCAACCACGCCGCCGGAGAGCTGCCAGTTGAGGTCGTGCTGGTCGCGGGAATAGTTGTACCCCACGCCCAGCGTGCCGTAGGTCGCCTGCCAGTTGGCGCTGGCGCTTCCGCTTGAGCCGTTGGTGCTGGCATGCCCCTGGGTCACGCTGTAGTTGAGGTTGCGGTCCTCCAGCAGCGTGCCGCTGACGCCGGTTTGCCAGCTGGTGTCGCCATCGCTGTTTCGGCTGGCGGATGCCGTGGCGTAGGCGCGGTCAATCGCGCTGTCCCGACGGTAGCCCTGAGGGGTAAAGATACTGAACGGCACGGAGACGTTAAACGAAGCGATTCGGTCGGTGCCGTCGATCCCGACGGATTTGTTCCACGACCACGAAACGGAGTAGTTAATTCCCTTCACGCCACCCGCGTAGCCCAGCTGGTACCAGAGGTTCGTCTCGTCGGTTCCCCAGTAGGTCTGCTCGCTACCGGAGATGTAGACCGAGCCGTAATCCCCCAGCGACTGCGACACGTTGAGCTGGAAGCGGCCTTTTTTATTCCACGTCAGGTTGTGATAACTCTGCACGTCCGGCACATCGTTATCGTTCTGGCTATCGGCATACTGATAGCCTTCCATTGTGCGCCAGGCCACGTCGTCGAGGGTGTAAAACCCTTTTGTCGAGTAGCGGTAGCCCAGCAGCTGGAAGTTGGTGCCGAAACCGTTAAGGGACTTGGCGTAGAGGAAGCGCAGCGACTGCCCTTCGTGCTTGCTGTCGTCCGCGAGCTGGCTGCGGGCGTGGGTGATATCAAGCGAGACCGCCCCCCAGTCGCCCAGGTTTTTTCCGGCCCCGACGGCCACCGCGGTATAGCGTGACGCCAGCTGCGTCCCGCCGTAGAGCGTATAACCGTTGGCAAGACCGGTAATCAGGGTGCCCTGGGTGAAGAACGGCGTGTCCTGATCGCTGTTGCCGCTGCGGTAATCCCCCGCGACGAGGTCGTACTTCCAGCGCCCCTCACGCTGCAGGAGCGGCACGGTGGAGTAAGGGACGGTATAGCGCTGCTGGCTGCCGTCCTTCTCTTCCACCGTCACGTCCAGGTCACCGCTTGAGGAAGTTGGGTTGAGATCGGTAATCGCAAAGGCGCCCGGCTGGACATAGCTTTGATAGATAACGTAGCCATTCTGACGCACCACCACTTTGGCGGGCGTCCGGGCGATCCCGCGCACGGTCGGCGCGTAGCCCTGCAGGCTGTCCGGGTACATGCTGTCGGACGAGAAGAGCCGCCCGCCGCGGAACCCCATGCTGTCGAAGACGTCATTCCCGGTATTGCTGTCGCCCAGCACCAGCTCGCTTTTCAGCGGGATAACGGTGCGCTGCGCCCAGGTGCCAATATTCTGCCACTCGCTGCGCCGCTGCCCGTTCGTCTGCGTGTAGCGCCATGCGCCGTTGTTACGCAAGCGCCACGCGCCATAGTTCAGCCCGCTTTGCAGGTTGAGGTAATAGCTGTCGTCTTCGCTTCCCCGGTTACCGGTGAAGCTGTAGTTCACCAGCGCGGCGGGGATGCCTTCATCCCACTGTTCAGGCGGAATATAGCCCCGGGCGCTGTTTTGCAACGCCACCTGCGGCAGGCTGACGTCCAGACGCTGTGAGGCAAAGTTGAATACCGTTTCGCTGCCGGGTATGGCCGTGGTTAACGGCACGCAGGTTTCGCCCTGCACCTTAGCCAGCTCGGGAAACGCCGCCACGTTGACGCCAAAGCGATCGAGCATCGCGCGCGTAACGCACGGTGATAGCCCGCCCGCTACCGGCGGCGTGTTTTCGGCCTGCTCAAAACGCACGTCCTGGGTACCGATAAACTCATCGTTACGCCAGATATCCACGCGATAAACGCCGGGCGCCTGCTGGTGTCCTTGTTCAAAACGCGACAAATCCGCCACGCTGGCGGTGTCGTCGGACAAGAAGGCCGGGTTGAAATAACTTTCGCTCCAGCCAGCCTGCGGCCAGAGCGCAGCCATCAGCGCCAGCGCAACCGGGCAGTAACGTCTCTGGTGGTTTTTCATCGCCCTGACTCTGCTCACAGGTTGACGCTACGCGCCGGGGTGATGGCGCCGTAGTCATTCACGCTCTGCCAGGAAAGCGAACCGCCGGCACCGGCCGGCAACACCTGCTGTGCCGAGCTTTTCGGCGCCACCATCAGGTTTTCCAGCTTCTGGCCGCCCAGCGTCAGATTGACGAGAGTGATGTAATACGGCGACGCGTTGCTGACTTTGAGATGATTACCCGCGCGTTCAAACCGCAGCTGGGAAAGCGCCTCTTCTGGCTGCATCGCCAGGTTGTTTGGGCGCACAAACAGCTTGATGCGGGACAGGATCGCCAGCTGCAGCACGTTATTGTTTTCCGTTTTCGCTTTGTTCACCGACGGGATGGCCTTCACGTTCATGTAAAACAGCGATTCGCGATCGGCAGGCAGCGCGGGCCCGGCGTAAATAATACGCAGCGTGTTTTCACTGTTTGGTTCGCTAACAAACAGGGGCGGGGTGACGGCAAAGGTCTTTTCTTTTTGCCCGCTCGCATTTTCAATCCACGCGTTAATTAAATAGCGTTCCTGCTTGTTGCTGTTGGTGATCGCCAGCGACGTTTGCTTTGCCTCTGCGGGATAAATAACGCGCGTGGCTCCCAGCGCAATACCGCCGGATGCATTAGCGCAGGTAGAAACCATCATCAAAATAAACGATAAAAACAATCCTGGTTTAATTAGGGTATTCATCACTACCGTACCTTTAATAATGTGTTCGCAGGTGTTATGGATAAATCAACGTAAACCAGACATCCGACTGAATTTTGCCTGGCTCGAGGTGTTCGGAAATAGCCCGATAGCGGGCGCTAAAATGGAACGCGAGCTCGGGGGTATCGATCGGCAGCCAGCTGACGGCCGTGGCGTTTGGGATAATCTGACGTTGCTGTTCGTCAAAGAGCGCCAGCCCTACGCCGCTGCTGACGGGTGCTTCACCCGGGCGCGATGTCGCCAGAAAAACCTGCGGATCTTCTGCGGGCGTGACGCCCTGAAACTGGATCCCCACGGTGCGCGATACATCAACGCTGCAGTCCAGCAGCCGCACGGTAAAAGGCACATTCACCGTGGAAAAGCTGCCCACGCCGGAAAATGAGTTGGTTCGGTACTGCCCCATGTCGATGCGCATATTCTGGCTGTCGGGCGCCACGGCGCAGCCGCCGTTCACCAGTTCACCTCTGAGATGAACCTTGCCGCCCTCGATCACCACGGTATGCGCCGATGCCGGGCAAGCCATCGCAAGGGTTAACAGCAGTAGTGTTCCAGTCCTTGTCATCCTTCGTTCCTGGCAATAGCGTATGACGGGCCTCGTCCCTGAGGCCTGAACATCCCTGTGCGGAGGAATTATTCGTATTTCATTACGAAGGTGGCGTCAGCGTTCGCCTGGCCTGGCGCGGTAGTGGCAGCCGTTGATTTATAGCGCGCGGTGAACTTCAGGGTGTTTGTCCCTTCGATCAGCGTCTGCGCAGCAGAGAAGGTTGCACCGTCTGGGGTCAGCACGCTGGATTTGCTGTCGAGGATCTCAATGCCCACGCCTTTCGCGGTGTTGTCGTTGTTACCGGAAGTGACGGCCAGCAGGGTTTTGTCCGTTGGGTCGATCTGACCGGTGAACGCAACCGCTGCCGTTTGAGCAACCTGCGGATCGCAGTCATTCAGTTCAATGTTGAATGGAATATTCGAGGTGGTGTCGCCCACTTTGGTAAATTTCGCGGTACGATATTGACCCAGATTAACGGTCTGCTCGGAAGAATCAGTATTTACTGAACAAGCAGCATTAACCAGCTCCCCTTTAAAATGTACGGTACCGCCATTGACGGAAACCGCATCTGCATGAGCGGCACCCGCGACCAGGGCCAAAGTTGCAATAACAGTAGAAGCAATGTTGCTGAGTTTCATGTCTATTCCTTTAAAATGTAAATAACCCTTCCCGCCAATAATCGGGAATAAGAAATACGTTCAATTGAAAAATTGAAAGCTTATTTCGGAGGAGACAAAGTAGCTCAGGAATAAACGTTTAAATATGTCAAAACGCTGCCATTTCGCCAGGTCACATCCTAATACTGCCTAAGAAATTGACCATCCCCTAAGAAGGGTTTTTGCGCCTCGCTGATAAAAACGCGTAAAGGGTGACTGACAGCGACGCTCGCTTCTGACAAAATACAGGCCATCCCCCCTTTCAAACGTTACAGACGGAATCTTCTCTCTGATGGCAGCAAAGATTATTGACGGTAAAACGATTGCGCAGCAGGTGCGCTCTGAGGTCGCGGAAAAAGTGAAGGCGCGTAAAGCGGCCGGAAAACGCGCCCCCGGGCTCGCCGTTGTGCTGGTTGGCAGCAACCCGGCATCGCAGATTTATGTCGGCAGCAAGCGCAAAGCGTGTGAAGAGGTCGGCTTCGTCTCCCGCTCTTACGATTTGCCGGAAACCACCAGCGAAGCAGAACTGCTGGAACTGATTGACACCCTGAATGCCGATAAAGAGATCGACGGTATTCTGGTTCAGCTGCCGCTGCCAGCCGGTATCGACAACGTGAAGGTGCTGGAGCGTATTGCGCCGGATAAAGACGTGGACGGTTTCCACCCGTACAACGTGGGTCGCCTGTGCCAGCGCGCGCCGCGCCTGCGTCCGTGCACGCCGCGCGGTATCGTGACGCTGCTGGAGCGCTATAACATCGACACCTACGGCCTGAACGCCGTGGTTATCGGCGCGTCCAACATCGTGGGCCGCCCGATGAGCATGGAGCTGCTGCTGGCCGGCTGCACCACCACCGTCACCCACCGCTTCACCAAAAACCTGCGCCACCACGTCGAGAACGCCGATCTGCTGATCGTCGCGGTCGGCAAGCCGGGCTTTATCCCAGGCGAGTGGATCAAAGAAGGTGCAATTGTCGTGGACGTCGGGATTAACCGTCTTGAAAGCGGCAAAGTGGTCGGCGACGTGGTGTATGAAGACGCCGCCGCGCGCGCGTCTTACATTACCCCAGTACCGGGCGGCGTAGGCCCGATGACCGTAGCCACGCTGATTCAGAATACCCTGCAGGCGTGCGAAGAATATCACGACGTAGAGGACGCGTAAGATGGCGACTTTTTCATTAGGAAAACACCCGCACGTTGAGCTGTGCGATCTGCTCAAGCTGGAAGGCTGGAGCGAAAGCGGCGCGCAGGCGAAAATCGCCATTGCCGACGGGCTTGTCAAAGTGGACGGTGCGGTGGAAACCCGCAAGCGCTGCAAGATTGTCGCGGGCCAGACCGTGAGCTTTGAAGGTCAGAGCGTGACGGTTACGGCCTGAGCCGTTTGATGCCCGGTGGCGCTGCGCTTACCGGGCCTACGTACTCTCTCCGCCACCCGGCAATTTCTCTCCCCCTCCCCTCACACCCATTAAGCTTATTTATCGATCCACTTCAAATAATCACTATTTCATCTGTTGAAACGTGAAAATTCAGTTGCGCGTTTTTCACTCTTTGCCCACGATAAGTAGAACGTTCTACTAAAACGTTCTACTTACAATAACAGCGCCTAAAAAAGCGCTACTCGGGGGAAATCAGCATGAGTCTGATATCAGGGTTTGTTAAATCGCTGTCTAAGTTATCGATGATTGGTCGCGCCTTAATGCTGCCAATTTCACTGCTTCCCGCTGCGGGCCTGCTGCTGGCCTTCGGCGATAAGTTCCATCTGCCGCTGATGATGAACGCGGGCGGGGTGATCTTTGATAACCTGCCGATGCTGTTTGCCATTGGCTCTGCCGTAGGCCTGGCGTCGGAATCCGGCATTGCTGCGCTCTCTGCAGCGGTCTCGGTGTTTGTCACCAATATCACCATCAGCACCGTGCTGAGCATCACGCCGGAAATGGCCTCCCAGGGCGGGAAATACGCCATGGTGGTCGGCATTCCGACGCTGCAGATGGGCGTCTTTGGCGGCCTGATCTGCGGTATCCTCGCGGCCTGGTGCTATAACCGTTTCCACACCATGCAGCTGCCGGAGTTCCTCGGCTTCTTCTCCGGAAAGCGCTTCGTGGCGATTGCAACGGCGTTTCTGTCGTTCCTGATGGGGCTGCTGCTGCCGTACGTCTGGCAGCATATTCAGGCCGGTATCGACGCGCTCTCCGTGGTGGTTAACGGCGATAATCAGGCGGCGTCGACCTTTATCTTTGGCCTGGTGGAGCGCGCGCTGATCCCGCTCGGTCTGCACCATATCTGGTATCCGTCGTTCTGGTATTCGTTCGGGGATTACACCACCCAGGCGGGCCAGGTGATCCACGGCGACCAGACCATCTGGTTCAAGATGCTGGAAGAAGGGGTGAAATCCTTCAGCAGCGATACCTACCAGAACGCCGGTAAGTTCATGCAGGGTGAATTCCCGCTGATGCTGTTCGCGCTGCCCGCAGCATGCCTGGCGATGTACCACGAAGCCCACACGAAGAATAAGAAAATCGCGGCCGGTATTCTGTTCTCCGCGGCGCTCACCTGCTTCCTGACGGGGATCACCGAACCGGTCGAGTTCACTTTTATCTTCGTGGCGCCGATTCTGTACGTCTTTAACGCCATCATGGCGGGCCTGGCCTACATGACCATGTACCTGCTGCATGCGCATATCGCCAAGTCGTTCTCGGCGGGCTTTATCGACTACCTGTCGTTCGGGATCCTGCCGTCGTTTAACGGTTACCAGACCCACTTCCTGAGCGCCATTATCATCGGCATTCCAATGGGCCTGATCTACTACTTCACGTTCCGCTTCGTGATCCGTCGCTTCGACGTGAAGACGCCGGGCCGCACGGAAGTGACCGCCAACGCGGATGAGAAATCGGACTCCGAACTCGCGACCGAGATCATCACCCTGCTGGGCGGGGCGCATAACATCGACTCCGTTGGTGCCTGCATCACCCGCCTTCGCCTGGAAGTGTCAAAAAGTGAGGCGGTCGATAAAGACGGTCTGAACGGGCTCGGCGCGCGCGGCGTGGTCTTCGTCGGCGACAACGGTATTCAGGTGATTTTCGGTGCCAGAGCACAGTTTATCGCCCAGACCATGTCCACCATGATCGGCAAATAATAAGATGCCTGAACGACACGTCTCCTGTACGCTGGGAGACGTGTTTTATCTGGCTGATAATCGGCAATTTCAGGGAGCGGTTTTGAAGAAAGTCAGCATTATTGATGTCGCAAAGCACGCGGGCGTGTCGGTTTCCACCGTCTCGCTGGTGCTGCGCCAGAAAGGGAAAATCTCAGAGGCAACGATCGGGAAGGTCAACGCTGCCATCAATACGCTGGGCTATGTTCATAACGTCGCCGCTGCCAACCTTCGCGCCAACACCTCTAATTTAATCGGCCTGATCCTGCGGGACTTCAGCGACAGCTTCTCTATCAAAGTGATGGCGAGCATTGTTCAGGAGCTGGAGAAGCAGGGTTATATGGTGTTTCTCGGTCAGCCCCTGAACGACCGTGACCATCTCGAACGCACCCTGCTCTCGTTTAAGCAGCAGGGCGTGGCGGGGGTCATCTATCTGGCGTCAGACACCCGCACCTCAACGCTGCCGGAGCACATTCGCCGCTGCCCGCTGCCGCTGGTGGTGGTTTCCCAGTCGCTGCTGGATGAAAAATGTAATCTGGTGATGCGCGATAACCGCCAGGCCGCTAACCTGGCCGCGCGCTATCTTATTGAGCGCGGACACCGCAATATCGCCTATATTGGCGGGCGCGACGGCTGTCTTATCCGCGAGCAACGCCTGCTCGGTTTTCGCAGCGCCATGACGCAAAGCGGGCTGGTCTGGCGTGACGAATCGTCTCCCGCCTGCACCGACGATACGCAGGCGGCGGCGATGGCAACGCGGCAGCTGCTTGAGAAAAACAACACCATCACCGCCCTGCTCTGCCACTCGCCGGATGCCATGATCGGTTCGATCTCCGGTATTCATCAGGTGGGGCGTACGGTGGGAAAGGATGTGTTTCTGACCCAGCAGGTCGCGCTGGTCGGTTTTGAAGATATGCTCCACGTTAACCTCACCTCCCCGTCGTTTACCTACGTCTCTTCAGCGAGCGACGAAACCGGGCGTCAGGCGGCGGGGCTGATTATCCGCAAGCTGAAAGAGCCGGATCTGCAAACCCAGCGCATTACCCTTTCCGGGCAGCTTATCGCACGCGAGTCGGCGTAAAATCAGAATTTAGCACCCGTCTGCTGGCGCGGGATTACTGCTATATTTCCATGATTTGCCATGGATAATGACAATGCCTACCGTAATTACGCACGCTGCCGTTCCGCTTTGCCTGGGCTTAGGCCTGGGAACCAAAGTCATTCCTCCCCGCCTGCTGTTTGCCGGGATTGTCCTCGCCATGCTGCCGGACGCCGACGTGCTGGCCTTTAAGTTCGGCGTGGCCTACGGCAACGTTTTCGGCCATCGCGGGTTTACCCACTCCCTGCTGTTTGCCTTTGTGGTGCCGATACTGTGCGTGCTGATTGGCCGACGATGGTTCAGGGCCAGCCTGACGCGCTGCTGGCTGTTTTTAACCGTGTCACTGCTCTCGCACAGCCTGCTGGATTCCGTGACGACCGGCGGGAAAGGCGTCGGCTGGCTGTGGCCGTGGTCTGATGAGCGCTTCTTTGCGCCGTGGCAGGTGATTAAGGTCGCGCCGTTTGCGCTGTCGCGCTATACCACGCCGTACGGGCATGAGGTCATTATCTCGGAACTGCTGTGGGTGTGGCTGCCGGGAGTCGTGCTGATGGGCTTGCTGTGGTGGAAAAGAAGGTAAAAAAAGCCGGGTGGCGGCTACGCCTTACCCGGCCTACTTTCACCTGTAGGCCCGGTAAGCGTCAGCGCCACCGGGCTTTACGAACTTACTTACGACGCCAGGTGGTGCCCTGCGGGCCGTCTTCCAGAATAATACCCATCTCGGTCAGACGGTTACGCGCCGCGTCTGCCGCCGCCCAGTCTTTCGCCTGACGCGCTTCCAGACGCGCCTTGATCAACGCTTCAATCTCCGCCACTTCGCCGTCGTCCGCCTGCGCACCGCTCTGCAGGAACACGTCCGGCTCCTGCTCCAGCAGGCCGAGCACGGAGGAGAGCTTACGCAGATGGGACGCCAGCGCATTCGCCGCGGCCATATCTTCTGACTTCAGGCGGTTCACTTCGCGCGCCATGTCAAACAGCACGGAGTACGCTTCCGGGGTGTTGAAGTCGTCGTTCATCACCTCAATAAAGCGCGCTTCGAACGCCTCGCCGCCTGCCGCAGGAACAGATTTGTCGGTACCGCGCAGCGCGGTGTACAGACGCTCCAGCGCCGAGCGGGCCTGCTTCAGGTTCTCTTCGCTGTAGTTCAGCTGGCTGCGATAGTGGCCGGACATCAGGAAGTAGCGCACGGTTTCCGCGTCGTAATATTTCAGCACGTCGCGCACGGTGAAGAAGTTACCCAGCGATTTCGACATCTTCTCGCGGTCAACCATCACCATTCCGGAGTGCATCCAGTAGTTCACGTACTCGCCGCCGTGGGCGCAGGTGGACTGGGCGATTTCGTTTTCGTGGTGCGGGAACATCAGGTCTGAACCGCCGCCGTGAATGTCGAAGTGTTTGCCCAGCTGTTTGCAGTTCATGGCGGAACATTCAATGTGCCAGCCCGGACGGCCTTCGCCCCACGGGGATGGCCAGCTTGGTTCATCCTCTTTCGACATTTTCCACAGTACGAAGTCCATCGGGTTACGCTTCACGTCAACCACGTCAACGCGCGCGCCGGCCTGGAGCTGGTCCAGATCCTGACGGGAAAGCGCGCCGTAGGTTGGGTCCGTCGGCACCGAGAACATCACGTCACCGTTGTCCGCAACGTAGGCGTGACCGCGTGCGATCAGCTTTTCGGTGATCTCAATAATTTCGTGAATATGGTGGGTTGCGCGCGGCTCGCTGTCCGGACGCTGAATATTCAGGGCGTCAAAATCTTTGTGCATTTCGACGATCATACGATCCACCAGCGCAACGAAGCTTTCGCCGTTTTCATTCGCGCGCTTGATGATTTTATCGTCGATGTCGGTGATATTACGCACGTATTTCAGGGTATAGCCCAAAAAACGCAGGTAGCGTGACACCACGTCGAAGGCGACAAAGGTACGGCCATGGCCAATGTGACAGAGATCGTAAACCGTAATACCACACACGTACATGCCGACTTCCCCGGCATGGATAGGTTTAAATTCCTCTTTTTGGCGCGTCATTGTATTAAAGATTTTTAACATCGAAGATTCCATGTAAACACGTGTGTGGTTGAAAACCGGCTATTCTACCCGTAATTCAAACCCGAAGCAGCACACAATGCAAGGTGATCGCATCCTGTGGTTATGCTATAACAGGCCCCTATAGATGACCCGAACGCGGGTCGACGTACCACAATAACGGAACAGGATGCAAAAATGGTTACTTTCCACACTAATCATGGCGATATCGTAATCAAAACCTTTGATGACAAAGCGCCTGAAACAGTTAAAAACTTCCTGGACTACTGCCGCGAAGGTTTCTACAACAACACCATTTTCCACCGCGTGATCAACGGTTTTATGATCCAGGGCGGCGGTTTCGAACCTGGCATGAACCAGAAAGCGACCAAAGAAGCGATCAAAAACGAAGCCAACAACGGCCTGAAAAACACCCGTGGTACCCTGGCGATGGCCCGTACTCAGGCGCCTCACTCAGCGACCGCGCAGTTCTTCATCAACGTGGCTGACAACGACTTCCTGAACTTCTCCGGCGAAAGCCTGCAGGGTTGGGGCTACTGCGTATTCGCAGAAGTGGTTGAAGGTATGGACGTGGTCGACAAGATCAAAGCCGTCTCTACCGGCCGCAGCGGTATGCATCAGGACGTTCCTAAAGAAGACGTTGTGATTACAAGCGTGACCGTCAGCGAGTAATTCGTGGCGACACTCTTTATTGCGGATCTGCATCTGCAAACAGAAGAACCGGCGATTACCGCCGGTTTTCTGCGTTTTTTACGCGGTGAAGCGAAAAGCGCCGACGCGCTGTACATCCTCGGCGACCTCTTTGAAGCCTGGATTGGCGATGACGACCCTGACCCGCTGCACCGTGAAATGGCCTCGGCCATTAGAGCGCTGGCCGAGTCCGGCGTTCCCTGCTACTTCATTCACGGCAACCGCGATTTACTGATCGGCAGGCGCTACGCCCGCGAAAGCGGCATGACGCTGCTACCGGAAGAGCAGGTGCTCGACCTCTATGGCCGCAAGGTGCTGATCATGCACGGCGACACGCTCTGCACTGACGATACCGGCTACCAGGCGTTTCGCGCCAAAGTCCACACCCCGTGGATCCAGAAGGTGTTCCTTGCCCTGCCGCTGTTTATTCGCAACCGTATCGCCGCCAGAATGCGCGCGGGCAGTAAAGCCGCCAACAGCAGCAAATCCATGACCATCATGGACGTGAACCCGCAGGCCGTGGTGAACATCATGGAAAAGCATAGCGTTCAGTGGCTGATCCACGGTCATACCCATCGTCCTGACGTACATACCCTTATCGCCAACGGCCAGCCCGCACACCGAGTGGTATTAGGCGCGTGGCACAGCGAGGGATCGATGGTGAAAGTCACGCCCGACGGCGTCGAACTTATCGCTTTTCCGTTCTGATTATCCGCGCGATTTTGCGGCGTCTTTACCCGCGCAACCGTTTTCCTTGCCGATATTCCATGCTATTCTCTGTGCCCTCGAAAGCAGTGTGTTTCGCACCACAGGAGTTTTAAGACGCATGTCTTCCCGCAATAATCCGGCGCGTGTCGCCATCGTAATGGGGTCCAAAAGCGACTGGGCCACCATGCAGTTCGCCGCCGAAATCTTTGAAATCCTGAATGTTCCGCACCACGTAGAAGTGGTCTCCGCGCACCGTACCCCGGACAAACTGTTCAGCTTCGCCGAAAGCGCCGAAGAGAACGGCTATGAGGTGATCGTTGCCGGTGCGGGCGGCGCAGCACATCTGCCCGGCATGATTGCCGCAAAAACCCTGGTGCCGGTTCTGGGCGTCCCGGTCCAAAGCGCCGCGTTAAGCGGTGTGGATAGCCTCTACTCCATCGTCCAGATGCCGCGCGGTATTCCCGTCGGCACGCTGGCGATTGGTAAAGCGGGTGCGGCAAACGCAGCCCTGCTGGCGGCGCAGATTCTGGCGACGCACGATAAAGCGTTACATCAGCGTCTGGCGGACTGGCGTAAAGCCCAGACCGACGAGGTGCTGGACAACCCGGACCCGCGAGGTGCGGCATGAAGCAGGTTTGCGTCCTCGGTAACGGCCAGCTAGGCCGCATGCTGCGCCAGGCCGGCGAGCCGCTGGGTATTGCCGTCTGGCCCGTCGGGCTGGATGCCGAGCCTGAAGCCGTACCGTTCCACCAGAGCGTGATCACCGCCGAGATCGAACGCTGGCCGGAAACCGCCCTGACGCGCGAGCTGGCGCGTCATAACGCCTTCGTTAACCGCGACGTGTTCCCGATTATTGCCGACCGTCTGACGCAGAAGCAGCTGTTTGACAAGCTCGGCCTGCCGACCGCGCCGTGGCAGCTCCTGGCCGACAAGCGCGAGTGGGACGACGTCTTCGCCATGCTGGGCGAGCTGGCAATCGTGAAGCGCCGCGTAGGCGGTTACGACGGGCGCGGCCAGTGGCGTCTGCGCGAGAACGACACCGCTGAGCTGCCGGACGACTGCTACGGCGAGTGCATCGTTGAGCAGGGCATTAACTTCAGCGGCGAAGTGTCGCTGGTTGGCGCGCGCGGGCACGACGGGCACACCGTCTTTTATCCGCTGACGCATAACCTGCATCAGGACGGCATTCTGCGCACCAGCGTCGCCTTCCCGCACGCCAATGCTGACCAGCAGGCGCAGGCGGAAGATATGCTCTCGGCCATCATGCACGAGCTGGGCTACGTGGGCGTGATGGCGATGGAGTGTTTCGTTACGCCGTCCGGCCTGCTGATTAACGAGCTGGCACCGCGCGTGCACAACAGCGGCCACTGGACGCAAAACGGCGCGTCCATCAGCCAGTTCGAACTGCATCTGCGCGCCATTACGGACCTGCCGCTGCCGCAGCCGGTGGTGAACAGCCCGTCGGTGATGATCAACCTGATCGGGACCGATCTGAACTACGACTGGCTGAAGCTGCCGCTGGTGCATCTGCACTGGTATGACAAAGAGGTGCGCGCGGGTCGTAAGGTCGGCCACCTGAACCTGAACGACAGCGACACGGGCCGCCTGAGCGCCACGCTGGAAGCGATGGTCCCGCTCCTGCCGCCGGAATACGCGAGCGGCATCGTCTGGGCACAATCAAAGCTTAAGTAAGACATCTGCGCCGGGGAGTTGACCTTCCCCTTCCCCGGAGTACAATCCCCGCCCATTGCTGCTGAGTTTTCTTCTGGAATAACCATGAACGATGGAACGGACTATCGCGCGATCCTCGCGTCTGATACCCCTTTAATCGACGTTCGCGCGCCGATCGAATTTGCCCAGGGCGCGATGCCCGCCGCCCTTAACCTGCCGTTAATGAACGACGACGAACGCGCCGCCGTCGGCACCTGCTATAAACGTCAGGGCCCCGAGGCCGCGCTGGCGCTCGGCCACCGTCTGGTGAGCGGCGAGACGCGCGAGGCACGCATCAACGCCTGGCGGGACGCCAGCCTGGCCCATCCTGAGGGCTTTCTCTGCTGCGCGCGCGGCGGTCAGCGCTCGCATATCTCGCAGGCCTGGCTAAAAGCGGCGGGTGTCGACTACCCGCTCATCCGCGGCGGCTATAAGGCCCTGCGCCAGACGGCGATTCAGGTGACGATTGAGCAGTCGCAAAAGCCGATGGTGCTTATCGGCGGCTGTACCGGAAACGGGAAAACCCTGCTGGTAAAGCAGCACGCGCAGGGTATCGATCTGGAAGGGCTGGCGCACCACCGCGGTTCGTCGTTTGGCCGCACGCTCACGCCGCAGCTCTCCCAGGCCAGCTTTGAAAATCACCTTGCCGTCGAGCTGCTGAAGAAAGATGCCGCGCGCTGGGTGCTGGAAGACGAGGGCCGGATGATTGGCTCCAACCACCTGCCGGAGTGCCTGCGCGACCGCATGGTTGAAGCCCCTATCGTTGTGGTCGACGATCCGTTTGACGTCCGTCTTGAGCGCCTGCGCGAAGAGTATTTCGACCATATGTGGGCGGACTTTTCTGCGGCCTACGGGGAAGAGGCGGGCTGGAAGGAGTACAGCGCGTACCTGCACCACGGCCTGTTCGCCATTCGGCGCCGTCTGGGGCTGCAGCGTTTTGCGGAATTTACCGCTTTATTGGATTCCGCGCTGCTGGAACAACAGCGTTCCGGAAGCACTGAGGCGCACTTCAGCTGGCTTGTGCCGCTGCTGAACGACTATTACGACCCGATGTACGGCTATCAGCTGGAGAAAAAGGCGGAGAAGATTGTGTATCGCGGGACGTACGGCGAGGTTGCTGACTGGCTTAATAACTAAAAGAAAGCCAGGTGGCGGCTATGCCTTACCCGGCCTACGCGTGCTTTTGTAGCCCCGGTAAGCGCAGCGCCACCGGGGAACAGACGGCTTAGAAGTCGTAACGCAGACGCACCAGGTTCATGTCGCCCAGGTTGTCGGTGCTGGAGGTGAACACGTGTTCGTAATCCACGCGGAAACCGTAATCCAGCTGGAAGCTGATACCCACGCCGTTGTCGATGCGCTGGTAGTTACGGCCATTTACGTACTGAATGCGGTCACCCATGAAGTAAGGCTGGATGGATTTCACCGCGTACTGACCGATTGGGAATTTGTACCCTGCGAAGTACTCAATGCCCCACGCGTCGCCCGCGAAGTAGTCGTTAACAGACACTTTTTTGGTGGTCAGGAAGTTCTGGTACCAGCCGCCGCCTGCGGAGAAGGTCCAGTTGTCCGGCGTCCAGCTCAGCGCGGTACCGAGGATGTTCTGGTCGTAGGTTTTGCTGTCGCCGTTGTCCGGGTTACGCATGTCGGCGCGGGTGTAGTTCCACGCGGCGCCCCAGGTCAGATCGGTGGTCAGGTGGTAGTCCAGACCCAGCGAGCCGCCGCCTTTACGCTTGTAGCGCAGGCCGTTACCCGGCAGGTATTCGCTGTCTTCAAACAGGTAGGATGCATAGATGTCGGCATCGCCCACGGTTTTCTTGTATTTCAGCATCTGGCGTGAACGGTAAGAACCGTCGTAGTCGCCGTTGATCCCGTTACCCGGTGCCTGAGCGATCATGTCGTAGTCCCAGATATCGGTTTTCGCGCCCACCACATCATAGTACACGCTGTTCTGTTGACCGAAGGTCAGCGTACCCCAGGTGTCGCTCTTCAGACCGGTGTAGAGCATACGACGCGTGGTGTCGTGAGCGCCGTTGGCATAGTGGTTATCCCAGTTGAACACCGCAGGGATGTTCACACCCAGCTCGTAGTAGCTTATCCAGCTGATGTCATCAAACAGGTAGTAATCGGCTGCGAAACGGAAGCGGGTGCCGCCGTCAAAGCCGTTACGCTTGTAGCTGTTTTTACCGTCGTTGCCGGTCATGTTCTGGAACTGAGGACGAATACTGCCGCCAACGGTGAAGTTCAGGCGGCTCAGCGGGTTACCCGCCTGCGGATCCTGCTTAAGAACGGTGATTTCCGCCTGAGAAGCGAAGGTAGTCAATGCCACTGCCGCGCCGATCGTTGCCGCCAGCGCTGATTTTTTTATAGTCATTATTTTTCCTTAATAGACACGCTGCTAAATATTTAGCGGGTGAATATTAACTGGAAATAATCGGGCTGTGTGGTCGGGTTTTTAATGTTTTGTGCTACTAAATGAGTGGGTATTATCACTTTGTGCCATTTAAACATGACGCACCGGCAGGTCTATCCGGTGCGTCATTATCACTACATCGAATCAATTCACAAACTGACGGAACAGGGCTTTGCCCTTCAGCAGCCGCGTACCGAGCCAGCCGCCGCAGAGAGAAAGCAGCCCCGCGCCGCACAGAGGCAGGGTCAGCCAGAGACGCCAGTCAGGTTCCCACGGGAAGTCGAAGACCTTTGTCTGCAGCACCGCCAGCGCCGTCTCGGCACCAATGGCCGCCACTAAACCCGCCACCAGCCCCAGCAGGGCAAACTCGCTCCAGAGCGTCATTCGCAGCAGCCGCTTTCCGGCCCCCAGCGTGCGGTAAACTATCAGCTCCTGATGGCGCTGGCGCATGCCTACCTGCACCTGGGCCAGCAGCAACAGCACGCCGCAGATCGTCACCAGCACCACCATCACCTCCAGCGCCCGGCTCACCTGCTCCAGCACCTGCCCCACCTGCTTCAGGATCGCGCCGATATCCAGCAGGCTGACCGTGGGGAATTCCCGGTTTAGCTGGGTCAGCATGCCGTTGCCGTTTTCCCAGCGGAAGCTGGTCAGCCAGCTCTGCGGCTGTCCGTCCAGCGCGCCCGGCGGGAAGATAAAGAAGAAGTTGGGCCGCAGGCTTTCCCAGTCGACTTTACGCAGGCTGGTGACTTTGGCGGTAAAATCCTGGGTATCGCCGGTAAAGGTGACGCTGTCTCCCAGCTTCACGTTCAGGCGCGTCGCCAGCCCCTCTTCCATCGACACTTCCCCCGCTTTCGGCGGCCAGGTGCCCGCGGCGATCGGGTTGTGGTCAGGGCGTTTCTCCTGCCAGGTCAGGTTAAGCTCGCGGTTAAGCGACTCGTCCTTGCTCCCCTCCGTTGGCTGACCGTCGATCTGCGTCAGACGCGCGCGAACGATGGGATAGAACGACTCAGGGATGATGTGATGCTCAGAGAGGAAGCCCTTCAGCGGCGCGACCTGCTCAGGCGCGATGTTGATCAGGAAATAGTTCGGGCTTTCCGGCGGCAGCTGCTGCTGCCAGCGGTCGAGCAGATCGCCGCGCAACACCAGCAGCAGCGCCAGCAGCATAAACGACAGCGAAAAGGCCGACAGCTGGCTGAGCGTAGACCAGGGCTGGTGCAGCAGGCGGTTGATCGCCAGGCGCACGGGCAGGGATTTCACGGTCAGGCGTTTCAGGACGTTGAGCAGTATCCAGCCCAGCACGCCGCACAGCAGCGCCAGCACAACCGCCCCGGCCAGCACCGCCCACAGCAGCGTGCTGCCGCCCATCAGCCAGGCCAGCAGCCCTACCGCCACCGCGATAATCACCGGCAGGTAGAACCTCAGCGGCCAGACGTTCGCCACCACGTCGTTGCGAAGCACGCGCAGCGGCTGCGTGGCAAGCAGCAGGCGGTAAGGCCGTAGCCCCACCAGCAGCGAAATCACCGTCATCGCGCCCATCGCCCACAGCCACGGCCAGAGGCTGGCGGGGGGCAACGCGGCCGGGAGCACCGGCTTCAGCATTACCATCAGCAGTTTTTCGAACAGCAGCCCCATTATTCCGCCGGTCAGCGCCGACAGGGCCAGCAGCATCAGCCACTGGCCAACAATCAGCTTGCGCAGCTGCGCCCTGCCCGCGCCCAGGGTTTTGAGGATCGCCACCAGGTCGTAACGGCTGCGGCAGTAGTGCCCCATCGCCACGGCCACCGCCGCCACCGCCAGCAGCAGGGTTAAGAGTGCCGACAGCAGCAGGAACTGCTGAGAACGTTCGAGAGATTTACCCAGCGCCCCTTCGTCCTGCTCCAGCCCGTACCAGCGATGCTCCGGTTTTAGCTGCGGCAGCAGCCATTTCTCATACGCGTCCAGCTGGGCAGGCGTGCCGCCAAACTTATAGCGCCAGGTGACGCGGCTGCCCGGCTGTACGGCGTGGGTAGCCGCAACGTCTGCCGTGTTCATCAGCAGACGCGGCGCGAGCTGGAACGGATTAAACCCGGAGTCAGGCTCCTGCACCACCTCCCCGGCGATTTTCAGCGTGGCATCGCCGACGTCAATACTGTCACCGGGTTTCAGGTTCAGCAGCGCCATCAGACGCGATGCCAGCAGCACCGTGCCGGGCGCGGGTTTTAGCCCCGGCGGGCTGGTTTGCAGTTCGCCGTACATCGGGTAGACGTCATCCACGGCCTTGACGCTCGCCAGCTGCGGCGTGTCGCCCGCAAACGTCATGGTCTGGAAGGTAATCTGCTCGCCTACCTTCAGCCCTTCTTTACGCGCTTCTTCAATCCAGCCCGGCGGCACGGGACGGGAGCTTTGCAGGGTCCGATCCCCGGCCATAAACTCCCGGCTCTGCTGGCTGAGTCCTTTTTCCATGCGGTCGCTGACGCTGCCGAGCGCCAGCACGCAGGCCACCGCCAGGCTTAGCGCCAGCCAGACAATCAGCAGCGAGGGGGAGCGCCACTCGCGCCAGAACCAGCGGGTAATCATGCCTCCTCCTGAAGCGTACCGTTGACCAGCCGCAGTCGGCGGTCGCAGCGTGCGGCCAGCTGCGGATCGTGGGTCACGAGGATAAGCGTGGTGCCGTGCTCGCGGTTGAGCGAAAACAGCAGGTCGGCAATCCGGTCTCCGGTTTTACGGTCAAGGTTGCCGGTGGGCTCATCGGCAAACAGCACTTCCGGGCGGCCGTTAAAGGCCCGCGCCAGCGCCACGCGCTGCTGCTCGCCGCCGGAGAGCTGGGCGGGAAGATGGTCAAGACGTTTACCCAGGCCGAGCTGTTCCAGCAGCGCCTTCGCGTGAGCGCGGCTTTCACGGCTGCTTTCACCGCGCAGCAGCGCCGGGAGCTCGACGTTTTCCAGCGCGTTCAGGGTCGGGATCAGCATAAAGGACTGAAAGACAAAACCAACGTGACGCGCGCGCAGCGCGGCCCGCGCTTCTTCATCAAGCTGGTGCAGCGGCTGCCCGACAAGGTGGACCTCGCCGCTGCTGCCGTCGTCGAGGCCAGCAAGAATCGCCAGCAGCGTGGACTTGCCGGAACCGGACTCGCCAATCAGCGCGAGGGTTTCAGCGCGTTTGACAACGAGTTCAACTCCGGTAAGGATGGAAAGCTCGTGTTCCCCCTGACCGACGGACTTCTTAAGATGATGAACTTCAACACTGTTTTCCGCTGGCATTTGCCCTTCCTGTTTTTGATTCTGATGACTTTCCGCGCGGCGGCAGCGGACACGTTACTGGTTCTCGGCGATAGCCTGAGCGCGGGCTATCGCATGGCGGCCAGCGCGGCCTGGCCCGCTCTGCTCAACGACAAATGGCAGAGCAAAACGACGGTAGTCAACGCCAGCATCAGCGGCGATACCTCGCAGCAGGGCCTGTCGCGCCTGCCTGCGCTGCTCAAACAGCACCAGCCGCGCTGGGTGCTGGTGGAGCTTGGCGGCAATGATGGATTGCGCGGTTTCCAGCCTCAGCAGACGGAACAGACGCTGCGCACCATTTTGCAGGACATCAAGGCGGCAAACGCCCAGCCGCTGCTGATGCAAATTCGCCTGCCCGCCAACTACGGTCGTCGGTATAATGAAGCCTTTAGCGCGATCTACCCTAAGCTTGCCAAAGAGTTTGATATTCCGCTGCTGCCATTTTTCATGGAAGAGGTCTATCTCAAACCCCAGTGGATGCAAGACGACGGGATCCACCCCAATCGCGATGCTCAGCCGTTTATTGCCGACTGGATGGCAACGCGGCTGGCTCCTTTAGTTAAACATGACTCCTGATTAAGCGGAGATCCTGACAGGTAAAGTTATGCAAAAATCGGTCTTAATTACAGGATGTTCCAGCGGAATCGGCCTGGAAAGCGCGCTCGAACTGAAGCGTCAGGGGTTTCGGGTGCTGGCGGCCTGCCGCAAACCCGACGATGTCGAACGCATGAACGGGCTGGGCTTTACCGGCGTGCTGCTGGATATGGACTCGCCGGAGAGCGTTGAGCGCGCCGCCGATGAGGTGATCGCCCTGACCGGCAACCGTCTGTACGGGCTTTTTAATAACGCCGGCTACGGCGTGTATGGCCCGCTGGATACCCTCTCCCGCGACACGCTGGAGAAGCAGTTTTCGACCAACTTCTTCGGCGTCCATCAGCTCACCATGCGCCTGCTCCCCGCGATGCTGCCCCACGGTGAAGGGCGCATCGTGATGACGTCGTCGGTGATGGGGCTGATTTCCACCCCGGGCCGCGGCGCCTATGCCGCCAGCAAATATGCGCTGGAGGCCTGGTCCGACGCCCTGCGCATGGAGCTACGCCACAGCGGCATCAAGGTCAGCCTGATTGAACCCGGCCCGATCCGCACCCGCTTTACCGAAAACGTGAACCAGACGCAGGCGGACAAACCGGTCGAGAACCCCGGCATTGCCGCACGCTTTACCCTCGGGCCCGAAGCGGTGGTGGCCAAAGTGCGCCATGCTTTTGAGAGTGAACATCCTAAAATGCGCTATCCGGTGACGCTGGTCACCCATGCCGTAGGCTGGTTAAAACGCCTGCTGCCGGGCCGGATAATGGACAAAATTTTACACGGCTGAGTTGAAGCGACGACGCGCATCCCCATGTAAAGAACAAACCGACAAAAGAGAAAGCCGCATGTCCGTACAGAATATCGTCAATATCACTGAAGCAAACCTGCAACAGACCCTTGAACAGTCGATGACCAAACCGGTCCTGTTCTACTTCTGGTCAGAACGCAGCCAGCACTGTCTGCAGCTGACGCCGGTGCTGGAAAGCCTTGCTGCCCAGTACAACGGTCAGTTCATTCTCGCGAAGCTGGACTGCGACGCCGAGCCGATGGTGGCGTCTCAGTTTGGTCTGCGCGCCATCCCAACCGTCTATCTGTTCCAGAACGGTCAGCCTGTTGACGGCTTCCAGGGGCCGCAGCCGGAAGAGGCTATCCGCGCCCTGCTGGATAAAGTGCTGCCGCGCGAAGAAGAGCTGAAAGCGCAGGAAGGCATGGCGCTGATGCAGGAAGGCAAATACGACGAGGCGCTGCCGTTGCTGAAAGAGGCGTGGCAGCTGTCGAATCAGAACAGCCAGATTGGCCTGCTGCTGGCGGAGACGCAGATCGCCCTGCACCGTTCAGAAGACGCGGAAGCCGTACTCAAGACGGTTCCGCTGCAGGATCAGGACACCCGCTATCAGGGTCTGGTTGCCCAGATTGAGCTGCTGAAGCAGGCGGCGGACACCCCGGAAATTCAGCAGCTGCAGCAGCAGGTTGCCGACAACCCGGCGGACGCCGCGCTGGCAAGCCAGCTGGCGCTGCAGCTCCACCAGGTGGGGCGTAACGAAGAGGCGCTTGAGCTGCTGTTCAGCCATCTGCAAAAAGATTTAGCCGCCGCAGACGGCCAGGCGCGCAAAATGTTCCAGGAGATTCTGGCCGCGCTGGGCACCGGGGACGCGCTGGCGTCGAAGTATCGGCGTCAGCTGTACGCGCTGTTATATTGATGCACTTTGCCCGGTGGCGGCTTCGCCTTACCGGGCCTACAAAAGCACGAATCGTAGGCCGGGCAAACGCAGTGCCGCCCGGCACAATCAGCGCGCGTTTTTCAACTGCGTCACCACCAGCTGGTGGCGCGCGTTGTAGAACTTCCGATAGGTCAGGTAGCAGGCAATGATGGTGGAGAGGCTTGCCGTAGAAAGCAGCATAAACGTCACCATGATCTGATACTTGATCGCTTTTACCGGATCGATACCGGCAAAAATCAGCCCCGACATCATGCCCGGCAGGCTCACCAGCCCCACCGTTTTGGCGGAATCGACCGTTGGGATCAGCGACGAGCGAATGCTCTCACGGATCAGCCGCGCGGAAGCCACTTTCGGGGTCGCCCCCAGGCTTAATTTCTCCTGCAGCTGCTGCTGTTCGCTGCTGAAACGCTGTCCGAGGTTGTTATAGCACAGCCCCACGGCCACCATGGCGTTGCCCGCTATCATCCCGGAGATAGGGATAACCTGCATCGGCGTAAACGCAATCGAGCCTGAGAACACCAGCACCGCCAGCGTGAGCGCCGTCCCGGTGGTAATGGCAATTAACGACGAGATAAACGCCTTATCAATGTATTTACTGCGTTTTTGCGCGTTCCACGCCGCGTTAAAGCAGATAAAGAGCACCATCAGCAGCGTCAGCACCGCGTGGTTGACGTTGAAAATATACTTCAGCACATAGCCGACGATGATGAGCTGAATCACCGCCCGGCAGATGCTCCACACGATATCTTTTTCCAGCCCCAGCTTTTCCCGGTAGCTGACCACAATCGCGATCAGCACCAGCACCATCGAAAACGCCAGAGATTCGTTCGTAATATTATGCTCACCCACGGTTGGCCTCCTGCATTTTTCCGCCGTGCGGCTGGAGCGCGATCGCGTCATCCGCATGGGTAATTTCGCTCGCGTCGTGCGTCACCCACAGCACGGCAATATTCTGCTCCCGGACGTAGCGATGGATTATCTCGTTGACGTTGCGCTTGTTGGCATCGTCGAGCGCGCTGGTAATTTCGTCCAGCAGTAAGACCTTCGGCAAAAACTGCAGGTTGCGGATCAGCGAGACCCGCTGCTTTTCACCGCCCGACAGTTCGGAAACGGACTTTGTCAGGGTGTCCGGCGGCAGATTAAAGCGCGCCAGATCGGCGGAAAACCGTTCAGGATCGGGCGTCTTGTGCCGGATTTGCCATGGGAAAATCAGGTTGTCATACACCGTGCTGTCGAACAGGCTCGGCGTTTGCACCGAATAAGAGACCTGCTGGCGGTAGGTCTCCGGTGAGAGCGTTGCAATATCCTTCCCTTCAAAGACGATTTTTCCCGACGTTGGCGTGAGCAGCGACGCAATGATTTTAAGCAGCGTACTTTTCCCGCAGCCCGAAGGGCCGGTAATCAGTCGAAACTCGCCCGGCAAGAGGCTAAAACTGACATTGTTCAAAATCGTGGTGCCGCCTGTGCGGTAGCCCACGTCCTCGAGGGTTAACACCGCGCTGTTATCCTTCATGTTATTTTCTGCCTTTATCCCAATAATGAGCAGTAGTTTACGGCGAGGAGTGATAGTAAAGCGACTTTCCTCGTATACTTAGGATCAACAAAAAGTGATTTCATTTCTGTCACAGCATGCAAAACAGGAGGTTTTTATGCTTATCGTTGTTCCCGTTCTTATTTTCGTCGCGCTGGTCATTGTGGGCGCAGGGGTCAAAATTGTCCCGCAGGGCTATCAGTGGACCGTTGAGCGCTTCGGTCGCTACACCAACACGCTCCAGCCGGGCTTAAGCCTGATTGTTCCGTTCATGGACCGCATTGGTCGCAAGATCAACATGATGGAACAGGTGCTGGACATTCCTTCCCAGGAGGTGATCTCCAAGGATGACGCCAACGTCACCATCGACGCGGTCTGCTTTATTCAGGTGATTGACGCGCCGAAAGCGGCCTATGAGGTCAGCAACCTGGAGCTGGCGATCGTTAACCTGACGATGACCAACATCCGAACCGTGCTCGGCTCGATGGAGCTGGACGAGATGCTTTCCCAGCGCGACAGCATCAACACCCGCCTGCTGCACATTGTCGATGAGGCCACCAACCCGTGGGGGATCAAAGTTACCCGTATTGAGATCCGCGACGTGCGCCCGCCTGCGGAGCTGATCGCCTCCATGAACGCCCAGATGAAGGCCGAGCGAACCAAGCGCGCCTATATTCTGGAGGCCGAGGGGGTGCGTCAGGCTGAAATCCTCAAAGCCGAGGGGGAAAAACAGTCGCAGATCCTCAAAGCAGAAGGCGATCGTCAGTCCGCCTTCCTGCAGGCAGAAGCGCGTGAACGCTCCGCAGAGGCGGAAGCCCGCGCCACCCAGATGGTTTCCGAAGCCATTGCCGCCGGTGATATTCAGGCCGTGAACTACTTCGTCGCGCAAAAATATACCGACGCGCTGAAGCAGATTGGCTCCGCGAACAACAGCAAAGTGGTGATGATGCCGCTGGATGCCAGCAGCCTGATGGGCTCTATCGCCGGTATTGCCGAACTGATTAAAGACAGCGGAAACGAGCGTAAAAAATGATTGAGCTGATTGTTGCACATCCCCATGCCTTCTGGATAAGCCTCGGTGGCTTACTGCTGGCGGCGGAGATGCTGGGCGGCAATGGCTACCTGCTCTGGAGCGGTGTCGCCGCGGTCATTACGGGTATTCTGGTCTGGATCCTTCCGCTGGACTGGGCGTGGCAGGGCGCGCTGTTTGCCGTGCTGACGCTGGTGGCCGCGTGGCTGTGGTGGCGCTGGCTTAACCGACGGGTTAACGAGCAGAAACCGGTCGACGCCCACCTCAACCAGCGCGGGCAGCAGATTGTCGGCAAGCGTTTTACGCTCGACAGCGCGCTGGTGAACGGGCGCGGTCACATGCGCGTGGGCGACAGCTCGTGGCCGGTGGTGGCCGACGACGACCTCAGCGCCGGCACGCGGGTTGAGGTCATTGCGGTGGAAGGCATTACCCTGCGGGTGAAAGCCTGCTAGGCGTGGGTTTTGCGGTGGCAGCAGCCGGCAAGATTGTCGATAATCGGGCAGTCGGCGCTGTCATCCCCCGGACAGGACTCCGCGAGCTGCAGCAGCTGTTCGCGCATCGCCTGTAGCTCGACGATGTGGCGTTCAATTTCGGCCACCTTTTCCAGCGTGCGTTTTTTGACGTCGGCGCTGTGGCGCTTTGGATCGTTAAACAGGTTAACCAGCTCGCCGCACTCTTCCAGATTAAACCCGACCTGCCTGGCCTGGCGCAGCAGCGTCAGCTCATCAATGTGCAGTTTCGTATAGCTGCGGTAGCCGTTTTCGCTGCGCAGCGGCGGCGTAACCAGCCCCTTCTCTTCATAAAAGCGAATCGCCTTGCTGGTTAAGCCGGTTTTTTTTGCCACGTCACTGATATTCACAATTCCCCCTTGACCTTCCCCTTGATGGAAGGTTTAACCTTCATAACAGTTAGCGAAAAGCGTTACTCCGGTCAACTACTGACCAGTTCATTATACGGGAGTTTTGTTATGTCTCACACTATTGACCTGACGCTGGACGGCCTCTCCTGCGGCCACTGCGTCAAACGCGTTAAAGAAAGCCTGGAACAGCGTCCTGATGTTGAAAGCGCTGACGTGACGATCGACCATGCCGCCGTCACCGGCAGCGCCAGCGCGGATGCGCTGATCGATACCATTAAACAAGCGGGTTATGGGGCGGAGCTAAGCCACCCAAAGGCTAAACCGCTGGCAGAGTCATCGTCCCCGTCGGAAGCACTGACAGCGGCCACTCCTGAGCTTCCGGCAGCGGATGATATTGATGACAGCCAACAGCTGCTGATCAACGGCATGAGCTGCGCCAGCTGCGTCTCCCGGGTACAAAACGCCTTGCAGGCCGTACCGGGCGTCGCGCAGGCACGGGTCAATCTTGCGGAGCGTACTGCGCTGGTGATGGGCAGCGCCTCCGCCGCAGAATTAGTCCAGGCCGTTGAGAAAGCGGGCTACGGCGCGGAGGCCATCGAAGATGATGCCGAACGCCGCGAGCGCCAGCAGGAAACGGCTATCGCCACCATGAAGCGCTTCCGCTGGCAGGCGATTGTCGCCCTGCTGGTGGGGATTCCGGTGATGGTGTGGGGCATGCTCGGCGACAACATGATGGTCACCGACGACAACCGCACGCTGTGGCTGGTGATCGGCCTGATAACCCTCGCGGTGATGGTGTTCGCGGGCGGGCATTTCTATACCAGCGCCTGGAAGAGCCTGAAAAACCGCACCGCGACGATGGATACCCTGGTCGCCCTCGGTACCGGCGCGGCGTGGCTCTATTCGATGAGCGTCAACGTCTGGCCCCAGTGGTTCCCGATGGAGGCGCGCCATCTCTATTATGAAGCGAGCGCGATGATTATCGGCCTGATAAACCTGGGCCATATGCTGGAAGCCCGCGCCCGCCAGCGCTCCTCGAAGGCGCTGGAACGGTTACTGGATTTGACCCCGCCGACGGCCCGCGTGGTCACGGACGAGGGGGAAAAAAGCGTTCCGCTGGCGGAGGTTCAGCCCGGCATGACGCTGCGTCTGACCACCGGCGACCGCGTGCCCGTTGACGGAAAAATAACCCAGGGCGAGGCCTGGCTGGATGAAGCGATGCTGACCGGCGAGCCTATCCCCCAGCAGAAATCCGACGGCGACGCCGTCCATGCCGGTACGGTGGTACAGGACGGCAGCGTGCTGTTTACCGCCAGCGCCGTCGGCAGCCACACGACGCTGTCGCGTATTATCCGCATGGTGCGCCAGGCGCAGAGCAGCAAGCCGGAGATTGGCCAGCTTGCTGACAGGATCTCGGCCATTTTTGTGCCGGTGGTCGTCGGCATTGCCCTGCTGAGCGCGGCGATCTGGTACTTCTTCGGCCCCGCGCCGCAGATTGTTTACACCCTGGTGATCGCCACCACCGTATTGATCATCGCCTGTCCCTGCGCTCTTGGCCTGGCGACCCCGATGTCGATTATCTCCGGCGTCGGCCGCGCGGCTGAATTTGGCGTGCTGGTGCGGGATGCGGACGCGCTGCAGCGGGCCAGCACCCTCAACACGCTGGTGTTCGATAAAACCGGCACGCTGACCGAAGGCAAACCGCAGGTGGTGGCCGTTACGACCGTCGGTATTGCGGAAGCGGACGCGCTGCGCCTCGCCGCCGCGCTGGAGCAAGGCTCCAGCCACCCGCTGGCGCACGCCATCCTCGATAAAGCGCATGCGTCTGCCCTGCCGCCGGTGAGCAATTTCCGCACCCTGCGCGGGCTCGGCGTCAGCGGTGAAGCCGAAGGGCACGCGCTGCTGCTGGGCAACCAGGCATTGCTCCATGAAAACGGCATTGATACCGCCGCGCTGGCGAGCGAGCTGAAGGCGCAGGCGTCTCAGGGGGCCACCCCGGTTCTGCTGGCGGTAGATGGCAAAGCCGCCGCGCTGCTGGCCGTGCGCGATCCGCTTCGTCAGGACAGCGTGGACGCCCTGCGGCGCCTGCACCGTGCGGGCTACCGTCTGGTGATGCTGACCGGCGATAACCCGACGACGGCTAACGCCATCGCGAAAGAAGCCGGTATTGATGAGGTCATTGCGGGCGTCCTGCCGGACGGTAAGGCGGACGCCATCAAGACGCTGCAAAGCCAGGGCCGTCAGGTGGCGATGGTCGGCGACGGCATCAACGATGCCCCGGCCCTGGCCCAGGCGGACGTGGGGATTGCGATGGGTGGCGGGAGCGATGTCGCCATTGAAACCGCGGCCATCACGCTGATGCGCCACAGCCTGATGGGCGTCGCCGACGCGCTGGCCATTTCGAAAGCCACATTGCGCAACATGAAGCAGAACCTGCTCGGGGCGTTTATCTATAACTCGCTCGGCATCCCGATTGCGGCCGGTATTTTGTGGCCGCTCACCGGCACGCTGCTTAATCCGGTGGTCGCGGGTGCGGCGATGGCGCTCTCCTCCATCACCGTGGTCAGCAACGCCAACCGGCTGCTGCGGTTTACACCGAAGGATTGAACCTTGTACCCGTACGCGCTAGCATGAACCTTTCCGTTCATGGAGCGCGTATGGGCCTGTTTAATCGTATAAAAACCTCGTTTCGCGCCCTCTTTCCTCGCCGTTACGCCTGGCCCGGCCTGGATATCTCGCTTCCCGGCGGGCAGCACCTGCACCTGGTCGGCAGCATTCATATGGGTACGCAGGATATGTCTCCCCTGCCGCCCGGCCTGATTAAACTGCTGAAACACGCCGACGCGCTGGTCGTTGAGGCGGACATTTCGGGCCACGAGTCGCCGTTTGCCGGGCTTGAGAGCGATCTCCCGCTGGCGGAACGTCTGGACGAAGCCCGTCTGGCGGAACTGACGCGCGTCGCCGACGAAACCGGCGTCTCGCTCTCCATGATTGACGCCCTGCCGCTCTGGCAAATTGCGATGGTGCTGCAGGCCACGCAGGCGCAGCGTCTGGGCCTGCGCGGTGACTACGGCATTGATTATCAGTTGCTGAACGTGGCAAGGGCGCGCAGCCTGCCGATCGTCGAGCTGGAAGGAACGGACAGCCAGATTGCGCTCCTGCGGCAGCTTCCCGACGACGGTCTGATGCTGCTGGATGACACCCTAACCCACTGGCACACCAACGCGCGGCTGCTGCAGACCATGATTGGCTGGTGGCTGGATGCGCCGCCTGAAGACGGTAAGCTGATCTTGCCGTCGACGTTCAGCGAATCGCTGTATGATGTGCTGATGAACGCGCGCAACAAAGCCTGGCGGGAGACGCTGCACGCGTTACCTGCGGGGCGTTACGTGGTGGCGGTCGGGGCGCTACATTTGTACGGAGAAGGGAATTTGCCGTCGCTGCTGAAATAAAAAAATGGCCAATATTTCTATTGGCCCGTCAAAGAGGAATTTCATCGTTTTTATTATGCCGAAGGAGACCTTCGGTTGAGCCGATTGTCGCTCAAAGTGACCATCACTGCCAATACTATTGCGCAAGATGGTGCTATTTTTTAGACAAACGTCAGGCGTATGCTGTTGGCATGATTGGTCTGTCGTAAGAAGGATAGCTATGACTCCCGCCGTTAAATTACTCGAAAAAAACAACATTTCTTTCCGGATCCACACCTACGATCACGATCCAAATGAAACCAACTTTGGTGATGAAGTGGTGCGCAAGCTGGGGCTGAACGCTGACCAGGTTTATAAAACGCTGCTGGTCGCGGTGAATGGCGACATGAAACATCTCGCCGTGGCGGTGACCCCGGTGGCGGGACAGCTGGATCTGAAGAAAGTCGCCAAAGCGCTGGGGGCGAAGAAGGTGGATATGGCGGATCCGATGGTGGCGCAACGCACCACGGGATACCTGGTGGGCGGGATCAGCCCGCTCGGGCAGAAAAAACGCCTGCCGACGCTGATCGATGCCCCTTCCCAGGAATTTGACACCATCTTTATATCCGGCGGCAAACGCGGGCTGGATATTGAGCTGGCCGCAGGCGATCTGGCAAAAATGCTGGACGCGAAGTTTGCGGATATTGCGCGCCGGGATTGAGAAAATTGCCCGGTGGCGCTGCGCTTACCGGGCCTACGATTCGAATGTAGGCCGGGTAAGGCGTAGCCGCCACCCGGCAACAGCCCCCCACTACTGCCAGCTCACCTCACCCTTCGGCTCATACGCGTTCACGTCAATTGGCGAATTTTGCTCGATAAACTGCTTCAGCACTTCCGCGTCGATAAAGCCGGTATTCACGTAGCCCGGTTTGTTATCAATATGAGGATAGCCGTCGCCGCCGGTGGCGTTAAAGCTTAAGGTCGCCAGACGATAGGTTTTGGCCGGATCGACCGGTTCGCCTTTGATCTTAAGATCGTTAAGCTTGCCGTCTTTCGCCACGAAGCTGACGTTGGCAAACTGCGGATAGGCCCCGGAATCCGGCTTCATCTGCGCCACTGCGGTCAGGTAGTCAATGGCCTCTTTCCCGCTCATGTCGGCATAGACCACCAGGTTACCAAACGGCTGCACCTTCAGGACGTCCTTATAGGTAATGTTTCCGCCTTCGATGGAGTCACGAATGCCGCCCCCGCTCATTACGCCAAAATCCGCGCCGGTGCGCGCCATCTGCGCTGCCAGCACCAGATGACCCATGTTGGTCTGCACGAAGCGAACCTTACTGCGGTCCCCCTCCAGACGACCGTTCAGCGTGCCGATTTTCACGTCCAGCTGCGCCTTGCCTTTGTTCTGGAACGGCGTTAGCAGGGAGAGCATCTGCTGGTTTTCAGCGATCTCAGGCGTGTAAAGTACGCGCTCACTTTTCCCGTCCGGGTAGGTGACTTTCTTCTTCAGGTTGACCGGAATGAGCTGATAGCGCACCAGCTTCATCTCGCCGTTACGGAACTCAAAGTCCGCCCGGCCCACGTATTTGCCCCACTCGTGCGCCTGCACAATCCAGATACCGTTCTGACGGTCCGGCGCGCAAGGCGTGCCCGGCACGTAGTCCACCTGCTTTTTGTTCTCCGAGGCCATGCAGACCGGATCCTGTGAGTGACCACCCACAATCATCGCCAGCGAGCCCGCAGGCAGGCTGCGCGCCATCTCCACGTCGCCGGGCGCGTTAGAGCCGTGCTCGCCGTTGTCGTAGTGCCCCATGTGCGTGGTGGCGATAATCACGTCCGGCTTCTCATTCTGCTGCAATTCCTGAATCACCAGCTTCGCTTCGTCTGCCGGCTTGCGGAATTCGATATCGGTGAAGAACTCAGGGTTGCCGATTTTCGCCGTATCGTCGGTGGTTAAGCCAATCACCGCGATCTTCAGATCCTGACGCTTAAACAGCGCCCACGGCTTAAACAGGCGTTCACCGGTGCTTTTCTGGTAAATATTGGCGGAAAGGAACGGGAATTTAGCCCATTTCTCCTGCTGACGCAGCACGGTCAGCGGGTTATCAAACTCGTGGTTACCCACGGCCATCGCGTCGTAGCCAATCAGGTTCATGCCGCGAAAGTCCGGCTCCGCGTCCTGCAGGTCAGATTCCGGCACGCCGGTATTGATATCGCCCCCCGACAGCAGCAGCACGCTGCCGCCCTGAGCAGCCACTTCTTTGCGAATGCCGTCCACCAGCGTTTTTTGCGCCGACAGGCCATATTCGCCGTATTCACTGCGCCAGAAATGGCCGTGGTGGTCGTTGGTATGCAGAATGGTGATTTTATAGGTTTTGTCTTTTTCATACGCCTGCGCGGGCAGGCTTACCAGCCCCCACGCCGCAATGAGCGCCAGCGCGACGCCCCGCTTCATTAACTTCATCTTCTCTCTCCCTGACCCATAGACAAAGGCAGAAATTACAGTGACTCACAATAATAAACAAATAAGTTTTCATAATTGCGACTTTCTTCAAATGTCGCAGGCGGGTATGTTAGTCGGATAATAATTACACCCTGCATCGCTAATAACTACAGACGTGGTACTTCTCTCTATGGCAATCAGTGAATCAACCCAGCCCGTTCCGGGCGCACCGGCGTCGCGCACCTCCTTTAAAGTATTAGGCGCAATCAGTCTTTCGCACCTGCTCAACGACATGATCCAGTCGTTGATTCTGGCTATTTATCCGCTGCTGCAATCCGAGTTTTCGTTAACCTTTGTGCAGATCGGGATGATCACCCTGACCTTCCAGCTGGCTTCCTCGCTGCTGCAGCCGGTGGTGGGCTACTGGACGGATAAATACCCGATGCCGTGGTCATTGCCAATCGGCATGTGCTTTACCCTAAGCGGGCTGGTGCTGCTGTCCATGGCCGGAAGTTTTGAAGCCGTGCTGATCGCCGCCGCGCTGGTGGGCACCGGCTCGTCCGTCTTCCACCCTGAGTCCTCCCGCGTGGCGCGTATGGCCTCCGGTGGCCGTCACGGGCTGGCGCAGTCGCTTTTCCAGGTGGGCGGTAACTTCGGCAGCTCCCTCGGCCCGCTGCTGGCGGCGGTGATTATCGCCCCGTACGGCAAAGGCAACGTGGCGTGGTTTGTGCTGGCCGCGCTGCTGGCGATTATCGTGCTGGCGCAGATCAGCCGCTGGTACGCCGCGCAGCATCGGGTAAATAAAGGGAAACCTAAAGCGAAGGTTATCAATCCCCTCCCGCGCAATAAGGTTATTCTGGCCGTTTCCGTGCTGCTGGTGCTGATTTTCTCGAAATACTTCTATATGGCGAGCATCAGCAGCTATTACACCTTTTATCTGATGCAAAAATTCGGATTATCGGTACAAAACGCGCAGATCCACCTGTTTGCCTTCCTGTTCGCCGTCGCCGCCGGTACGGTCATTGGCGGGCCTGTGGGGGATAAGATTGGGCGTAAATATGTTATTTGGGGCTCTATCCTCGGCGTGGCGCCCTTTACCCTCATTTTGCCGTACGCCAGCCTTGAATGGACGGGAATTTTAACCGTTATTATTGGTTTTATCCTCGCCTCCGCGTTTTCCGCCATTCTGGTCTATGCCCAGGAGCTGCTGCCGGGCCGTATCGGTATGGTTTCCGGGCTGTTTTTCGGTTTCGCCTTCGGCATGGGCGGGCTGGGTGCAGCGGTGTTAGGTATGGTTGCGGATCACACCAGCATCTTCCTGGTTTATAAAATCTGCGCTTTCCTGCCACTTCTTGGGATGTTGACCATATTCCTGCCTGATAACCGCCACAAAGCGTAAATTACGGGCAGCCAAAGTGTGACTTTGGCTGCCTGACACCCTTATGCCATAAGGGTTTCTTCTTTCCCCTCTCGCTGAATTTATCAAAATGCGCTTTTTTACGCGCATATTGCCGTTTTATTCAAACTTCAACAATTATTCATAAACATAAGGGGAAAAATTGTCATAAACTATTACTCGGTTTTTTGGTTTTTCACCAAAAAGGAACACCCACAACGAAAGGAGACGGAATGCACCACGCCACACCGCTTATCACCACCATTGTTGGTGGACTTGTGCTCGCTTTTATCCTCGGCATGATTGCCAATAAACTGCGTATTTCTCCTCTTGTCGGCTATCTGCTGGCAGGTGTGCTGGCGGGACCGTTCACGCCAGGCTTCGTCGCGGATACCAAACTGGCCCCTGAGCTGGCGGAATTGGGCGTGATTCTGCTGATGTTTGGCGTCGGCCTGCATTTTTCCCTGAAGGATTTGATGGCGGTAAAGTCGATTGCCATACCGGGAGCGATCGCCCAGATTGGGGTGGCGACGCTGCTGGGAATGGCGCTTTCGGCGGTGCTGGGCTGGTCGTTAATGACCGGTATCGTATTTGGGCTGTGTCTCTCAACCGCCAGTACCGTGGTGCTGCTGCGCGCGCTTGAGGAGAGACAGCTGATAGACAGCCAGCGCGGGCAAATTGCGATTGGCTGGCTGATTGTTGAAGACCTGGTCATGGTCCTGACGCTGGTGCTGCTGCCGGCCGTCGCCGGGATGATGGAAAAAGACAACGTCGGCTTCGCCTCGCTGGCGCTGGATATGAGCATCACCATCGGTAAGGTGGTGGCGTTTATCGCCATCATGATGCTGGTAGGACGCCGCCTGGTGCCGTGGATCATGTCCCGCAGCGCGGCGACCGGCTCCCGCGAGCTGTTTACCCTCTCCGTGCTGGCGCTGGCGCTGGGCATCGCGTTTGGTGCCGTTGAGCTGTTTGACGTTTCCTTTGCCCTGGGCGCCTTCTTTGCCGGGATGGTGCTGAACGAATCCGAGCTGAGCCACCGCGCGGCGCACGACACGCTGCCGCTGCGCGATGCGTTTGCCGTGCTGTTCTTCGTCTCCGTCGGGATGCTGTTCGATCCGCTGGTGCTGATCCAGCAGCCGCTGGCCGTGATGGGCACGCTGGCGATCATCATTTTTGGTAAGTCGCTCGCTGCCTTCTTCCTGGTACGCATGTTTGGCCACTCCCCGCGTACGGCGCTGACCATCGCTGCCAGCCTGGCGCAGATTGGCGAATTCGCCTTTATTCTGGCCGGTCTGGGTATGGCCCTGAACCTGCTGCCTCAGGCGGGGCAAAACCTGGTGCTGGCGGGGGCCATCCTGTCGATTATGCTGAACCCGGTGCTGTTTGCCCTGCTGGAAAAATACCTCGATAAAACCGAAACGCTGGAAGAACAGACCCTCGAAGAGGCCATCGAAGAAGAGAAGCAGATCCCGGTCGATATTTGCAACCATGCCCTGCTGGTGGGCTTTGGGCGCGTCGGTAGCCTCCTCGGCGAGAAGCTGATGGCGCAGGGGATTCCGCTGGTGGTGATTGAGACCTCACGCACCCGCGTCGACGAGCTGCGCGAGCGCGGTATCCGCGCGGTGCTGGGCAACGCGGCGAACGAAGAGATCATGAACCTGGCGCATCTGGACTGTGCCCGCTGGCTGCTGCTGACCATACCGAACGGCTATGAGGCGGGTGAGATTGTGGCTTCCGCGCGCGCGAAGTGCCCAACGATTGAGATTATCGCCCGGGCGCACTATGACGACGAGGTGGAGTACATTACCGAGCGCGGCGCGGATAAGGTGGTGATGGGCGAACGCGAGATTGCGAATACGATGCTGACGCTGCTGGAGAAACCGCCGGTTGAAGAGGCGGTGACGGGGTAAAAAAAGCCTGCTGGCGCTACGCTTAGCAGGCCTACAGGTAGCCCCGGTAAGCGTAGCGCCACCGGGGTTTTCTTTTAGCAATCAACGATCCCAGTACGCCTCTTCGAGGCTGTCTTCCCGTTCCGGCAGACCACGCGTTAAGCGCGGGGAGTGCTGGTTCAGCACCTGATAGCTCACGCGGTTCGCGTACTTACACACCTGCGCCAGCGACGAATAGGTCAGCCAGCTGAACTTGTGCTTGCTGGAGTTCGGCACGTTGGTTTTGTGGTAGGCGTTCGCGGTGATGTCGTGCAGCAGCGCGGCCAGCGCGCCGTCGCCCGCGCCGTTGGTGTTCATGATCTTCTCTGGGCCACCCATGTATGGCGCAATGTGAGAGTAGATCCGCAGCGGATTCACGCAATCTTTGTAACGCATCCCGCGGCTGAACTCGTACTGGTTGAACTCGGCGATCGCGCCCGGCAGCAGCGGGTGCTGGGTTTTGCGTTTACTCTCTTCTTCCGTGAAGCCTGCCATATACAGCCCAACCGGACCCGCGGTGCAGAGCACCAGATCTACCCAGTCCAGCGCTTTGTCAGACGCCAGCAGCGGATCGCTTTCGCCGGTCAGCGCTTCGGCCTCTTCTTCGTTCATCGCCAGAATCGAGACGTGCTCTTTCAGGAAGGCCTGCCACCATTCTGGGTTATCGGCAATCACGAATTTGGTGCCCAGCGTGAGTACCACCGGCACATCGTACTTTTTGGCGTACTCAATCGCCTTCATGGTCGCTTCCGGCATCGGCTCGCCGGGCTTGCAGCGCACCAGGTAGGAGGTCAATACCAGCGCCGAGGCGCCCGCGATGACCTCTTCCGGAATACTCTCGGCGCGCAGCTTGTTCATGTGACCCGGGCTGATGGCAAAGGTACGCTCGCCGGATTCTCCGATCAGCGTAAAGCAGCGGCCAATCGGCCCGTCAACGCCCTGGAGGTAGTTAAGATCGGTACGGCTGGAGGTGTTGCAGAGATAGCGGTAGGCATAGCCGCCGATTTCAATGTTGCTGCACATCACGCCGAGCAGCACCGAGCGGTCGTCTGCCAGCACGGAGTAGTTATGCATGGTATTGCCGATGGTTCCCCCGGCAAACTGATGGGTAATCAGGTTTTCACGCACCAGCTCCTGGTACAGCGCTTCGGCAACGTCATCCTCAATCACCAGCGAGTGCCCGGCGCTCAGACCGTAGCGGGCGACAAACGCGTCATCCACTTTCGCCTCAATGTCCACCAGCGTCTGGTCGATACCGACGACCCAGGCCGCGCTGGTTTCATTTTCTGGCTGGATTTGCTGCAGGAGCGGATCGCGGGCATCGACGGGGAAGTAGTGTTTGGATTTGCGTTTACCGGGAAATTTCATGGTCTGAACTGTGCGAAGAATATGGGCCGGGAATGGTAGCACAAACCCGGCCCGGAGTGCGATCAGCGGCTGTTCGTGACCAGCGAGACCATCATGTCGATATGTTCGGGCGAGTCGTTAAGCGCCGGAATGTACTCGTACTTTTCGCCGCCAGCCTCAAGGAAAAATTCCCGGTTTTGCACCGCAATCTCCTCCAGCGTTTCCAGACAGTCTGCCGAGAAGCCCGGCGACATCACCTGAATGTGCTTCACGCCCTTCTCACCGAGCATTTTGAGGGTTTCATCGGTGTACGGCGTCAGCCACGGCTCGCGGCCGAAGCGCGACTGGAAGGTCATCATCACCTTCTCCGGCGGCAGGCCAAGGGCGGAAACCAGCTCGCGCGTGGTATCGCGGCAGCGCTGCGGATAATCATCCCCTTCATTGGCGAAACGCTGCGGGATCCCATGATAGGAGAGCAGCAGCAGATCCGGCTCGCCGTGCTTTTCAAACGACGCGCGCGCGCTGTTGGCAAGCGCCTGGATGTAAAGATCGTTATCGGCGTAATCACGAATAAAGGTCACGCCCGGAATGCGCCGACGGGTCGCCAGAATGCGCGCCAGCTCGTCCCAGACGGCGGCCACCGTGGAGCAGGAGTACTGCGGGTAGAGCGCCAGCACGACGATATGGTCCACAGCCTGCGCCAGCAAGGATTCTACCGCACTTTCCAGGGACGGTTTGCCGTAGCTCATGCCCAGTGCGACGGGCATATCCGGCAGGCGGGCGGCCAGCGCTTTTTCCTGGCGACGGCTGTAGACCATCAGCGGCGAGCCCTCCTCCATCCAGACGGACTGATAGAGTTTGGCGACGCGCGGCGAACGAATCGGCAGAATGACGCCACGCAGCAGCGGCCACCACAGCAGCCGTGGAAAATCCACGACGCGCGTGTCGCTTAAAAATTGTCGCAGGTAGCGTTTTACCGCGTCTGATGTAGGTGCTTCTGGAGTGCCCAGATTGGCAAGCAGGATGCCGGTTTTCGCCTGACTCATTCACGCCTCTTAACCATTTGATAGGTTGTCAATTGTAGCGGAAATGCGTTTAAACGAAACCCATTGCTGTAATAGGTAAGATGAGAATATTTCTCACCCGGGGACCCGGGTGAGAGGCGCGCAATTAGCCGAGGATTTTTTCCAGCTCTGCACGTACGTCAGCCACGGCTTTGGTACCGTCGACTTTGGCGTATTTGGTGTTACCCGCCTGCGCTTCTTTGGTGTAGTAGCCGATCAGCGGTGCGGTCATCTGATGGTATTCCACCAGGCGCTTGCGCACGGTCTCTTCCTGATCGTCTTTACGGGTGGTCAGCTCTTCGCCAGTCACGTCGTCTTTGCCTTCAACCTTAGGCGGGTTGAATTTGATGTGGTAAACGCGGCCAGAAGCAGCGTGTACGCGACGGCCAACGATGCGGTCAACGATCAGCTCGTCCGGTACGTCGAATTCCAGAACGTAATCCACGTTGATGCCCGCTTCCTTCATGGCGTCAGCCTGAGGAATGGTGCGTGGGAAGCCGTCCAGCAGGAAACCGTTACGGCAGTCTTCCTGAGCAATGCGCTCTTTGACAAGAGCAATCACCAGCTCGTCGGTTACCAGCTTGCCTGCGTCCATGATGTCTTTCGCCTGTTTACCCAGCTCGGAGCCAGATTTCACAGCGGCGCGCAGCATATCACCGGTGGAGATTTGCGGAATACCGTATTTCTCCATGATGAACTGAGCCTGAGTTCCTTTACCCGCGCCCGGAGCGCCAAGCAGAATAATACGCATTGCGAAAATCCCCTCAAATGTCGTTTCAATTTTTCAAAAGCGCTAAACAATACCACCAGAACGGGCATCGCTCAAGGAAGGCAGGAAGGCTGAAACGGTTAACGGGGGGAGATAATTTGAGGCAGTGCGGTTGATTCCCCCTCACCCTAACCCTCTCCCCTTTGGGGAGAGGGCAGGGTGAGGGGCAGGTGTTTAGTTACGCCAGCAGCAGCGCATTCACACGTTTAATGAACAGGTTAGGATCTTCCAGCGTGCCGCGTTCGGCCAGCAGGGACTGATCCAGCAGCAGTTCGACCCACTCGGCAAAGCGGGCGTCGTCCTGGGTATCCGCCGCGCGTTTCACCAGCGGATGATCCGGATTAAGCTCAAAGATATATTTCACTTCCGGCATCGCCTGGCCCGCGGCGGCGAACAGCTTCGCCATCTGGGTGCTCATTTCGTCAGCATCGGTGGTGACAATCGCCGGGGTATCCGTCAGGCGGTGCGTGAAGCGCACCTCTTTCACGCGATCGCCCAGCAGGGTTTTCACGCGCTCAACAAACGGCTCCAGCGCCTTCTCGGCTTCTTTCGCGCTTTCGTCCACTTCATCCGCCAGCTTGTCGATGGATTCGTCCGCTTTGGCTACGGACTGGAACGCCTTACCGTCGAACTCGGTCAGGTAGTTCATCATCCACTCGTCGATGCGGTCAGACAGCAGCAGCACTTCGATGCCTTTCTTGCGCAGCAGCTCCAGGTGCGGACTGCTCTTCGCCGCGGCGTAGCTGTCGGCGGTGATGTAGTAGATCTTCTCCTGCCCTTCCTTCATGCGGGAGACGTACTCTTCCAGCGACACGGTCTGCGCGGAGGAGTCGGCGTGCGTAGAGGCGAAGCGCAGCAGTTTGGCGATCGTTTCCACGTTCGCGGTGTCTTCCGCCGGACCTTCCTTCAGCACCAGGCCGAACTGTTTCCAGAAGGTCTGATATTTTTCCGCATCGTCCTTCGCCAGTTTTTCCAGCATCTGCAGCGCACGTTTGGTCAGGGCGTTGCGCAGGTTACGGGTGACGGAGCTGTCCTGCAGAATTTCACGCGAGACGTTCAGCGGCAGATCGTTGGAGTCTATCAGACCACGCACGAAGCGCAGGTAGTTCGGCATGAACTGCTCGGCGTCGTCCATGATGAAGACGCGCTGCACGTACAGCTTCAGGCCGTGCTTGTGATCGCGGTTCCACATGTCCCACGGCGCCTGTGCCGGGATATACAGCAGGCTGGTGTACTCCTGCTTCCCTTCCACACGGTTGTGGCTCCAGGTCAGCGGGTCGGTAAAGTCGTGGGCGATGTGCTTGTAGAACTCGCTGTATTCGTCGTCTTTAATTTCAGACTTGTTGCGCGTCCACAGCGCCTGCGCCTTGTTGATTTTTTCCCAGGAAACGACGGTTTCACCGTCTTTCTCTTCCTGTTTTTCAATCTCAACCGGCAGGGCGATGTGGTCGGAGTATTTGCTGATGATGGAGCGCACGCGCCAGTCGTTCAGGAAATCGTCTTCGCCCTCACGCAGGTGGAGAGTGATTTCGGTGCCGCGATCCGCCTTGGTGATGTCGTCAACGGTGTATTCGCCTTCCCCTTTGGATTCCCACAGCACGCCGTTCTCCGCGCTGTCACCCGCCGCGCGGGTGCGCACGGTGACTTTGTCCGCCACGATGAACGCCGAGTAGAAGCCGACGCCGAACTGGCCGATGAGCTGGCTGTCTTTCGCCTGGTCAGAGCCCATGGACTCGAGGAACGCCTTGGTGCCGGATTTGGCGATGGTCCCGAGGTGGTCGATCACCTCGTCGCGGTTCATCCCGATGCCGTTATCGGCGATGGTCAGAGTGCGGTTCTCTTTGTTGAACGAGACGCGCACGCGCAGCTCGCCGTCGCCTTCGTACAGATCCGGGTTAGACAGCGCGCGGAAGCGCAGCTTGTCCGCCGCATCCGAGGCGTTGGAAATCAGCTCACGCAGGAAAATTTCTTTGTTGGAATACAGGGAATGGATCATCAGGTGCAGAAGCTGTTTTACTTCTGACTGGAAACCACGGGTTTCTTGTCCTTTCATCTAAGTCGACCTCAACAATGCCATTTAATGGGGTTGTAAAACGTTGAGTGAGAGATGGGGATAAGGGGGGAAATTTTCAAGCGGAGGCCGCGCGCGCAGCCTCCGTTTGGTCAGAAAATAATCTTGTGACGCCCGGCCAGGGAGTGTGACAGCGTGGTGCCGTCTACCATCTCCAGCTCGCCGCCGACCGGCACGCCGTGAGCGATGCGGCTGGCGTCAACGCCATACTGCGCGCACAGCTCGGCGATGTAGTTGGCGGTTGCCTCCCCTTCCACCGTCGGATTGGTGGCGAGGATCACCTCCTTGATGGTTTCGGACTCAAGACGCTGTTCAAGGCGGTCAAGACCGATATCATCCGGGCCAATACCGTCGAGCGGAGAGAGATGCCCCATCAGCACGAAGTAGCGACCGGAAAACTGCCCGGTTTGTTCGATGGCGTAGATGTCCGCAGGACTCTCCACCACGCAAATCTGGCCGTTTTCCTGACGACGCGGGTTCGTACAGATGTTGCACACGTCCTGCTCGGTGAAGGTGCGGCAATCCGCACAGTGACCAATTTCCGACATGGCGCGGGTCAAAGCCTGCGCCAGGCGCATCCCGCCGCTGCGGTCGCGCTGCAATAGCGTAAACGCCATGCGCTGCGCCGACTTCGGGCCAACGCCCGGCAGGCAGCGCAGTGCTTCCATTAACTGCGTGAGCAGCGGACTGGTTTGCATCAGAACGGCATCTTGAAGCCAGGCGGCAGCTGCATGCCGCTGGAAACGGAGGCCATTTTCTCTTTCTGGGTTTCGTCGATACGGCGAGCGGCATCGTTAAACGCGGCAGCAACCAGATCTTCCAGCATCTCTTTGTCGTCTTCGAGCAGGCTCGGGTCGATTTCCACGCGACGGCAGTTGTGCGCACCGTTGATGGTCACCTTGACCAGACCGGCACCGGACTCACCCGTGACTTCCAGCTGAGCGATCTCTTCCTGCATCTTCTGCATTTTTTCCTGCATCTGCTGAGCCTGCTTCATCAGGCCACCCAGACCGCCTTTTCCACCAAACATAGGCTTCTCTCTTCTTTCACATTTAAGGATTACAACCGTAAGTCAGACTCACGATCAAATGGGGCGGATACTCTCTTCATCCAGATCGGCGTCGAAGAACCGGCGCAGGGTCTGAATGTTGTTATCCGCAATAATCGCCTCGCGCGCCTGCGCGAGCTTCTCTTCATAAATGGCCTGGCGCCACTCGAGCGGCGTTTTCACTGACGGATTATCATCTTCAATGATAGTCAATTCAACCGGCGCCCCCTGCAATGTGGCGAGCGCCTCGGCCAGCGCCTTTTGCGCGCCAGGGGAATTGAGGTGACGCTGGCCCGGACGCAGGTGCAGACGCACCTGATTGCCGTCCTGCTCTTTCCAGGCGTTCAGCGCAACCTGCTCGACCAGCTTCGGCAGCTGGAGTTTGCTGACCTCGGCGGCCCAGGCGTCGCGCGCAATGGACTCTTCGGCAAGCTTCGCGGAAAGCTCCGGCGTTTTTTCATGCTCCAGCGCCTTTTTCAGCGCTTTTGGCGTGGCAACCTCTTCCTTCACCGTGTCAACAACGGTGGTCGCCTTCCAGCGGTAAGCCTCTTCTTTCACCGGGGCTTTCTGCTCGAGCGCGGACGGTGCCGGACGCGACTGCACGCGCTCCGTTACCGAGGCCAGTCGTTCAAGCGCGGCGTTGTTCACCGGCCGCGCTCTTCCTGGCGCTGCCGGTTCACTCTTTTTTGGTTTGGTTACTCCCTGCGCACGCTGCAGCTGGCTGCGCGCGGCAAGCACCGAACTGGTGGCATCCGACAGCGGCACGTTCTGCTGCGGTGGCGGCGTCGGCTGCTGAGGCACCTGCTGCGGTGACATCACCGCCGTCGGGGCGACCGGGGCAAATGACTGGCGCGGCACGTCCGGCTCCGGGAGCGGCATGCGCGGGTGGAACGCCAGCGCGCGCAGCAGCGTCATTTCTACGCCCATACGCGGATCCGGCGCAAACGGCAGCTCTTTGCGACCAATCAGCAGCGTCTGGTAGTAAAGCTGCACGTCGGCAGGCGGTACGGTGCGGGCAAGTTCACGCATCCGCTTTTCAATGGCGGCCATATCCGCGCCAATCGCCGACGGAGAAAGCTGGAGCATCGCCACGCGGTGCAGCAGGCTGAGCATTTCCACCAGCAGCCCTTCCCACTCAATACCCCGGGCAGCGGCCGCGTTCACCTGCGACATCACGCGTTCGCCGTTGGCGGCAATCATGGCTTCAATAAGCGACAGCGCCTGATCGTCATCCAGCGTGCCGAGCATGGTGCTGACCGCCTCGGTGGAGAGCTTGCCGTCACCGCTGGCAATCGCCTGATCGGTCAGGCTGAGCGCATCACGCAGGCTGCCGTCCGCCGCGCGGGCCAGCAGCTGCAGGGCGCGCGGTTCGTGGACAATCTTCTCTTCATCAAGAATGTGCTCAAGCTGCGCGCGGATCTGTTCGACATCCAGCGCCTTCAGATGGAACTGCAGGCAGCGTGACAGAATGGTGACCGGCAGCTTTTGCGGATCGGTGGTCGCCAGCAGGAACTTCACGTGCGCGGGCGGCTCTTCCAGCGTTTTCAGCAGGGCGTTGAAGCTGTGGCGCGACAGCATGTGCACTTCATCGATCAGGTAGACCTTGAAGCGGCCGCGCGCCGGGGCGTACTGCACGTTATCGAGCAGATCGCGGGTATCTTCCACTTTGGTGCGCGAGGCGGCGTCGATCTCGATCAGATCGACAAAACGCCCCTGCTCGATTTCCCGGCAGTTATCGCACACGCCGCACGGCGTGGCGGTGATCCCGGTTTCGCAGTTGAGACCTTTTGCCAGCAGGCGGGCAATAGAGGTCTTACCGACGCCGCGGGTACCGGAGAAAAGATAGGCGTGATGGATGCGACCTAGCGACAAGCCGTTCGCCAGGGCCGTCAGCACATGTTCCTGACCGACAACGTCAGCAAAGGTTTGTGGTCGCCATTTACGGGCTAACACCTGATAACTCATGGGCAGGCTCTGCAACGCTGGAAGGTGAATTTATGGAGGGGAATGCTATCACAACCTCACCCATTGAGCGAGGTTGTGAAAACCGGGATTAGTGACCCGGGAAAGGCACCAGGCTGTAGCTGGTAATACCCTGTTTTTCCAGGCGCTGTTCACCGCCGAGATCGAACAGGTTGATGATGAAGGCCGCGTCGGTCACTTCCCCACCCAGACGGCGGATCAGCTTCACGGTCGCTTCAATGGTGCCGCCGGTTGCCAGCAGATCGTCCACCACCAGCACTTTGTCGCCAGGCTTGATCGCGTCAACGTGGATCTCCAGCTGATCGGTGCCGTACTCCAGCTCGTAGCTTTCTGCGATGGTTTCGCGCGGCAGCTTGCGCGGCTTACGCACCGGCACAAACCCCACGCCCATCGCCAGCGCAACCGGTGCGCCGAACAGGAAGCCACGGGCTTCGGTACCTACTACTTTGGTGATCCCGGCGTTTTTATAACGCTCGACCAGCAGTTCAATGCTGAGCGCGTACGCTTTCGGGTCTTCCAGCAAGCTGGTGACATCACGGAAAAGAATGCCAGGCTTTGGATAGTCCTGGATGCTTTTGATGCTGTTTTTCAGATATTCAAGCTGCTGTGCAGTTGCGGTCATCGGTTTGTGCCTAAATGAAACAGTGTTACTCACGGCGCGCAACGCGTGGGCAAAGGTAACAATCGTTTAACCTTTAACCAGGCGCGCCTGTGCTCGAAAACGGTCGAATTTACTGGCTGTACGCAATAATTGCAACAGCCATTATGAGGCTTCAGTGCTTTTGTTGCTTTTCATCAACCACGGGGATCCGCCACATGAAGATAAGCAGGCAGGTCAGGATGACCAGCAGCAGGATCCGCACCCACATCATTTTCACCAGCCATAATGAAATGGCGAAGGTGATGAGGATCACCGCGATCGCGCGCGGCTTCGCCCCGGGCGGCATGGCCCGATGCTGTTGCCAGTGCCGCAGATAGCCGCCAAACCATGAGCGATAGAGCAGCCAGTGGTGAAAGCGCGGTGACGATCGGGCGAAGCACCAGGCCGCCAGCAGGATAAACGGCGTGGTCGGCAGCAGGGGTAAAACCACGCCCAGCGTGCCAAGCACTACCGCGAGCCAGCCAATGATGATTAAAATAGTACGCTGCATAATGCGAATCGTTATCAAACTGAACGGCTACTTTACCACTGGAGAGCGTCTTGAAAACAGCACTGCTTCTTGAGAAGCTGCAAAATCAGCTGATTGCTCTGCGGGAGCAGGCCACGCCGCTGATGGGGCACGCCACGCTGAAACCGCGCTTTGACCGGCAGCTTTTTCGCACCCGCAGCACCGTATTTCAGGATTACCTTGCCGAAGCGCAGACCAACCTCGACGAGCTTCGCCATGCGGTTGAGAATAAACAGCAGGAACAGGTGGCGTGGCTTGCCGAGCATCTCACCGAGCAGATCATCGCGCTGCATCGCGAAATCGCCGCCTGGCCGCTGCGCGCCTGGGACAGCGCCTCCCCCGGGCTCGGCAAATGGCAGCGCAAGCGGCTGGAGAACCAGGAGTTCGAGCGCCGCCTGTTTGAGATGAAGCGCGAGCGCGAAGTGCGGCTGAACAACAGCGAAACGCTGGAAGAACAGCAATTACTGATGCGCGAGATTAGCGCGCTGGAAGGACGCATTGTGCGCTGCCGTCAGGCGCTGGACGAGATTGAACGCGTCATTGAACGTTTGACCCGCTAACAGGAGCCACACCCATGTCACTGGAAAATGCACCCGATGAGGTCAAGCTGGCCGTCGATTTAATTATGCTGCTGGAGAATCATGATATTCCCGCCGAAACGGTGCTGAAAGCGCTGGAGATAGTGAGAAAGGATTTTGAGGGTAAATTACCCTCCCCCCTCACCCCGGCCCTCTCCCCAAAGGGGAGAGGGGGAAAAGCAGACTAGTGACAATCATTCAGCCCGCACCCAACTGTTCCCTCTCCCTTCAAGGGAGAGGGTTAGGGTGAGGGTTAGAGTTGTCATCACCCTTAATCTCGCGCTTCACTTCCGTATGCTCGTCACCTTTCTCATTGTGCAGGTGAACCTCAAGCTGGTTGAAGGCGATATTAATGTCGTTTTCACGGCACAGGCGATCGATAGCGCGATTAAGCTCATCAACGGTGTAGCTGCGATCGCGGAGCTCGCGAACGTATAAGCGCAGCTCGTGATCCAGCGTGCTTGCACCAAAGGTGGTGAAGAACACCGACGGCGCCGGATCGTGCATCACTTTCGGATGGTCGTTCGCCGCTTTCAGCAGTACCTCTTTCACCTTGTCCAGATCGGAACCGTAGGCCACGCCGAGGCGGATCACCACGCGCGTCGTGGTATCAGAGAGTGACCAGTTGATCAGACGCTCGGTCACGAACGCTTTGTTCGGGATGATCACCTCTTTGCGATCGAAGTCGGTAATGGTGGTCGCGCGAATACGGATCTTGCTGACGGTCCCGGAGAAGGTGCCGATGGTGACGGTATCGCCGATACGTACCGGACGTTCAAACAGAATGATCAGGCCAGAAACGAAGTTACCGAAGATCTCCTGCAGGCCAAAACCGAGGCCGACCGACAGCGCGGCAGCAAGCCACTGCAGTTTATCCCACGATACGCCCAGCGAGCCAAAGACCGTCGTCGCGCCGACGATAATGATCACGTAGTTGAGGATCGTGGTAATCGCATATGACGCCCCCTGCCGCAGATTCAGGCGGGACAGCACCAGCACTTCCAGCAGGCCGGGAAGGTTGCGGATCAGCGCCCAGGCCACCACCGACGACACCAGCGCAAACAGCAGGCTGCCCATGGTCACGCTTTTCATGACCGCCGCGCCCGCTTCGGTTCCGTTGTATTGCCAGAGGGTAATACTGTCGAGATAGGCGAAAACGGTAATAAGATCGGACCAGATAGCCCAGAACATCACGGCAAACAGGGCGATCATCACCAGCATGGTGATGCGCAGCGTCTGCTGGTTAACCTGTTCCAGCGCGATGGTCGGCTCTTCCTGCGGCTCCGCGCCTTCGGCTCCCTCTTTCACCTGGTGCTGACGACGCGCGATAGCGCGGCGATAGGCAATACGGCGGGCCGCCACGCTCAGGCCGCGCAGCACGGTCTGATAGAGCAGGTTCCAGACGATCACCAGATAGACCGTTTCAATCCAGCGTCCGGACAGGCGCAGCGTGGTATAGAAGTAGCCCGTTGCCGTCAGCACCATCAGCGCCAGCGGAATGATCGCCAGCACCGTCACGGTCGCCAGGCGAATATTGTGGGACTCTTTATCACGCCAGCTGTCGCGGCACATCGGCCACATCAGGATCGCAATCAGCAGCAGGTTCAGCAGGATGACCAGCTGGCCCAGCACGTCATCCATCAGATGCAGCGGAGAAAGCTCAGAGACAACCGACCAGAAGTGCAGCGGCAGCAGCGCCAGGCTGATGCGCACGATCTGGCGACGCCAGTGGCTGGTCAGCTGCGCCGGCATGTTGAAATGACGCACCGCCACGCCGTCTTTTTCCAGCACCTTCCAGCACAGCCCAAACACCAGCCAGAACAGCGCCAGTTTTTTACTGAACGCCCACAGCAGATCGCTGACGTTGAGCTGCATGGTGAGCAGAATCAGGCCCACGGCCAGAATAATCAGGCACACCGGCAGGGCGCGAATGAGATCGATCAGAATCGCTTTAGGCGTATGGAGCTGGCTGTCGTTGCGCAGCTGCCCCACTTCGGAGGCCAGCTTCGCCTGGTATTTTTTCAGCCATTTCAAACGCCAGCGAATCAGCCCCGCGATGAGAAGCAGCGGTAAACCCGCCAGCAAGGCAATCGTCACCGCAGGCCAGGCTTTCTCCCAGTTCACGGTGATCTTCATGCTCTTGATCTGCGTTTTCAGCGTCTCAGGGAAGGATTTAATCCAGTCCCAGTCCATCGGCTTGTTGCTGTTTACCCAGAAAATCTGCTGGGTCAGGATCTCCTGCAGGCTTTTCGAGACGCTCACCAGCTGCTGCTGGTTGATCTGCAGGTTGATGGCCATCATCAGCTGGTTACCCAGCTGTTTGTTGAGCTGGTCCAGCAGTTCGCGACGCATATCGACAACCTGGAGCAGCGCGTCGTGCACTTCCGGGTTCACGTCGCTGGAATGCCCTTCTTCAATTTTGGCGACAAAGGTATCGCTCTGGAAAAGGGCATCGCGCTGCTGGTTGACGTCAAACTGTTCCAGACGTAAATCCGCAATGCGGTTGGTCATGTCCTCCAGCTCATCGGCGGACGGGAGCGTCTGCTGCTGCTGGTAGAGAATACGCGACAGCAGGAGGCTGCCCTTCAGGACCGCGATCTGCTCTTTGATGTTGCGTTCCGCCTGCAGCGCGCGATCCAGCCAGTTCTTCACTTTAATATTTTGCTGAACCAGCGAGTTGCCGTTTTCCGTGGCCAGTATCAGGCGCTGGCTAAGCTGGTGATTGGCCTCAAGCTCCTGCTTCACCAGCGGGTTGGCCTGAATGCGGGCGGTTTCGTCAGGGGATACGGCCTCCTGGGCGGTTTTTTCCGTTAGCGTCAGGCGCTTGCTGTTGACCGCTTCCTGCAGCAGCTGAAGCTGGTGTTCCAGACGGTTAATGTTCGCGGTGACGTAATCACGCTGCTTCTGCAGCGTATCCTGCAGCACCGTATTCCCTTCCAGGCTTTTACGCTGCTGATCAATCTGCGCGTTGAGCAATGCCTGCTGAACCAGCAGCAGGGTTTGCTGCGTCGGACGCAGCGTACCTTCGCCCACCGTGGTTCCGTTGAGGCGGTTGCGGATCTGCTGCAGCTGCTGAGACGCGGCGTACATCGCGTTTTGCACGCGCTCGGGCTGGGTCTGCAGGGAGACAAGCTGGCTATTATAGGTGGCGAGATCGGACTGCGCCGTTTGCAGGTCATCGAGCAACTGGGCGACGCGCGTCTCAAGCTGACGCAAGGAGAGCGTGGCGAGCGTTTTGCGCGTTTCGTCGTCGTTATCAACGTCACTCAGGGCATTTAGCGATTCCGTCGCTTTACGCATGTTCTCAGGCGCCTGCGCCACCTTCTGGCGCAGCTGGGCGGTTTCAGCTTTGACGCGTTCAATTTTATCCAGCGTTTCCAGCGTTTCCGTCAGGTCCTGCTGGGTGAGTTTCTCCTGCGGAGAGAGCTCTTTTTGCTTGTTCAGCGTGTCGAGCTGAGACTGAACATCAGCGCGCGAGGGAATATCATTGCTGTTATCGGCGCGGGCCCAGGTCAGCGGCGCCGTGGCAAAGAAAAACAGCACCGCAAGGAGCAATGCAAAAACAGGATGTTGCGAGCGATTGATGGGCAGCATAGTTGTGAATGATGTCAGAAGATGACCGAAAATAGTCCGGCGTGAAGAATATCACGCTCGCCGAAAGCAGAATAGCGCGAACGTTATCCTCTGAGATAAATCCTGGAAAGGATCAGGCCGTTAGCGAAGGCGCGTCGTTGCGCAGCGTCGGGCAGAGCTGAAGCATTTCCAGTAAAATCGCGACGTAGCTGCGGGCTTCCTCTTTGAGATCAAAGGATTGTGGCGAAAAAAGCCAGTTTTCCATCAGGCCCGAGATGTAGCTGCGCATCAGGATGGCCGCCCGACGGGTCAGGAGGTTGGCCGGCAGCAGTTTGGCCTGCATGCACTGGTTGAGGTTCTGTTCGATACGGTCATAGCTTTCCAGGCTGAGGCTGCGTTGCGCCTGCTGCACCACCGCCATTTCTCCCACGAACTCGCATTTATGATAAATAATTTCCATCATTAATCTGCGACGTTCTTCAACTACCGTTGCTTCAAGGATATATACTAATATTTCTCTTAATACTGAGAGTGGATCGTCAGGGAATTTTGCCCGATACTCACTCTCGAGATCGCTAATGCTGGACTCTGAAAGCTCCCAGATTTCGCTGAACAGATCTGACTTGTCCTTAAAATGCCAGTAAATCGCTCCCCGCGTCACACCGGCAGCCTGAGCAATTTGTGCCAGCGAGGTAGAAGAAACACCCTGCTGCGAGAACAAACGTATTGCCACATCAAGGATGTGTTGTCGGGTTTCAAGCGCTTGTTGTTTAGTTTTTCGTGCCATAGGTGGGTGAATTTACAGGAGTCAGATTTACATACATTTGTGAATGTATGTACCATAGCATGACGATAATATAAACGCAGCAATGGGTTTTAGACTCAGGACCCTTGATCAATTTGAAATCGGACACTCGAGGTTTACATATGAACAAAAACAGAGGGTTAACGCCTCTGGCGGTCGTTCTGATGCTTTCAGGCAGCTTAGCGCTAACAGGATGTGACGACAAACCGGCTCAACAAGGAGCTCAGCAGGCGCCAGAAGTAGGCGTCGTGACGCTCAAATCTGAACCTCTACAAATCACCACCGAATTACCAGGCCGGACAAGTGCTTACCGTATTGCGGAAGTGCGTCCTCAGGTGAGCGGCATTATTCTGAAGCGTAACTTCACCGAAGGCGGTGATGTGAAAGCCGGTGAGTCTCTGTATCAGATTGATCCAGCAACCTATCAGGCATCGTATGAAAGCGCGAAAGGCGACCTGGCAAAAGCGCAAGCCGCAGCCAAAATCGCCCAGGTGACGCTGAACCGCTATCAAAAACTGCTCGGCACTAAGTACATCAGCCAACAGGATTACGATACCGCCCTGGCAGATGCACAGCAGGCTAACGCAGCCGTTGTGGCAGCGAAAGCAGCCGTCGAAACCGCGCGCATTAACCTGGCCTATACCAAAGTGACCTCACCTATTAGCGGTCGCATTGGTAAGTCTTCCGTCACGGAAGGTGCTCTGGTGCAGAACGGCCAGACCACTGCCCTGGCGACCGTGCAGCAGCTCGATCCGATTTACGTTGACGTGACGCAGTCCAGCAATGATTTCCTGCGCCTGAAACAGGAGCTGGCAAACGGCACCCTGAAACAGGAAAACGGCAAAGCCAAAGTGGAGCTGGTGACCAACGACGGCATCAAGTTCCCGCAGGAAGGTACGCTGGAATTCTCTGACGTGACGGTTGACCAGACCACCGGTTCCATCACCTTACGCGCGATTTTCCCGAACCCTGACAAAAATCTGCTGCCGGGTATGTTTGTTCGCGCGCGTCTGGAAGAAGGTACCAACCCAACCGCACTTCTGGTTCCACAGCAGGGTGTGACCCGTACGCCACGCGGCGATGCGAGCGCGCTGGTTGTGGGAGCTGATGACAAAGTCGAAACGCGCAATATCACCGCTACCCAGGCGATTGGCGATAAGTGGCTGGTGACGGAAGGTCTGAAAGATGGCGATCGCGTGATTGTTTCTGGTTTGCAAAAAGTTCGTCCTGGCGCGCAGGTTAAAGCACAGGAAGTGAAGTCTGACGATAAACAACAGGCTTCGGCCGCTGGCCAGTCAGAACAAACCAAGTCTTAACTTAAACAGGAGCCGTTAAGACATGCCTAATTTCTTTATCGATCGCCCCATATTTGCGTGGGTGATCGCCATTATTATCATGCTGGCCGGGGGACTTGCGATCCTGAAGCTGCCTGTCGCGCAATATCCAACGATTGCGCCACCGGCGGTGACCATCTCCGCAACCTACCCGGGAGCTGATGCGAAAACGGTGCAGGACACCGTCACCCAGGTTATCGAACAGAACATGAACGGTATCGATAACCTGATGTACATGTCCTCAAACAGTGACTCCACCGGTACAGTGCAGATCACCCTGACCTTCCAGTCAGGTACGGATGCTGACATTGCGCAGGTTCAGGTGCAGAACAAACTGCAGCTGGCGATGCCTTTACTGCCGCAGGAAGTACAACAGCAGGGCGTGAGCGTCGAGAAATCGTCCAGCAGCTTCCTGATGGTTGTCGGCGTTATCAACACCAACGGCACCATGACGCAGGAGGATATTTCCGACTACGTGGGTGCCAACATGAAGGACGCCATCAGCCGTACTGCCGGTGTGGGTGACGTGCAGCTGTTCGGTTCCCAGTACGCGATGCGCATCTGGATGGATCCGAACAAGCTGAACAACTTCCAGCTGACCCCGGTTGACGTCATCAGCGCGATTAAAGCGCAGAACGCCCAGGTAGCAGCCGGTCAGTTAGGCGGTACGCCGCCGGTGAAGGGCCAGCAGCTTAACGCCTCGATCATCGCGCAGACCCGTCTGACCTCGGCCGACGAGTTCAGCAAAATTCTGCTGAAAGTGAATCAGGACGGGTCGCAGGTTCGCCTGCGCGACGTGGCGAAAGTAGAACTGGGCGGTGAGAACTACGACATTATCGCGAAGTTCAACGGTAAACCGGCTTCCGGTCTGGGTATCAAACTGGCGACAGGCGCTAACGCCCTGGACACCGCCACGGCGATCCGCGCAGAGCTGAAGAAGATGGAACCGTTCTTCCCGTCAGGTCTGAAAATCGTTTACCCGTACGACACCACGCCGTTCGTTAAAATTTCGATTCATGAAGTGGTGAAGACGCTGGTTGAGGCGATCATCCTGGTATTCCTGGTGATGTACCTGTTCCTGCAAAACTTCCGCGCGACGCTTATCCCAACGATTGCCGTGCCGGTTGTTCTGCTCGGGACCTTTGCGATCCTGTCGATATTTGGCTACTCGATAAACACCCTGACGATGTTCGGGATGGTGCTCGCCATCGGCCTGCTGGTGGATGACGCCATCGTTGTGGTAGAGAACGTCGAGCGCGTCATGGCGGAAGAAGGTCTGCCGCCGAAGGAAGCGACCCGTAAGTCAATGGGTCAGATCCAGGGCGCGCTGGTCGGTATCGCGATGGTGCTGTCGGCGGTATTTATCCCGATGGCCTTCTTCGGGGGCTCAACCGGTGCGATTTACCGTCAGTTCTCGATTACCATTGTTTCCGCGATGGCGCTGTCGGTTCTGGTCGCGTTGATCCTGACGCCTGCGCTGTGTGCCACCATGCTGAAGCCAATTCAGAAAGGCGGTCACGGCGAGCATAAAGGGTTCTTCGGCTGGTTTAACCGCATGTTTGATAAGAGCACGCACCACTACACCGACAGCGTAGGTAACATCCTGCGCAGCACCGGTCGTTACCTGCTGCTCTATATCATCATCGTGGTGGGCATGGCTTTCCTGTTCGTTCGTCTGCCAAGCTCGTTCCTGCCGGATGAAGACCAGGGCGTGTTCCTGACGATGGCACAGCTTCCGGCGGGCGCCTCGCAAGAGCGAACCCAGAAAGTGCTGGATGAAGTGACGGACTACTATCTCACCAAAGAGAAAGACAACGTTGAATCCGTGTTTGCGGTTAACGGCTTTGGCTTTGCGGGTCGTGGTCAGAACACCGGTATTGCCTTCGTTTCTCTGAAAGACTGGTCTGAACGTCCGGGCAAAGAGAACAAAGTTGAGGCGATTACCGGCCGGGCAATGGGCACCTTCTCGCAGATTAAAGATGCGATGGTCTTCGCCTTCAACTTGCCAGCAATTGTTGAGCTGGGTACCGCGACCGGCTTCGACTTCCAGCTGATTGACCAGGCTGGTCTGGGACACGAAAAGCTGACGCAGGCGCGTAACCAGCTGTTTGGCGAAGTGGCTAAGCACCCTGACCTGCTGGTCGGCGTGCGTCCAAACGGCCTGGAAGATACGCCGCAGTACAAAATCGATATCGACCAGGAAAAAGCCCAGGCGCTGGGCGTATCCATCACCGACATCAACACCACGCTGGGCGCAGCCTGGGGCGGTAGCTACGTTAACGACTTCATCGACCGCGGTCGCGTGAAGAAAGTGTACGTGATGTCAGAGGCGCAGTACCGTATGTTGCCAAACGATATCAATAACTGGTTCGTGCGCGGCAGCAATGGTCAGATGGTACCGTTCTCGGCGTTCTCAACGTCACGCTGGGAATACGGTTCGCCGCGTCTGGAACGCTATAACGGCCTGCCATCCATGGAGATCCTCGGTCAGGCCGCGCCGGGCCGAAGCACCGGTGAAGCCATGAACCTGATGGAAGAACTGGCAAGCAAGCTGCCTGCAGGTATCGGCTACGACTGGACCGGCATGTCCTATCAGGAACGTCTGTCCGGTAACCAGGCCCCTGCTCTGTACGCCATTTCACTGATTGTGGTGTTCCTGTGTCTGGCGGCACTGTACGAGAGCTGGTCAATTCCGTTCTCCGTTATGCTGGTGGTACCACTTGGGGTAATTGGTGCGCTGCTTGCGGCAACGTTCCGTGGACTGACCAACGACGTCTACTTCCAGGTAGGCCTGCTGACAACCATTGGCCTGTCGGCGAAGAACGCGATACTTATCGTTGAATTCGCCAAAGATCTGATGGAGAAAGAAGGCAAAGGCCTGATTGAGGCGACGCTTGAGGCCGTTCGTATGCGTCTGCGCCCCATCCTGATGACGTCACTGGCGTTTATCCTCGGCGTACTGCCGCTGGTTATCAGCTCCGGTGCGGGCTCCGGCGCGCAGAACGCGGTAGGTACAGGCGTGATGGGCGGTATGGTTACCGCGACCGTACTCGCTATCTTCTTCGTACCGGTGTTCTTCGTGGTGGTTCGCCGCCGCTTTAGCCGAAAGAATGAAGATATTGAACACCGTCATTCGGTAGAACCTCACTGATACCGGTTTCACATGATAAAAAGGCCGCATTTGCGGCCTTTTTTATTTTCAGAAAAAATCATAAATTACGCTTATTGTGGTTTTATTTATTTTCTGCCATCTTAATTAGACATATCATAATTAACTGATAACTTAATCGGTGAATTCAGGATTTTTTTAATTTCATTTCTCCGCGTAAACTATTAGGAATATTCCTAATAAAAAGTTCTTACAAAGAAAAGACCGAATCCGAACTTTTCTCATCATTTTTGCTAAGCCAATGAAACGTAAGGAAGCGATAAAACACGCTCATTAATTGGGTTAAAAATGTTGGGTTCCGGATGCCCCTTTGCGTACCTGCTCGCAGTCTGCGGTTTTATTTGTAATTTTTCGTAATAGCGCGATGAAATCCAGGAGGGAGTGGCTTATAGTTAGGTTATCAGGAACACAGCGCTCATGTAGCTAAGTCAGTTGTATCCATCCCGACAATGATGTTCGGTGAGTAAGAAATCACTCAGAAGGGGATGCGCTATGGACGAGTACTCGCCAAAAAGACATGATATCGCACAGTTGAAATTTCTCTGCGAATCCTTGTACCATGACTGCCTTGCCAATCTTGATGAAAGCAACCATGGCTGGGTAAACGACCCAACGTCTGCCATCAATTTACAGTTGAATGAGCTGATAGAGCATATCGCAACCTTCGCACTTAATTATAAAATTAAGTACAATGAAGATAATAAGCTCATTGAGCAAATTGATGAATACCTGGACGACACCTTTATGTTGTTCAGCAGTTACGGCATTAACGCCCAGGATTTGCAAAAATGGCGTAAATCGGGAAACCGGCTATTCCGCTGTTTTGTCAACGTGAGCAGAGCTAACCCGGTTAGTCTTTCCTGTTAAAATTATTACAATTACTAAGGTGAATTTATGTCTGATAAACCACTCACAAAGATCGATTATTTGATGCGCTTACGACGTTGTCAGTCAATCGACACGCTTGAGCGCGTCATTGAAAAGAATAAATACGAGCTCTCGGATAATGAACTGGCGGTATTTTATTCAGCCGCTGACCATCGTCTTGCTGAACTGACCATGAATAAGCTATATGACAAAATTCCTACTTCTGTATGGAAATTTGTCCGTTAATCTTTGAAGGGTGTCTGTAGAGTTCTACGCCACGTTCTGAGTTTTTTACCTATCCCGTTATGCTCCCTGTGCCCAGGCCAGGTATCCGTGTAAAACGCGTTCAGCAGCAGCAATGTTGTGACTCCAGTCACATCGGCTTTTCGGGAACGTTCCCCTCCTGGCCTGTTCCGATTACCCTGCGGTAATCACATCCAGCGAGGTATCCAATGAGCTTAGAAAAACAGAAAATGATTGCCGGTGAACATTACCGCCCCGGCGATGAGACGTTACGGGCCGACCGACTGCGGGCCCGCCATCTGGTTTACCGTTTTAACCACACCGCGCCTGATGAAAAAACAGAACGCCAGAACATTCTGGCGGAACTTCTGGGCACCAGCGAAGGGGCGTATATCGAGCCGAGCTTCCGCTGCGATTATGGATATAACATTTATCTGGGTAAAAACTTTTACGCTAACTTTGACTGCGTAATGCTGGACGTCTGCCCTGTTCATATTGGCGATAACTGTATGCTCGCGCCGGGTGTTCATATTTATACGGCAACCCACCCGCTGGACGCGGAGGAACGAAACAGCGGCGTGGAGTTTGGAAAACCGGTCAGCATTGGCAATAACGTCTGGATTGGTGGCCGGGCGGTCATTAACCCTGGCGTCACTATTGGTGATAATGTGGTGGTGGCCTCCGGCGCCGTGGTGACGAAAGACGTCCCGGCTAACGTCGTCGTAGGGGGCAACCCGGCAAAAATCATCAAAACGCTGTGAGGTTTCGGGGAGTCAACTGTTATGGACTTTTAGGGCCAGACTGTTACTTTTTTCAGCCTGTTGGCTCCCCTAAAATTGGCAGTCACCCTGTATTGTCAACTCTTATGAAGGCAAAAAATGACCGAGATACAGCGCCTGCTTACCGCCACCATCGACGATCTTAACCTCCGCGAAAAGCGCGACAATCGCCCGCGCTTTAGCATTAGCTTTATTCGCAAACATCCTGGACTGTTTGTCGCCATGTATGCCGCCTGGCTGGCGACGCTGATTGTGATGCTAAAGTCCGAAACGCTGGTAGATTCCGTCTGGCTGCTGGTTGTTCTGTTTGTCGTCTTTAACGCCTTTTTCTTTTTCGACGTGAATCCGCGCTACCGCTACGAAGATATCGACGTGCTCGATTTCCGTGTCTGCTACAACGGGGAATGGTATAACACGCGCTACGTGCCAGCGGAGCTGATCGACAGCATCATGCGTTCTCCGGCCGTTGAAACCGTACAAAAAGAGAAGCTGCAGAAGATGGTCTCCACTAAAGGTCAGCTCTCCTTCTATGACGTCTTTACCCTTTCCCGCCCTGCTGCTGCGTAATTAACGCCTGCAGGCGGCGGATCCCCGGCGCAAACTGAGAAGCAGAGGTATTGCCGTAGCCTAAAACCAGACCGGTTTGCCCCTGCTTCGCCTCCAGGTAATACCCGCTCAGTGCCGCGGGGGCCAGCTGAAACGCCCTCGCCTGCGCCACCAGCCTCTTGTCGTCAATACCGTCTATGGCCAGCGTCAGGTGCATCCCGCCTTCCCCGGCCAGAATGCGGTGCGGAGAGTGCAGCTCTGCGCTCAGTACCTCCCGCAGCTGGCGGTAGCGTTTACGGTAAAGCCGACGCATGGCGGCAAGATGGCGGGCATAGTGGCCTTCCTCAATGAACAGCGCCAGCGTGCGCTGTTCCGCACGATGGCCGCCGCGCAGCAGCGAGCCGATAGCCGGGCGAGCCACTTTCGCCAGCGCAGGAGGCAATACCATGAACCCCATTCTGAGCGACGGAAACAGCGTTTTGCTGAACGTCCCCAGATACACAACGGGCGCATTGTTGACCATTCCCAGCATCGCCGGTACGGGCTCACCGGCATAACGGAACTCGCTGTCGTAGTCGTCTTCAATGATCCACGCGTTGTGCTGCCGGGCCAGCGCCAGCAGCGCCAGCCGCCGTCGCGCGCAGAGCACGCTGCCGTAAGGGAACTGATGAGAAGGTGAGGTAAAAATCAGTGAGGGAGCAGGCGCATCCCGCCCTTCCCAGCACATTCCCTCGTCATCCACCGGGATCCCCGTCATGGTCAGGCCGGTTTTAACAAATGCGCTCTTCGCCCCGCCATAGCCGGGGTTTTCTACCCAGGCAACGTCCCCCGGCTCGCTCAGCAGCAGGGTGCAGAGATTCACACCCTCCAGCGCCCCTTCCGTGATGACAATCTGGCTGGCGTCGCAGTCGATACCGCGGGAGAGGGCAAGGTGGCGGGCAATCGCGGCCCGCAGCGACGGCTCTCCGGCCGGGTCGCCATACCCTAACAGGGCATTTCCCTCCTCCCGCATCACGCGATCGTACAACCGCCGCCACAGCGGCAGGGGAAAATAGTTGATGGCCGGCGTGCCTGGGGTAAACGCCAGAACCGGCGTGTCGCGGGGCACCGGCGCAGGCAGCAGTCCAACCCGTTTTGCGAGCGTGATGGCAGGGTCCGGCAATGTCCGGGTGGCAGAACGGTGGGCGAGCTGTGCCACACGCGTTCCCTGGCGATTACGCTGCAAATACCCTTCGAGCGAGAGCTGGTCCAGCGCCGCATTGACGGTATTGCGGGAAAGGGAGAGCCGCTGAGCCAGGGTCCGCGAACCGGGAAGCTGGCTGCCCGACCTTAGCCTTCCGCACAGAATCGCCTCCCGCAGCGCGAGATAGAGCCCGCGCTGGAGCGTCTCTTCTCCACGTTTTTTCAGGGCTGCGTTGAGCAGGGCATAAAATTCATCACCCGGTATATTCATCTTCACTCCTCGTGGCACCATCAAAACATAGCGCAGTGGTTCTTTTTAAGGAACCAGCAATTCACTAGTCTGAAGTTCTTTCAACGTCACGGAAATTAAGATGAAGACATTCAATCAGTTCGGACAGCCTGTAGGCGCCCCGCTTCAGGACTGGCAACCTCGCCCGCATCCGTCCCGGGTGGTCCTTGAAGGCCGCCATTGTCGGCTCGAGCCGCTGCGCGTGGCGCATGCCCACGCGCTGTTCTCTGCGTATGCCCAGGCCGACGATACGCGCAGCTGGACGTGGCTGCTGCGTGAACCCGATGCTACCGCAGAGGCGTTTGCCGAATGGGTGGCAAGCGTAAGTGAGTTATCTGACCCGATGCACTTTGCCGTGATTGATAATCAGACCCAGGCGCCGGTCGGAACGCTGGCTCTGATGCGGATCGATCCTAAAAACGGGGTCATAGAGGTGGGGCACGTTCACTTTTCTCCTCTCTTAAGCCGAACGCCAATGTCGACGGAAGCGCAATATCTGCTGATGCGGTATGTGTTCGATACCCTGGGATACCGGCGCTATGAGTGGAAGTGCAATAGCCTGAACGAACCTTCCCGCAAAGCGGCACTGCGGCTGGGCTTTCAGTTTGAGGGGCGCTTTCGCCAGGCGCTGGTGATAAAAGGCCACAACCGGGATACCGACTGGTTTTCGATTCTCGATAAAGAATGGCCAACGCTGGCGAGCGCGTTTGAAAGCTGGCTTGCCATCGACAATTTTACTGCCGATGGCAAACAGAAAAGAACCCTGGAAAGCTGGCGAGAAGCGCGCGTCTAGCGTCTTTTTTTACGTCCCTGAACCGCCTTAAAGCGCGGATTGGATTTGCAAATCACGTATAAGCGTCCCTTGCGTTTGACTATCTGGCAATCCGGGTGACGCTGCTTTGCACTGCGCAATGAGTTAAGTACCTGCATGGCTAACCCCGCTTCGCATTAAGAAACCCGCCGAAACGCTTGCGGAAGCGCGCTGCGCTGCCGTCCGTGGAGAACGTTTTCTGCTTACCGGTATAAAACGGGTGCGATTTTGATGAAACCTCGATGGTGATGTAGGGATAGGTTTCACCGTCGAGTTCAATTTCGCGGTCGGTCTTAATGGTTGAACCAACCTTGAAGTATTCATTCGCGCTGGTGTCGTGGAAAACCACGGTGCGATAGGCTGGGTGGATATTAGGTTTCATCGTAAATCCTTTATGTTTTGTTATAACATAACAAAATAATATCCAGGCCAGGTTGAAAAAACAACCCCTCTCGTCTGACGGATATTTTCTGGTTTGTCGGAGATAAAATGAAAACCCTGCCACCCGCGTGCTATAACTATATCATTTCGCGGTAAAATCTTTCTCTTCAGGCAGGGAACTCAGTGCTCAGGATCGGGTATACGAGGAAGGACACGACAGCATGAAAACTCGACATCTGGTCAGTCTGGTGACTGGCATACTTATCTTTTCCGTGCTGGTTCCCATTTGCCTGAGCATCTGGCTGGCCCATCGCCAGGCGGAAGATGATTTTGTCGATGCGCTGGAAAACTATGCCTCGCGCGTGCAGATTCGAACCGACAAGGTCGTGGCCCAGGCAAAAGAAGCGCTCAATCATCTGCAGGGCTTTCAGGGCGCACCGTGCAGCCCGTTGCAGCTAAGGGAGATGCGCCGGGCGGCTTTCTCATGGCGCTATGTGCAGGAGGTGATCTATATCGATAACCTTCAACCGCTCTGCTCCTCCCTGGAGCAAACCAGCCATGCCGCCCCTTTTCCTCCGCCGATGCGCATGACCGAAGACGGCTACAGCGCGTGGTTAACCGCGCAAAACGATCTTGGGTTTCATCGCTACATGGCCGCGCTGGGTAAAGGTCATTATCTTGTCATGGTCGATCCGGCCTCGCTGGTCGATGTGATCCCCTTCGGCGATATCGCGGTTGATGCCGCCCTGGTAAGCAGCACAACGCACCTCATCTTTGCCAGCAGTAAAAATCTCGATCCGCACGTTCGCGATGCGATCCGGGGCACGGAAATGACCAGCGTAGAGTACAAGGGTTCAATGTACGTCATGAAGCCCATCCCCGAGCTGGGCTTTACCATCGTCGCCTGGGCAGCGCTCAAACCTCTGGCTCAAACCTGGCACCGGCAGCTTCTCTTCTGGTTACCGTTCGGCATGTTGATAAGCCTGCTCGCCGCGCTCTTCGTCCTGCGAATACTGCGACGTATCCAGTCCCCCCGCAATCGCCTGCTGGATGCCATTAACAGCCGCGATTTTGTGGTTCACTATCAGCCCATAGTGGCGCTCTGTAGCGGAAAAATCGTGGGTGCTGAGGCGCTGACGCGCTGGCCCCAGCCGGACGGAAGCAGCCTCTCACCGGATATCTTTGTCCCTCTTGCTGAACAAACCGGGCTTATCTCCCAGCTGACGCAGCTCGTCATCGAAAAGGTGTTCGAGGACATGGGCGCCTGGCTACACCTTCACGCCGATCAGCACATCTCCATCAACCTCGCACCCGCCGATTTGACCTCCGGCACGCTGCCGCCGCTGCTGAGTCAGTTGCTGAATAAGTGGCAGGTCCATCCAAAACAAATTGCCCTTGAGCTCACCGAGCGCGGCTTTGCCGATCCAAAAATTAGCGCGCCGGCTATCGCCGCATTCCGCCGTTCGGGGCACCCAGTCTATATTGATGATTTTGGCACGGGCTATTCCAGCCTGAGCTATCTGCAGGATCTCGACGTCGACACGCTCAAGATTGATAAGTCGTTCGTGGATGCGCTTGAGTATAAAAACGTGACGCCGCACATCATTGAAATGGCGAAGTCATTGAAGCTGGCGATGGTGGCCGAGGGCGTCGAGACGGAAGGACAGCTCGCCTGGCTGCACAGACACGGCGTGCAGTTCGGCCAGGGCTGGTACTACAGTAAAGCGCTGCCAAAAACGGAATTTATTCTTTGGGCAGAAAATAACCTCAGCGTACACGCTACTTGAGGTAGGATTTGATCACCTGCAACACCACGCCGAGATCGGCTTCACGCTGCGCCTCTTCAGGCTCTTTCACTACATGATCGGTTAAATGCCCTTCGATCACCTGCATCATCATCCCATTGACCGCCCCACGGATTGCCGCCAGCTGCTGTAACACCTCGGCACATTCGTGATCGCTGTTAAGCATTTTTTCCAGCGCCGTACTCTGCCCCTGAATTTTCTTCAGGCGAGTCAATAACATTTTCTTGTCGCGAACGGTATGTGACATCTCTTGATCCTTTATTTTTGGCTTTTAAAGCATATCACGCTCTACTCCCCCTGAGTATTTTTCTACTGGGGGGTAGTATTATGCTACTGGGGGGGAGTAGTATTTGCGCACGCATCCCTACCGGATTTTCCCATGACCGATTTTGCTTCACTCCTTCAGCAGGGCAATGCCTGGGTGTTTGTTCCCAGTGCTATCCTGCTCGGTGCGCTACATGGCCTTGAGCCTGGACATTCAAAAACCATGATGGCCGCCTTTATTGTGGCCATTCGCGGCACGCTGAAACAGGCGGTTCTGCTCGGCCTGGCCGCAACGCTCTCCCATACCGCGGTGGTCTGGTTGGTTGCGATGGCGGGATTGTGGTTTGGTCGGGGCTGGGATGCGCATACGTCCGAACCCTGGTTCCAGCTGATCTCCGGTGTATTGATCGTGGCGATCGCCCTGTGGATGGCGTGGCGAACCTGGAAAGAGAGCCAGCCGCACGATCGTCATCATCACGACCATGATCACCACCACAATGACCATGACCATGACCATGACCATGACCACCATCATGATCATCATCACCACCACGAGCACACGCTGATTGAAGAAGAGTGGCAGGACGCCCACCAGCGCGCGCACGCGCAGGATATTAACCGGCGCTTCAGCGGTCAAAACGTCACCACCGGGCAGATCGTGATGTTTGGCCTGACCGGCGGGCTTATCCCCTGCCCGGCCTCCATCACCGTACTGCTCATCTGCCTGCAGCTGAAGCACTTTGCCCTCGGCGCGACGCTGGTATTCAGCTTCAGTATTGGCCTGGCGTTGACCCTTGTCGCGTCCGGCGCGATTGCCGCCTTAAGCCTCAAACACGCGACAAAACGCTGGCCCGGATTTAGCGAGTTCTCCCGTAAAGCCCCGTGGATCTCTGCCGCGCTGATTACCGTGGTAGGGATTTACATGAGCCTGCACGGCCTGAGCGGCATTCTGGCATAAGACTGCGGCCACGCCCGGTGGCCGCCTCTCCCGGTCAGTTAAGGGTTCTGCTGCCAGCTGAAGGTATAGCGAAGCTGGCGTGCCTGCAGGATGAATTCCGGCGAGACGCTGGGGCTCCAGGAATCGTCGCCGCCCACGCCCATATGGAACGCATCGAGGTTGAGCCAACATCCCGGCTCTTCGCGCAGCAGATGATGATGGGTGGTCTCTCGTAGCTGCTGCTGGCTATAGCGGCTGACCGAGAAATGGAAATGACCGTTCAGCTGATGCGTTCCCAGTACCAGTTTACGGGTATCGCAGCGCAAACCGTTTTCCGTCGGGAAAATATACGGCGTGTGCATGGCCTCAAGAGGCAGCGTCCAGCGCCCCTGCTGCGCCGCGAGCTTTCTGTCCGGGTAGTTTTCATGCGGTCCCAGCCCCAGCCAGGAAACGGCTTCAGGCGTTTCGGCGAGATGAACGCTCAGGCCAATCCGCGCGGGCTCGGGGATATCAGACGCCACATCGACCTGAATATCGCCATGCAGTATGCCCTGCTCGTCCACCCGCCAGGTTTTACGGCTCAGGAACAACGCTTTACCCTGGTACTCCCAGGCATGCAGGGTGTTGACCACCACCTCGCGAGCAAGCTGCTCTGCATCGCAAGACAGTACGCGGGAGGTGAGATCGTACATGCCCGCCGCTTTCCAGCGTTCCACCCACGCGTTCGGATCGATTTTCGTCGCTTCGCTCACGCCGATGTCATTATCCAGCGGTGCGCGGCTGAAGCTATCCGTCAGCGGTGAAATCAGCAGTTCCACGCCATTTCCCCACCACTGGCTCAGGTTTCCGGATGCGCGATCGAACAGCAAGCGCTGTTGACGATGAGCGATCTCCAGGAAGCGGTCGGTTTTCGTTAATACCGGAGGCTCGCCCGCCTGGGCTGGCGGAGCAATAAAGAGTGGGGCCGGAAGCGGCCACTGCTCCCACGCGCAGCGATGGTTTGCCGGTGACCACGGCGTTGCCCGCGGCTGGCGTACTTCGACGTTGAGCCAGACTTCCTCCGGTTCGGCTTTTATTTCTGGCAGCACGATCTCCAGACGCTGCGCGCCTTCAGGCGCCATCGCCAGCGTCACCTCACCCGAAGCCAGCACCTCCCCGTCACGGGCAACCGTCCAGCTCAGCACCTCGTTATCGGTGTGGCGGAACAGGTAGCCGCTTTGCACCTCAATCACCAGCGGAGAGGTGCTGACCCGCGTAAAGGTGAAGAACTGCTGGGCGCGCTGCGCCTCGTAAAGCGCCGGGTGCGGCGTGCGGTCGGGGAACACCAGGCCATTGAGGCAAAACTGCCGATCGTTCGGCTTATCGCCAAAGTCACCGCCGTATGCCCAGAACGGATTGCCCGCTTCATCTTGCTTCGTCAAAGCCTGATCGACCCAGTCCCAGACAAATCCTCCCTGCAGGCGAGGATGGCTGCGAAACGCCTGCCAGTATTTCGCAAACCCGCCGAAGCTATTCCCCATCGCGTGGGCGTATTCACAGAGGATCAGCGGACGCGTTTCGTCCGGCATGCCGATCCATTTCTTGATTGACCATTTAGGCACTGCCGGGAAGGGCTGATCCCAGTCGACCCGGGCGTACATCGGACAAACAATGTCGGTCGCCGCCGTGTTCGCGCCGCCGCCTTCATACTGCACCGGGCGCGTCGGATCCGTGGACTTCACCCAGCGGTACAATGCATCGTGGTTTGCGCCGTGGCCCGACTCGTTGCCCAGTGACCAGATGATAATTGAGGGATGATTACGATCCCGCTGCACCATGCGGGTCACGCGCTCGCTCATTGCGGGCAGCCAGCGCGGATCGTCAGCCAGGCGGCTCATTGGCACCATGCCGTGCGTTTCGATATTCGCTTCGTCCACGACGTACAGCCCGTAGCGATCGCAAAGCCGGTACCACAGCGGATGGTTCGGGTAGTGCGAGCAGCGCACGGCGTTAAAGTTGTGCTGCTTCATGATTTCGATATCGCGACGCATGGTCGCTTCGTCCATCACCTGGCCGTTTTCCGGATGATGCTCGTGCCGGTTCACCCCGCGGATCAGCAGCGGTTTACCGTTGAGCTTCAGCAGGCCGTTGCTGATCTCAACGCGGCGGAAGCCAACGTCGCACGCCTCAACCTCGAGCACCTCTCCCTGCGGATTGAGTAGCGTAATCGTCAGGCGATACAGTTCCGGGGTTTCAGCACTCCACAGCGCGGGACGCTCGACGGGGATCGCCACCGCTAGCCGCTCGGCCCAGCTGCCGCGTTCGTCCACGATGGCAGAGCCTGGCCGTTGGGTAGCGCTGGCACAGCGTTCGCCGTTGCGCCACAGCGTTATCGCCACGTCGCACTCCGCGTAGCCAGCGCCTGCCAGCGCGACCTCCACGTTCAGCACCGCGCGGTCCAGCTCTGCGTTCAGGTCCGTTACCACGTGATAATCGGCAATTTGGGTAGGCGGTTTATGCAGCAACGTCACATCGCGGAAGATGCCGCTCATGCGCCACATGTCCTGATCTTCCAGATAGCTGCCGTCGCACCAGCGCAGTACCATGACCGCCAGGCGGTTCTGCCCGGGGCGTAACGCCGTCGAGAGGTCAAATTCGGCGGGTAGCCGGCTGTCCTGGGAGTAGCCGATCCACCGTCCGTTGCACCACAGATGAAACGCCGAGTTCACGCCGTCAAAGATGATGCGGGTCTGCCCGCCCTGCAGCCAGACCTCATCCACTTCAAATGTGAGCGAGTAATAACCGGTCGGGTTTTCCTGCGGCACATAAGGCGGGTTAACGGGGATTGGATAGGTGACATTGGTATAGATGGGCGTGTCGAACCCCTGCATCTGCCAGTTAGACGGCACGGGCATCGCAACGGCATCTGCACAATCTTCGCTTACCCATGCCTGAGGAACCTGCTCCGGCGCGGTAAAGTAGCTAAACCGCCAAAGCCCGTTAAGAGAGTGTCGGCTGACGGATCCAGTATCCTCTCTGGCAGCGGGCTCATTGCGCCAGCTGTTTAGCGGCGCGTGTGCGGGAAGACGGTTCCACTGGGTGACGACGGGGTTTTCCCAGTCCCGACGGGCCAGGAGGGCGCTGAGGGTCAGCGTAGGGATGTTGGACATATCAACCTCTTTGCGAAGCGCTCACAATTTTGAGTTAACATGCCCTGGCCCCCTGCGGCGGTAAAGCGTTCCATCGCAGGGTAGCGAGTCAGATCACAAAAGTCTTATTGTCGGGCAAGCTGCTCGGCGAGCAGCGCCAGGCTTCTGAGCTGCTGCGCCAGCTCCTCGCGTTCGGCCTGCTGCGGCACGCGGCGCGCGCTGGAATGACGGGTCACCAGCGTCACCGGCAGCTGAACCTGCCAGCAGGTCTCATCTTCGGTGGGGGCCAGCAGCCACTCGACGCTGCGTTCACCCGCCTCGCGAAACGCCTGGCGAACGGTTGTCAGCGGCGGAGAAAACCAGGCGCTGTCGGCCGTATCATCGAACCCAACCACCGATATTTGGCCCGGAATCGCTACCCCTTTTTCCGCGCAGGCGCGCATCACCCCGAGCGCCATTTGATCGTTCGCCACCAGAATCGCGTCCGGTAACGTCGCCGCAGACAACAGCAAATGTCCCTTCTCATAACCGCTGGCCGCGCTCCAGTCACCGCAGGCCACCGCAGCGGCCTCCTGCCCCGCGCGTCCCAGAGCAGCGTTCCATCCCGCCAGGCGCGCCCGGGCAGAGACCGAGCTTTCCGGCCCGCTCAGCAGGGCAATGCGCTGATGCCCCAGCGAAAGCAGATGCTCCACGCCCAGACGCGCCCCCTGATCCGCGTTAAACACGAGGCTGTTTACCTGCGCTGAGGGCGATACATCGAGAAACAGCAGCGGAACCGGCGATGCCAGCGCCCTGAGCGCTTCGGCGTGGGGATCGTCAAGCGGCACATTCACCAGCAGCGCGTCCACCCGCTGTGCCAGCAGCGCCTGAAGCGCGGTCTGACACTGCTGGGGCTGCTCCACCATGGAGATAAGGACGCTCGCCCCCCGTTCCGCCGCACGGGATTTTACCGCCGACACGATTTGCGAAGGCGCGTGCAGGGCCAGATCGGTCGTGATGAAGCCCAGCGTGCGGGTGCGTTTACCCGCCAGCTGCTGTGCCCGAAGGTTAGGCACGTAGTGCAGCTCGGCCATCGCCTGCTGCACCTTTTCTCGCGTGCGGGCAGAGACATGCTCCGCGTCGTTGATGACGCGGGAAACGGTCTGGTAAGAGACCCCCGCAAGGAGGGCAACATCATAAAGAGTGATAGCTTTCATGCATTCTGGCATCGCGTTTTATCATGCCCTTATTCTGGCACAGCGACGCGGTTAAAACATGTGAGCGCTTCGTAAAATTAAACAACCCGCTCCGGCCGGGCGATTTCAGCAGTGCGCGGCTTCTGGCGGAACCAGGGCAGACAGAGCTGGATAAGCGGGCCAATGGTCAGGGCATACAGCACCGTTCCCACCCCAAACGTGCCGCCAAGCACGCACCCAATCAGCAGGACGGCCACTTCAATTGAGGTGCGCACGCTGCGAATGGACCATCCCAGACGGGCATGAATGCCGGTCATCAGGCCGTCGCGCGGGCCAGGCCCGAAACCGGCGCCGATGTACATGCTGGTCGCAATCGCGTTCATTACAATGCCCGATACCAGGAAAGCAATGCGAACGGGCAACGAACCCAGTTCCGGAATAAGCGCCATGCTGGCGTCCGCCGCCAGACCGATGCAAATCACGTTGCTGATCGTGCCCAGACCCGGCATCTGGCGCAGGGGGATCCACAGCAGCAGCACCGCTGCGCCGGTCACAATGATCACCGTCCCGATAGTCATCCCCAGCTGTATCCCTACCCCAAGGTGAAACACATCCCAGGGATCGACACCCAAATCGGAACGAATGAACATTGCGGTGGAAAGGCCATACAGTCCTAAACCGACATAGAGTTGTAGCAGACGACGTACCATTTTTATCTTCTCCCGTGAACCAGGCTTTCATCCTGGCCTAAAATGGCACTATGATTAATGTCCAGTTTTCAAATAGTGGACTGCATATGTCATCACGTCGCTTTGGAAGCCAGTCTCTGGTACGCCTTTTAGGCCACTGGCAGCAGGCCTCCTCCCGCACCCCGCTCTGGCGACAGCTGGCCGACGCGCTGCGCCTACTCATTCTTGATGGACGTCTGGCTTTAAATACGCGGCTGCCGGGCGAGCGCGAGCTGGCCTCTGCGCTGGACGTAAGCCGGACCACCGTCAGCAGCGCCCTCGCCCATCTGCGCGAGGAGGGTTACCTGGAAAGCCGCCACGGCAGCGGGTCACGCGTGCTCCTCCCGGATGCCCGCGCCGTCCCCACGCTTTCCGCGGCGAGTGCGGCGCTGGATCTCTCCACTGCCGCCCTCCATGCCGGGCCGGAGATTCACCAGGCTTATGCCCATGCGCTTACGGCCATTACCCAGCATCTCTCGCTGACGGGCTACGATCAGCTTGGGCTGCCGACGCTGAGGGAGGCCATCGCGGCGCGCTACACCGCGCGGGGTCTTCCCACTCGCGCAGACGAAGTGATGGTGGTCAATGGTGCCGTCAGCGGCTTTTCGCTGGTCCTGCGGATGATGACCGGGCCGGGGGACCGCGTCGTGGTCGATCATCCCACCTATCCGCTGGCGATTGCTGCCATTCAGGGCGCGCAGTGTCGGCCCGTGGGGGTGTCGCTGCCGGAAACCGGCTGGGATACGGACGGCTTCGCGGCGACGCTTGCCCAGACGGCGCCGCGCCTGGCGTATCTGATGCCTGATTTTCACAACCCTACCGGGCGCTGTATGGATATCGCCACCCGTCAGGCCATTACCGATATTGCCGCCCAAACCCGCACGGCGCTGGTGGTGGATGAAACGATGGTGGATCTCTGGTTTGATGCCCCTCCCCCGCCACCGCTGGCCGCCTTTAACCCGCAGGCCACCGTGATTACGTTAGGCTCTGGCGGCAAAAGCTTCTGGGGCGGGCTGCGTCTCGGCTGGATCCGCGCCTCATCGCGCACGATCGCCACGCTTGCCCAGACGCGAGATACGCTCGACTTAGGCTCGCCGCTGCTGGAACAGCTGGCGATGGAGTGGCTGATTAACAACAGCGAGACGTTTTTGCCCGCACGCAGGAAGATGCTGGCGGAACGACGGGAGCGATGCGGTGACCTGCTGCGCGAACATTTCCCGGACTGGCGATTCCATGAAGCGGAAGGCGGGCTCTCTTACTGGATTGAACTCCCGGGCATGCTGGCGACGCAGCTTGCCGCTCGGGCTGAGATTCTGGGGATCAATCTGGGGACCGGCACGCGGTTTGGTTTATCCGGCGCGTTTGACCGCTATCTGCGGATGCCCTTCTCGCTTGAATCGGCAGAGCTGGAGGAGGCGTTGCTGAGGATCAAACCGTTATGGCTGGCACTGAATAAAAACGTGCCATCATTGAAACGCAGCGTGATCTAATATTAAAAATTTTGAAGCAGATCATAAAAAATAAAAACTGCTGACTGTCACGAATACAGTCAGCAGTTTTCACCCGTCGGGATTTAATGCTGAGCAGGAATAGGAAAACCTTTCAGTGAAATAACGAAGTTTTCACCGTCTTTCTTTATTTTTGCGCCGGTATCACACCAGTCAGACGCAATACGAAAGAACTCATCACTTCCGACATTCCAGCCAAGACGTACGTGCTTCACGTAGCCTGAACGCAACAGATCGCAGGCCTCTTTGTAGTCATTGGCAGTTGACAGTTGTTGTTTCATTTTCTCTTCTTCAGAAGTTTACGTAGAGCTTTGATTTCTTTAGGAGTAAAAGGAGAAACACTCTCTTCTTCCGTATGCTGATTATCAATATCCTCTTCCGATACTCCCGCCTCTTCTACTGCTTCGAACGCCAGCAGCAGCAGTTTCTCTGTCGTCACGCTTAAATTCTCGTTATTCACTTCCGCATAGTGACGAAGCCTTTCTTTTAGCGCGTCATCAATCTTAACGTTTAACACCGCTGTAGCCATGTTTGTCACTTCCCTTCGGAATAAGTACTTTATTTAATACACGAAGTTAACAATGTTATCCAGATATATATTTTTTTGAATTATGCTACAAATGGACATCCAATTATAAAATGCCAGTCTATTATTACAGGTTTATGACAACAATATTTCAGTGCCATGAAATATATATTACAGGATATAGGCACAATATTATTATGGGGATAGCGATTTAGGATAAAGGCGAAGCTGGAGAAACTGATGAGGGCAGAAATGGGTGGGGGCCCTGCCAGCTACATCCCGGCACACACGTCGTCTGCCCTGGCTGCTTCCTTCCGGACCTGACCTGGTGAACAGAGTAGCGTTGCGGGAGAACCAACAGAGCCCCCATTGAGAGCGTTGATAACCAACGCGCTGGCGCATTATCCCTGTGCGAAGCCCCAATTGCAAGCCGCCAGGAACCGGATGCTGGTTTCTTGCGCAAACTGGCGCAGCAATCATGACAATCTTCGTTTACCATAGCTTTCCAGAAACTCCCCACAGGTGAAGGTATGGACGAACACGACTCCTTTCCACAGCGCGTATGGCAAATCGTGGCCTCAATCCCGGAAGGCTATGTCACTACCTATGGCGATGTCGCGCGTCTGGCCGGTTCCCCGCGCGCGGCGCGACAGGTGGGAGGCGTTCTGAAACGGCTGCCGGAAGGCAGTACGTTGCCCTGGCATCGGGTGGTGAATCGTCATGGCGTGATTTCGCTTACCGGACCGGATCTCCAGCGTCAGCGTCAGGCGTTACTTTCAGAAGGAGTGCAGGTGTCAGGGTCAGGACAGATCGATTTGCAGAAGTTTCGCTGGGTTTACTGACCCCTCTCCCAAAGGAGAGGGGCAAGGCATACGTTACATCTGAGTCGGCGGGGTTGGCAGAGACGGCTGATTGGTCTGCTGCGCGACCGGTACTTCGGTCTGCTGCACGGGCACCAGGTTCAGGTCGATTTTTGTCCCACCGTGGTTAATCGCTTCCTGGACCGTATCGGTGATAAAGACCAGCTTACCGTTGATGGTGACCGCTGCGCTCAGCAGGATACGCGCGTTAGGCTGCACATCCGACGGGTTAAACGGCAACACGAAGCTAAACGGCGCCTGCTTGCCTTCGGTACGGACGGCACGCTGAGCCAGAACCTTCGACGGCGCGTCGGCCAGAGAAGCATCAGACAAGGTCACCGTTAATACCGCATCCGGCGGCAACGCAACTTTCTGTTTAATCCAGATGGTACCTGAAACGTTAGGCTGCTGAATGGATTGCTGCGAAAGGGTATTAATCCCATTCGGGTTTGCTGTTGGTACTGGCACCTGAGCGCTCTTACCGGCACAGGCGGACAACGCCACCGCAATCGCTACACCACTTAGCATAGGCACGAGTTTCATTGAAGTCTCCTTATCATCAATGCACCAGCGGGATCGATCCCATCCGATGTCGTTTCAATCACATAACGTATCCAAGTGTGGCACAGATCACCGATTTCTGCCTGAAAACGTACCGATATTCAGATTAATCTACCCATCGGACCACTTTCGTTTCTGCGTTATACTCTGCCTATCTTTCGCTACGGCGTTTATTGAGGAAAACTATGAGTCAGGCACTGAACAATCTGCTGACATTATTGAATCTGGAAAAAATTGAGGAAGGACTCTTTCGCGGACAGAGCGAAGATTTAGGCTTACGCCAGGTCTTCGGTGGGCAAGTCGTAGGACAAGCGCTGTACGCGGCAAAGGAGACTGTCCCGGCAGACCGTCTGGTGCATTCGTTCCACAGCTACTTCTTGCGCCCCGGCGATAGCGCAAAACCCATCGTGTATGACGTTGAAGTGCTGCGAGACGGCAACAGCTTCAGCGCGCGCCGCGTCGCGGCCATTCAGAGCGGCAAGCCGATCTTTTACATGACCGCCTCTTTCCAGGCGCCGGAACAGGGCTATGAGCATCAGAAAACCATGCCCCCGGCCCCCTCGCCGGACGATCTCAAATCGGAAACGGATATCGCTCGCGCGCTGGCGCATCTGCTGCCGCCGCAGGTCAAAGAGAAGTTTCTCTGCGATAAGCCCCTTGAGATCCGCCCGGTGGAGTTCCACAACCCGATGAAAGGCCACACCGCCGAGCCAAAGCGCCAGGTCTGGATCCGCGCCAACGGCACGGTGCCGGAAGATTTCCGCGTCCATCAGCATCTGCTGGGCTATGCGTCTGACTTCAACTTCCTGCCGGTGGCGCTGCAGCCGCACGGCGTTGGCTTCCTCGAAAAAGGGATGCAGGTCGCGACGATCGATCACTCTATGTGGTTCCACCGCCCGTTCAACATGAACGAGTGGCTGCTCTACAGCGTGGAAAGTACGTCGGCGTCGAGCGCGCGCGGGTTTGTGCGCGGTGAGTTTTATACCCAGGACGGCGTCCTGGTCGCCTCGACGGTGCAGGAAGGGGTGATGCGTAATCGCGGTTGACGTTAAAAAGCCGGGTGGCGGCTTCGCCTTACCCGGCCTACAAAAGCACGATCCGTAGGCCCGGTAAGCGCAGCGCCACCGGGCAATGGACGCTACTCAAGCGTTATACGCATTCTCGCCGTGGCTGTTCACATCCAGACCTTCGCGTTCCTGCTCTTCCGGTACGCGCAGACCCACCGTCATGTCCGCCAGCTTGTAGCCAATGAACGCGACAACGGCTGACCACACCACGGTGATAGCGATACTTTCCAGCTGCACCAGCACCTGGTGCACCATGGTGACGCCTTCCGCGTAGCCCACGCCGCCCAGCGATTTCGCAGCGAAGATGCCGGTCATGATACAGCCGACGATGCCGCACACGCCGTGCACGCCAAACACATCGCAAGGGTCATCCACGCGCAGCAGACGTTTCAGCGCGGTCACGCCCCACAGACCAGCCAGACCGGACACCAGGCCGACCAGCAGCGCACCGCCCACGCCGACATAACCACACGCAGGCGTGATGCCAACCAGACCGGCAATCGCACCGGAACAGGCACCCAGCAGTGACGGTTTACCGCGAACGGCCCACTCGCCAAACACCCAGGAGAGGATCGCACCCGCCGTGGCCACAACGGTGTTAACGAAGGCCAGCGCGGCGATTTCGTTTGCTGCGCTTGCGGAACCGGCGTTGAAGCCAAACCAGCCAAAGTAGAGGATCGCGGTACCGGTAAAGACCATCGGCAGGTTGTGCGGTTTGAACGCTTCTTTACCGAAGCCCACGCGCTTGCCAATCAGGTAGGCACCCACCAGACCCGCGACCGCGGCGTTAATGTGAACAACGGTACCGCCCGCAAAGTCCAGCGCGCCGTGCGTCGCCAGCAGACCACCGCCCCAGACCATATGCGCAATCGGCACATAGGAGAGCGTCAGCCAGACCACCACGAAGATCAGGACCGCAGAGAACCGAATACGCTCCGCCAGCGCGCCCACGATCAGCCCGACGGTAATGCAGGCAAACGAGCCCTGGAACGCCACGTGAATGTACTGATAGAAACTGCCCATCAGCGCGGTCAGCTCAATATTCTTCAGCATCACCCAGTCGAAGTTACCAAAGAAGGCGTTGCCCGTGCCGAACGCCAGCGAGTAGCCGTAAACCACCCACAGCACGCAGACCAGTGCAAACGTCACGGCAACCTGCGTCAGCATGGAGAGAACGTTTTTGCCACGGATCAGGCCGCCGTAAAAGAGGGCAATACCCGGAATAGACATGAACAGCACCAGCGCGGTGCTGATCATCATAAAGGCGTTATCGGCTTTGTCGACCACCGCAGGGGTAGCCGCCAGCGCCAGGCCCGGCAGCAGTGCCAGCGAACCCAGACCCGTTTTGAGTGTTGCTATCTTCATTTTCTCGATCCCTATCACTGTGTGCCAGGAGTTACTTACAGAGCCGCTTCGTCAGATTCGCCGGTACGGATGCGAATGACGCGCTGCAGTTCGGCAACGAAAATTTTGCCGTCGCCAATTTTGCCGGTGTAGGCCGCTTTGCTAATGACATCAATGACTTCATCAAGCTGGTCATCCGCAATCGCAACGTCAATTTTTACTTTTGGCAGAAAGTTAACGCTGTATTCCGCCCCGCGATAAAGCTCGGCATGCCCCTTCTGACGACCAAAGCCTTTCACTTCGGTGACAGTCAGTCCCTGAATACCCATTGAAGACAACGCTTCACGCACGTCTTCGAGTTTGAATGGTTTGATTACAACCGTAACCAGCTTCATAGATCCCCTCCAGTCAGAATTCGGTAATGGCCGCAGCTTACGCAGAAGGTACTGCAAGGGGTGTGCCAGAAATGAAAACGGGAAGGAACAGCGATGCGATGAGCGTTATACGCTCTTGATAGATGAAGAGGCGAAAAAAAACGCACCATGCCGGTGCAGGGTGCGTTTCAGTTTTGCACCAACAGGAATGACCGTTAGCGCGGCGCCTCATTTTAGTGCATCAGGCGCTAAGCGACTCTTCATCGCGCACGCTGGCTGCCAGCTCTTCGCCCGCCAGCTGCAGCTGGTACATCTGCCAGTAGCGCCCTTTTGCTTCCAGCAGCTCACGGTGCGTACCGCGCTCCACGGCCTGTCCGCGATGCAGCACCAGAATGGTATCCGCGTCGACGATGGTGGAAAGGCGGTGGGCAATCACCACCAGCGTCGTATGGTCGCGTACCGCGGCCAGCGCCTGCTGAATCGCCTGCTCGGTGCCAGAGTCAATGCTGGCCGTGGCTTCGTCCAGAATCAACACCTGCGGCGTTTCAATCAGAACGCGCGCCAGCGCCAGAAGCTGCTTTTGCCCCACGGAGAGATTGTTGCCCTGCTCGCCCAGTTTGGTATTGATCCCCTCGCTGAACCCGCGCGCCAGATCTGCCAGCTGCACCGTTTCCAGCACCGCCCAAACCTGCGCCTCTGAATAGTCCCGCCCCAGGGTGACGTTGGCGTAGAAGGTATCGGCCAGCACGACCGGATCCTGCTGCACCATCGCAACGCCTTTGCGTAGCACCGTGTGGCTGAGCGACGCGAGCGGGCGTCCGTCGAGACGGATTTCGCCGTGCGTAACCGGGTAGTAGCCCATCAGCAGGCTGGCGAGCGTGCTCTTACCGCTCCCGGTATGCCCCACCAGCGCGACGAAACCGCGCGACGGAACGTCAAGGGAGATGTCCTGCAACACCAGCCGGTCTTCGCGATAGGCAAACGAGACGTTATCAAACGCAATGGCGCCGCTTTGCAGAGGCCGCTCATCGCTGCCGTAGGCCTGACGCGGCCTGTCCATCAGTTCAAATACACGCTCACCGGCGACGACCGCCTGCTGCAGCATTGATTGCTGGGTGGTGAGTTCAATCAGCGGCTCGTTAAGGCGACCCAGATAGCTAATAAAGGCATACAGCACGCCCACTTCAATCGTACCGTTTGAGCTCAGGCCAAAGAGCATCAGCAGCCCGCACAGCACCAGCGCCGAGAAAAGGCTCAGCAGCGGCCGCAGCAGGAAACCGTCAAGCCGCAGCGTCTGCATACGCGCCATATAGTGCGAACGGCTGGCTTCGCCCATCCGCTCGCCAAAGCGCGCCTGCTGGCGGAACTGCTGGATGACGCTCATGCCGTTGATCACTTCGTTGAAGCCGTCGTTGATGTCGGCCAGGTAGGCGCGAACCCGACGCACAATCGGCGTGCTGTAGCGCTGGTAAATCACCATGACGATCAGCACCGCCGGGAAGATAGTGATTGCTACCAGCGCCATGCGCCAGTCGAGGCTGAACATCGCGACAAGCATCGCGCCAATCAGCGCCGCGCTGCGCAATACGGTCGCCACCACGGTGACGTAGAGATCGCGGATCACCTCGGTATCGTTGGTCACGCGCGAGATCACCTGCCCGACCGGCTGGATATCAAACTCACTGAGCGGCTGGCGCAGCGCCGCATCCATCACATCGGTACGCAGCTGCTGAACGACGCCCACGGCGGCACGGTTAAACAGCAGCGACTGGGCATAGTGCAACCCGGCGGCCGTCAGCTGTAAGCCCACGTAGGCCACGCCCAGGCCCGCCACCAGCCCGAGCGGCAGGTAGCTTTTGGCGACCATATTGTCGATGAAGTAGCTGATGAGCAGCGGACCGCTCACCTCTGCAATGGCCGCAATCCAGAGTAAAAGCACGGCAACCGAGAGCGGTTTACGCCACGGCGAGCCGTAGGCCAGCAGACGTTTGAGCGTCGGCCACATCGTTCCGAGCTTACGCATTGGCGGCCTCCTCGTCCTGCTCCGGCGCATCGTCCAGCGCCGCTTCAAGCTGCTGATAGCGGTACATATCGCGATACCAGCCCGGCTGCTCGGCCAGCGCGTCATGCTGCCCGCGCTGGGCAATGTGCCCGTGCTGTAAGACCAGAATTTCGCTGGCTTCGGTGAGCGCGGACAAGCGGTGGGCACTGATAATAATCGTCCGTCCGTCGCCCCACTGGCGCAGGTTATGCAGAATTTGATGCTCGGTACGACCGTCCACGGCGGAAAGCGCATCGTCCAGGATCAGGATTTCGGCATTCAGCAGCAGCGCGCGGGCAATGGAGATACGCTGTTTTTGCCCGCCGGACAGCATGACGCCGCGTTCCCCAACTTCCGTTTCGTAGCCCTGCGGCAGACGCAAAATATCATCATGTACGCTGGCTAAACGCGCCACGTGTTCAATCTCTTCCTGCGTTGCCCCGGGGCGTCCAAGGGCTATGTTGTTCGCCACGGTGTCCGAAAACAGGAACGGCGTCTGGCTGACGACCGCCAGGCGGCCACGCCACTCGTCCAGCAGCAGCCTGGTCAGGGGAATATCATGGAAGCGGATATCGCCCTCGGTGACGTCAAAGTGGCGCTGAAGCAGGGAGAGCACGGTACTTTTTCCGGATCCCGTCGGGCCGCAGATGCCCAGCATCTGACCCGGCTGCAGGCTAAAGCTGACGTTTTCCAGTACCGGATGCTCAGTATGCGGATAGGTAAACTGACGAACGTCGACAGTCATGACCCCGCGCCCTTCCGGTAACGCCTCGCTGCCGTCAATGACCACCGGCGCTTCGGCCAGCATGGCGCGAATGCGGCTATAGGCGGCGCTGCCGCGCTCTACGATGTTAAACATCCAGGCCAGCGCCAGCATCGGCCAGATCATGAGCCCGAGATACATCGCAAAGCTGGTCAATTGCCCCAGGGTCAGCGTGCCCTGTACCACCATCCAGCTTCCGCCGCCAATCGCCAGCAGGTTTGCCATGCCAATCGCGATATAGATCGTCGGGTCAAAGCGGGCATCGATACGCGCGACGCGCATGTTCTTCGCCCCGGTGTCTGCGGCATCGGCCGCAAACAGCGCAGACTGCCGGTCTTCCAGGCCAAACGCTTTGATCATGCGGATGCTGGTCATGCTCTCCTGGGTGCGATCGTTCAGAGACGAAAACGCCGCCTGCGCCAGCTTGAAGCGCTCGTGCAGCTGTTCGCCGTAGCGATTGATCGCCAGCGCCATAATCGGCATCGGCAGCAGGGCGAGCAGGGTCAGCTGCCAGCTGATCTGCGTGGACATCACGATCAGCACCGCACAGCCCATCACCAGCGAGTCCACCAGCGTCAGCACCCCTTCCCCGGCGGCAAAGACCACCCTGTCGACATCGTTAGTGGCGCGGGCGATAAGATCGCCGGTGCGGTGGCGCAGATAAAATTCGGGATGCTGTCGGCTCAGCTGGCGGTAAAAATCTTCACGCAGCTCAACGGCCAGCTGATAGGACGCACCAAACAGCAGCACGCGCCAGACGTAGCGCAGGAGATACACAATGACCGCCGTCAGCACCAGCGTGCCGACCCACATCAACACCCGTGCGGTGGTGTAATGCTGTTCAGTGACGCCATCCACGACGTAGCCCACCACTTTCGGCGGGATCAGCTGCAGAATGGCAATGATAATAAGCAGGGCGACCGCACCGAGGTAGCGTTGCCACTCCCGACGAAAGTACCAGCTTAATTGGGCAAATAATCGCACGCGGTTTGTTCCTGAAGGTATTTTACGAAGTTATTCAATGGGTAATGCTGTGGTGTACTTAATCTGTTCCATGGCGAAGCTTGAGGTGACGTCCGATAAGCCCGGGACGCTGTTCACCAGCCGCTTGTAGAAATCATCATAGCGCTTCATGTCGGCCACCTGGACGCGCATCAGGTAATCGTACTCGCCGGCCATACGCCAGAAACCGAGCACTTCGGGCATTTCAGACACCTGGGTCACGAAGCGGCAATACCACTCGCTGCTGTGATGCTGCGTTTTTATCAGCACAAATGCCGTCAGCCCAAGCCCCAGCTTTTCGGGATCGAGTAACGCGACGCGCCCAAGAAGAATGCCGTCATCTTCCAGCTTCTTGAGGCGCTTCCAGCATGGGGTGGTGGTCAGATTAACGGCATCCGCCAGCGCCTGCAAAGAGAGGGTACAGTCACTTTGCAGCAAGGAAAGGAGCTTGCGGTCAATTTTATCTAGCATACCCACCTCACAGAGAAAAATTTTCTCCCTTAATTCTATTTTAAAGGCCAGATAGCAACAATTTTTTCTGTGCTTTTCGCTATGCTAGGCACAAAATGACAAACGGATAACGACGATGAATAGCACCTGGGTTAAACATGCGATCAGCGAAATCAATGCCGACTATCAGCGCTCGGCGGATACCCACCTGATTCGCCTTTCCCTGCCGGGATTTGACGGCATTCAGCTCTATCTGAAAGACGAAAGCACCCATCCCACCGGTAGCCTGAAGCATCGCCTGGCGCGCTCGCTGTTTTTATACGGCTTATGCAACGGCTGGATTAAAGAAGGCACCACCATTATTGAATCCTCATCCGGCTCTACGGCGGTGTCCGAAGCCTATTTCGCCCGTCTGCTGGGCCTGCCGTTTATCGCGGTGATGCCGTCCTGCACCGCAAAACGCAAAATCGAACAGATCGAATTTTACGGCGGCCGCTGCCACTTCGTGGAAAGCGCCTGCGAAATCTATGCGGCCTCTGAAATGCTGGCCCGTGAACTCAACGGCCACTATATGGACCAGTTCACCTTCGCCGAGCGCGCGACGGACTGGCGCGGCAATAACAACATTGCCGACAGTATTTTCCGCCAGATGACCCACGAACCGCACCCGGTTCCGTCGTACATTGTGATGAGCGCCGGTACCGGCGGCACGTCAGCCACCATTGGACGCTACATCCGCTGTCAGGGCTACGATACTCAGCTGATGGTGGTTGACCCGCAGAACTCCGTGTTCCTCGACTACTGGCAAAACCGCGATGCCGGTCTGCGCAGCCCGGTGGGCAGCAAAATTGAAGGGATTGGCCGCCCGCGCGTGGAGCCCTCATTCATCCCTGACGTTGTGGATGAGATGCTACGCGTGCCGGATGCCGCCAGCGTGGCCACCGCACACTGGCTGGAAACGCAGCTGGGGCGCAAAGTGGGGGCATCGACGGGCACCAATATGTGGGGCGCACTGCAGCTTGCCGCACGTATGCGTGAAGCGGGTCGCACCGGCTCCATCGTCACGCTGCTGTGCGACAGCGGCGAGCGTTATCTTGAGACCTACTACAACGCGGAGTGGGTACAGGCCAACATTGGCGATATCTCACCGTGGAAAGCGCAGATTGCGCAGCTGCTGAAATAAAAAAAGCCAGACCGAAGTCTGGCTTGCTGGAAGGATCTCGCTATTCGGGGGAATAAGGGAGGTTGTTGTTGTCCAGCCAATGCGTCAAAAAATGGGACACCGCTTCATTGCGGCAGTGCCCGATAACCGGTAGATGGGGAAGTTCTGCGATGAGCTGCGGCATCGCATTCCCCATGATCAGACCGCGACCCACGCTGCCCAGCATTTCGCGGTCGTTCATGGCGTCGCCAAACGCCATACAATCCTGCATCGTCAGGCCCAGGTGGTCGCTCAGCACCGCCAGCGCGGAGCCTTTGTTACAGCCCACCGGCAGCACCTCCAGACAATCCACCGCCGAGAAGGTTAAATGTGCCCGGTCGCCCAGCGCCTCATCCAGTTGGATCCTCAGGCGACGGAGATCGTCGCGATCGCCGCAGAAGCAGATCTTGGTTACCGCATGGGCGGGGATCCGACGCAGATCGATAAGCTGGTATTTAAAGCCGCTGTACACATGCGCGTGCAGCAAATCCGGGATTTCATGACCGGTAAACCAGCCCCGATCGTTAAAGACGTGGATGCTGGCCTGCGTGTCCCAGGTGCTGTGCAGCACGATGTCCGCCACTTCCGGGCTGAGATCCTGTCGGTGCAGCACATCGCCTTCTACGGAGTGAATTCGCGTCCCGTTGCCGGTAATCAGAAAAGCGTCGAGGGAAAACGCGCCCAGCAAATGACGCATTTCCAGCACGTGACGCCCGGTGGCAAACGTCAGGGTGACATTACGCTCGTGCAGGCGCTTCAGCGTGTTCAGGGTCTTCTCCCCTAAACGGTGATCCGGCATTAACAGCGTACCGTCCATATCAAATGCAGCGAGCCGAGCCATGATAACTCCCGAAATGTGATGCGGTTAACTTGTGCATCAGTATCGTGTGAGATATACGGAAGTAATAGTGAATAGATGATAATTATTGTTCCGGGTTTCCTATGCGCCAGCTCAATCGACTCAACCAGTATCACCGCCTGTGGCAGCCTTCCCTGGGCGCAACGCAGCAGGTCACCATCAGCGAACTGGCCGCCCGCTGTTTTTGCAGCGAGCGGCATGTCCGCACGCTGCTGCGTCAGGCCCAGGAGGCGGGCTGGCTGAGCTGGCGAGCGCAGTCTGGCCGCGGCAAGCGGGGAGAGCTGACGTTCCACGTCGCGCCGGAGTCATTGCGCAATGCGATGATGGAGGAGGCGCTGAAGCGCGGAGAACAGCACAACGCGCTTGAGCTGGCCCAGCTTGCCCCCGCTGAATTACGGTCATTGCTGCATCCGTTTTTAGGCGGGCAGTGGCAAAACGACACGCCGACGCTGCGCATTCCCTATTACCGCTCGCTGGATCCGCTTCAGCCGGGGTTTTTACCCGGCCGGGCAGAGCAGCATCTGGCAGGACAGGTCTTCTCCGGACTGACGCGATTTAACGGTAACAGCAGCGAACCCACCGGCGACCTGGCGCATCACTGGGAGGTCTCCGCTGACGGGCTGCGCTGGCATTTCTACATTCGTTCCACTCTGCACTGGCATAACGGCGATAAGATCGAAACCGGGCAGCTTCAGCAAAGCCTTAATGCGCTTTTTGCCTTGCCTGCCCTGCGCAAACTGTTCCAGAGCGTGTTACGCGTTGACGTTACCCATCCTCAGTGTTTGACCTTTACGCTGCATCAGCCGGATTACTGGCTGGCACACCGCCTGGCAACCTACTGTAGCCGGCTTGCACATCCTGAACAGCCGATGACGGGCAGCGGCCCTTTCAGACTCAGCGTGTATGAGCCGGATCTGGTTCGCCTGGAAAGCCACGAACAGTACCATCTCAGCCATCCGCTGCTTAAGGCTATCGAGTACTGGATCACACCGTCTCTGTTTGACCAGGGGTTAGGGACCAGCTGTCGCCATCCGGTGCAGATCGCCATTGGCGAGCCGGATGAGCTGAAGAGCCTGCGCCCGGTGACGAACAGCACCAGTCTCGGCTTTTGTTACCTCACCCTGAAGCAAAGCCCGCGCCTGAGCGACATGCAGGCTCGTCGGCTCATCAACATCATTCATCTCTCGACGCTTCTGCATACGCTTCCGCTGAATGAAGGGCTGATTACCCCAACAGAGGAGTTGCTCCCCGGCTGGGCGATCCCTCAGTGGCCGGACTTAACTCATGTCCCTCTGCCGAAGAAATTAACCCTTATTTATCATTTACCGGTTGAGTTACACACGATGGCACGCCAGCTAAAACAGTACCTTGCACAATACGGATGCGAGCTTACGGCGATCTTCTACGATGCGAAAACCTGGGACGGGTGCCCGCACCTGGCGGACGCGGACATTATGATGGGCGACAGGCTGATTGGCGAAGCGCCGGAATATACGCTTGAGCAGTGGCTGCGCTGTGATGCCCTCTGGCCACACGTGCTTAGCGCACCGCAATATGCTCATCTTCAGGCTACCCTTGATGCGGTGCAGACTCAGGCAGACGAACAGGCCAGACATGCCGGGCTGAAGGCCATCTTTTCCCGACTCATGGAAAAGGCGGCGATCACTCCCCTGTTCAATTATCAATATCAGATCAGCGCCCCGCCGGGCGTCAACGGCATTCGCCTCAACACCCGCGGCTGGTTTGACTTCACCGAAGCCTGGCTGCCCGCGCCCAAATCGTGAAGAAGCTGGTCGCCGTCGTGGTCTGACGGTAACATAACGTTTTTACCGTAACAGTCGAGATGATTTATGAAACGTGCCGTCGTCGTGTTCAGCGGAGGACAAGACTCTACTACCTGCCTGGTTCAGGCTCTTCATCAGTACGATGAAGTTCACTGCGTCACTTTCGATTATGGTCAGCGTCATCGCGCTGAGATCGACGTTGCCCGTGAACTGGCCCTGAAATTGGGCGCACGCGCGCACAAGGTGCTGGACGTTACGCTGCTAAATGAACTGGCCGTGAGCAGCCTCACCCGAGACAGTATTCCCGTCCCGGACTACGAACCTGATGCCAGCGGCATTCCGAATACCTTCGTACCGGGCCGCAATATTCTTTTCCTGACCCTGACGGCGATTTACGCCTATCAGGTAAAAGCCGAAGCGGTGATCACCGGCGTCTGCGAGACCGACTTCTCCGGCTACCCGGACTGTCGTGATGAGTTCGTGAAAGCGCTAAACCACGCCGTCAATCTGGGGATGGCGAAAGAGACGCGCTTTGAAACCCCGCTCATGTGGCTGGATAAAGCCGAAACCTGGGCGCTGGCGGACTACTGGGGCAAACTGGACCTGGTTCGCAGCGAAACGCTCACCTGCTATAACGGCATCAAAGGCGACGGTTGCGGACAGTGCGCGGCCTGCAATCTTCGCGCTAACGGGCTGAATCATTATCTAGCCGATAAGGTCGGCGTGATGGCCGCGATGAAGAAAAAGACCGGGCTTAGATAACGCTACTTAACCGTGCTGTCGAACAGTTTTACGCCGGCAGCACGAGTCACTTTCATTAGCGTCGTCAGCGTTGGGTTGCCGTTATCAGATAAGGTTCGGTATAACTGTTGACGGGACAGACCTGCTTTGGCGGCGATTTCGCCTATGCCGCCGCGGGATTCGATAACTCGTCTTAACGCGATTAAGTATGCAGGGATCCCCTGGTCTTCATAGATCTCATCCAGGGCAACCTGCAGATATAGCTGAGCGTAGGAAGGGTTTTCACGAAGCATTTTTACGACGGCTTCATCATGGCTGACGGAACTAGAAAATTTTCGTTGGCTCTTGCTCATCCGGTTTATCCTTTTGATGGTCTTTCCAGTAATCTATTGCCAGTTTCACATCAGTCTTTTGACTCTTTTTGTCACCGCCGATCAGCAACAACAGGATCTTCCGATGTTGTACCGCAAAATAAATTCGATAGCCGGGACCACAATCCATTTTCAATTCCCAGATCCCGTCTCTGAGATATCGATAATCGCCGAAATTCCCTTTCTCAGCACGGTCAATTCGCAGAAGGATCCGAAACGCTAACTCCGGATCCTTTCGCTTTATCTTCGTCACCCACTCCTCAAACGGCACTTTTCCGTCATGGGTACGGTAACGTTCAACAACGTAGTCCCTGTCCATTATTCTATCCCTGAAGAATCCTTTTGTCTTTTATAAAAGACAAACTTTTAAGCGATCATCAATTCCAGCTTTTCCCGCAACTCCCCTTCCAGCGGCAGCGCTTTCTGCGTTTTCAAATCGATACAGACAAAGGTGATCAGCGCATCAGCGACCATCTGCCCTTCCGGATCGAGCGTCACTACCTGGCTTAACACCCCGCTTTTGCCATTGATCTGCTGAACCTGGCTGGTCACCGTGAGCACATCGCCCAGCACGGCCGGGCGTCGGTAGTTGATGTTGATATTGACGACAACGAACGCGATGTTGTGCGCGGTCAGCCACTGAAAGCTTTCGCTATTTTCCAGCCCGTCCCAGCGCGCTTCTTCAAGAAACTCAAGATAGCGAGCGTTGTTCACATGCTGGTAAACGTCGAGATGAAAACCGCGTACTTTGATTTTTGTCTGCATAGCGCAATAGCCTTTACTGTTATTGTAGGATGAGAGGTCATAACTGGTATGACCTCTTTATCCTGGCAAAATTTTGCCGCAGTGCAAGAAATTGCTTAATTACAACGTCAGGTGTGAGAGGTTGCGCTCAACCAGCGCGCTGCCCATGCCCGGCACCTGTTTGAGATCGTCGACCGTTTTGAAAGGACCATACTCTTCTCGGTAGCTGACGATGGCCTGCGCTTTTTTCAGGCCGACACCGTTCATCACTCGGGCCAGATCTTCCGCTGAGGCCGAATTGATGCTGACCCGCGTACCGTCATCATCCGCATTTTTACCGGCTTCAGTCGCTTTAGTTTGCCCCTGCACCGGCGCTGCCGCGTCGGACCTGCTCTGCGTAGCCTGTGCTTTGGCGGCGGGCGCCGCCGCAAGCGCGCCCGCGCTCATTCCGGTGGTGGCAATAGCCAGCGTAATTAACAGTGCTTTGATTCCACATTTCATGCTGTTATCTCCTTGTTTGTTGACAGCCAGGTCACGATAGCCGCCAGATAAACTCGGTACAAACAGCAGATTGCAGAAATGGAAAAGGCCGCGAAAGCGGCCTTCAGTTATTGCAGAGCGTTACGAAAATCTGCGAGCAGACACGTAATTACTGCTGCTGAGTCATGACATCACCCAGCTTGATTTTGGCTTCTTTACGCAGGTTGCTCATCATGGCTTCGAAGGCAATCTGGGCATTGTTCTGGGTAATTCCCTGAACCATCGCTTTCTTCTGCGCGTCTGGCAGGGTGCCGGCTTTCACTTCATCCAGCGCCAGCAGAACGACGTTACCCTGCGCATCGGTGGTGGTACCGAAGCTTGGCTTGTCCTTCGCAGGCAGAGTCAGAGCAAACGCGGCCTGGCTGATTGGATCCTGACCGGTACGGCTCAGCGTTTTCGCTTCACCGAAGCTCAGGCCAGCCGCTTTCAGCGCGTCTTCTTTACCCGCTTTCAGATCGGACAGAATCTTTTCAGCATCCAGTTTCGCCTGCTGTTCCGCCTTGTTGTGCTTAACCTGAGCGGCAACCTGATCCTTCACGTCCGCCAGCGGTTTGACCGCTTCTGGCTTGTGCTCGCTGACGCGCAGCACAAACGCACGATCGCCGTCGACGGTAATGATGTCAGAGTTACTGCCCGGCGTGCCGTTCTCGCCCACCAGACCACCGTTGAAGATGGCATCAGAAACCGGTTTGAAGTTCAGCTCTTCCGGCAGGTTGTCACGGCCAAACCAGCCCGTCTCAACCGCCTTCACACCCGCTGCCTGCTCTGCGCCCGCCAGCGATTCGTTATCGTTGCTGGCCGCATCGCTCACCTTCTGCTGCAGCGCGTAGTAGGCATCCAGCGCTTTTTCCTGCTTCACTTTCGCCGCGATATCGTCACGAACCTCAGCCAGCGGCTTGGTTTTTGCCGCGGTGATGTCGTCAAGACGCACGACCAGGAAACCAACGGAAGACTTAATCACGCCTGAAAGCTGGCCTTTCTCTTTCAGACCGGCATTTTTCAGCTCGTCTGGCGTGGTCGCATCTTCCAGCCAGCCCATGTCGCCGCCGTTTTTCGCGGAGATAATGTCGGTGGATTTCGCTTTCGCAACGGTGGCGAAATCAGCGCCTTTGCTCAGCTCTTCCAGAACCGCTTTGGCATCAGCCTCGGTTTTGGTCTGAATCACGCTGTAGCGGTTACGCTGCGGCTGAGTGAACTGATCCTGATGCTGGTCGTAGTAAGACTGAATTTCCGCGTCGGATGCGGTTTCCTGCAGCGCGGCCGCATCCAGCTTGATGTAGCTCACGCGGAACTGCTCTGGGGAAACAAAGGAATTCTTGTTTTGCTCGTAGTAAGCGTTCAGTTCAGCGTCGCTTACCTGCTGTTTCGCCGCCAGGGCGTTCACATCAATTGTCGCTTCGCGTACAACGCGCTGCTGCGCCACCAGCGCGGCCAGTTCGTCCGTTTCACCTTTGAGCATGAAATCGGTGCCCACGACGGCATTGATGAGCTGCTGGGTCGTCAGCTGGTTACGCAGCGCCTGCGCGTACTGATCGGCCGTCATCCCCATCTGGTTGACGATACTGTTGTAACGCGCGTTGTCGAATTTCCCGTTAGACTGGAAGGCCTGGGTGGAGAAGATGGCTTTTTTCACCTGCTCATCGCTGATGCCAAGGCCCAGTTTTTTGGCATACTGATCCAGCAGCGCTTCGTCGATAAGACGATTCAGCGTCTGTTGGCGCAGGGTCTTCATATACCCTTCGTTCGCCGCCAGTTCAGAGAATTGGTCGCCCAGCTGTTGCTGCATACGGTTACGTTCACCGGCAAAAGCATTCTCGAACTGACCACGGCTGATCTCCTGGCCATTCACTTTTGCGGCGTAGTTTGCGCCACCGCCAATAAGGTAACTGCTCACGCCGGTCAATATGAACGACACGATAATGATACCGAAAATAATCTTGAGCACGAGACTGTTAGCAGCCGTGCGTAAGCTGTCCATCATGGTGTAACAACACTCCGCTGTAGGTGACTGGTTACCTGACGCTGACGGAAAATCCTGCCCGTCGCGCGTGAAGGCGTATTGTGACAAGAAAACGGGGCGATTGTCAGCCCACAACTCGCATAAACTCGCACAAATCAGGTCTGGACAAATAAAAAAGGCACATCAAATGATGCGCCCTTGTACTTTCCGGCTTCCCTGAAACGGGAAAGCAATCAGTTTACTGCGTCTTTCAGCGCTTTACCTGCACGGAAACCCGGCACTTTAGCAGCAGCAATGGTGATCTCTTTACCGGTCTGAGGGTTGCGGCCAGTACGGGCAGCACGCTCTTTAACAGCAAAAGTACCGAAGCCTACCAGTGCAACGTCGTCTCCAGCCTGCAGAGATTCAGTAACAGAAGCAATTAATGCATCTAACGCACGTCCAGCTGCAGCTTTAGAAATATCAGCACCCGCAGCAATTTTGTCAATCAGTTGAGATTTATTCACTGTTCTCTTCCTCTCTTTATAATTTATATCGCGCCTGAATCCTTCACGACGCGACCGCGCAGCAGTTATATCAGGCCTGCCATGACCTTACAACACCCGTTGTTGATGGCTGACCTAATCAGCAATCTAAATTAGCTATACAAAAAAAGGCTGGCAAGTGCGAAATGACTTACCAGCCTTGTTTTTATTGACGCTCTTTGCGCGAGGTCACTATTTTGCGGTTACAACCTGCATTCCTGACGGTTCATTTTGCAATGCGAGGCTAAGAACTTCCTCAATGCGCTTAACAGGATGGATCTGCAGGTCGGCAATCACGTTGTCCGGAATCTCTTCCAGATCGCGTTTATTTTCATAGGGGATCAATACGGTTTTGATCCCACCGCGGTGTGCCGCCAGCAGTTTTTCTTTTAAGCCACCGATTGGCAGAACCTGACCGCGCAGCGTAATTTCACCGGTCATTGCCACATCGGCACGCACCGGGTTACCTGTAAGACAGGAAACCAGAGCGGTACACATGGCAATACCCGCGCTTGGGCCATCTTTCGGCGTCGCCCCTTCAGGAACGTGTACGTGGATGTCGCGTTTTTCGTAGAAATCAGGGTTGATACCCAGTTTCTCCGCGCGCGCGCGCACCACGGTCAGCGCCGCCTGGATGGACTCCTGCATCACTTCACCCAGCGAGCCGGTGTAGGTCAGTTTGCCTTTGCCCGGCACACAGGCGGTTTCGATGGTCAGCAGATCGCCGCCCACTTCCGTCCATGCCAGACCGGTCACCTGGCCAACGCGGTTTTCGTTGTCCGCACGACCATAGTCGAAGCGCTGAACGCCCAGGTAGGCATGCAGATTGTCGCCGTTAATCACAATGTGTTTCAGGCTCTTATCCAGCAGCAGCTGTTTCACCGCTTTACGACACAGCTTAGAGATTTCACGCTCAAGGCTACGCACGCCCGCTTCACGGGTGTAGTAGCGAATGATGCCGATAATCGCGCTGTCCTCGACGGTCAGCTCGTTGGCTTTCAGCGCGTTACGCTCAATCTGCTTCGGCAGCAGGTGCTGCTTAGCGATGTTCAGCTTCTCGTCTTCGGTATAGCCAGAGAGACGGATCACTTCCATACGGTCCAGCAGCGGAGCCGGAATGTTCATGGAGTTGGAGGTTGCCACGAACATCACGTCGCTCAGGTCGTAGTCCACTTCCAGGTAGTGATCGCTGAACGCCACGTTCTGTTCTGGATCAAGCACTTCCAGCAGGGCAGACGCCGGATCGCCGCGCATGTCCGACGACATTTTATCGATTTCATCGAGCAGGAACAGCGGGTTTTTAACGCCCACTTTCGCCATCTTCTGGATCAGTTTACCCGGCATAGAGCCGATGTAGGTACGGCGGTGACCGCGGATTTCCGCTTCATCGCGTACGCCACCCAGCGCCATACGGATATACTTACGTCCGGTCGCTTTAGCGATGGACTGGCCCAGAGAGGTTTTACCCACCCCCGGCGGTCCGACCAGGCACAGAATCGGGCCTTTAATTTTGTTCACACGGCTTTGTACCGCGAGGTACTCAAGAATGCGGTCTTTGACGCGTTCCAGGCCGTAATGGTCGGTGTCCAGGATCTCCTGCGCCTGACGCAGGTCTTTTTTGACCTTGCTGCGGGCGTTCCAAGGAACCTGCACCATCCATTCAATGTAGCCGCGAACGACGGTCGCTTCAGCCGACATTGGAGACATCATTTTCAGCTTCTGCAGTTCCGCTTCGGCCTTCTCTTTCGCCTCTTTCGGCATTTTCGCCGCGTCGATCTTACGCTTCAGCGCTTCGTTTTCGTCCGGCGCGTCGTCCATCTCGCCCAGTTCTTTCTGAATGGCCTTCATCTGCTCATTCAGATAGTACTCACGCTGAGATTTCTCCATCTGCTTTTTCACGCGGTTGCGAATACGCTTCTCAACCTGCAGCAGATCGATTTCAGACTCCATCATCGCCATCAGGTATTCCAGACGTTCGTTAACGTCGGACATTTCCAGTACGGACTGTTTGTCAGCCAGCTTCAGCGGCATGTGTGCAGCGATGGTGTCCGCCAGACGCGCAGGATCGTCGATGCTGTTCAGCGACGTCAGCACTTCTGGTGGGATTTTCTTGTTCAGCTTGATATAGCCTTCAAACTGGCTAATCGCGGTGCGCACCAGCACTTCCTGCTCGCGCTCATCAAGTTCAGGCGAATCAAGGTACTCTGCCTTCGCAGAGAAGTGCTCGCCGTCGTCTGACAGAGTGGTAATACGCGCACGCTGCAGCCCTTCTACCAGCACCTTCACGGTGCCGTCAGGCAGCTTCAGCATCTGCAAAATAGAGGCCACGGTCCCGACGGTGAAAAGATCGTTTACACCCGGCTCATCCGTTGATGCTTCTTTCTGCGCCACCAGCATGATTTTTTTATCATGATCCATAGCGGCTTCGAGGCAACGGATAGATTTTTCCCGCCCTACAAATAAGGGTATGACCATGTGCGGATAAACCACCACATCGCGCAACGGCAATACGGGGATTTCAATGCGTTCAGAACGCTCAGGATTCATAGAGCTCTCTCTTAGTTAGTGTCCGCCAGGTAAGCTGGTCATGTCACTGTGCTTCACATAACCATTAACATGTATCCAGTATATGGGGATGTTTCCCACACATTCAACGCTATGAATACGGAAAAAGTAAAGGGGAGATAAAATCCCCCCTTTTTGATTAACTGCTTGTATGATTTGGTGAATTATTCGCCAGATGCCTGCTGTGCTTCCGGCTTGCCGTAAATCAGCAGCGGCTTGGTTTGACCGCTGATGACCGACTCGTCAATCACCACTTTCTCAACGTCTTCCATCGACGGCAGATCGTACATGGTGTCGAGCAGTGCCGCTTCAACGATAGAACGCAGACCACGGGCACCGGTTTTACGAACCATCGCTTTCTTGGCAATCGCATCCAGCGCTTCGTCGCGGAATTCCAGGTCAACGCCTTCCAGATTGAACAGCGCCTGATACTGCTTGGTCAGCGCATTTTTTGGTTCTTTCAGGATCTGGATCAGCGCCTCTTCGCTCAGCTCATTCAGCGTTGCCACAACCGGCAGACGACCGATGAATTCTGGGATCAGACCGAATTTGATCAGATCTTCCGGTTCAACCTGAGACAGCAGCTCGCCTTCGTTCGGTTTTTCAGCCGTCGATTTCACCGTTGCGCCAAAACCAATGCCGGAGCCGGTTTCAACACGGTGGGAGATGACTTTGTCCAGACCGGCAAACGCGCCGCCACAGATAAACAGGATCTTGGAAGTATCAACCTGCAGGAACTCCTGCTGCGGATGTTTACGCCCCCCCTGCGGTGGAACGGCGGCAACCGTACCCTCGATCAGCTTCAGCAGCGCCTGCTGCACGCCTTCACCGGACACGTCACGGGTGATGGACGGGTTGTCTGATTTACGGGAGATCTTGTCGATCTCATCGATATAAACAATCCCGCGCTGGGCTTTCTGTACGTCGTAATCACACTTCTGCAGCAGTTTCTGGATGATGTTTTCGACATCCTCACCCACATAACCGGCCTCGGTCAGGGTAGTGGCATCCGCCATAGTGAACGGAACATCAAGCAGACGCGCCAGGGTTTCAGCCAGCAGCGTTTTACCGGAACCGGTTGGGCCGATCAGCAGAATGTTACTTTTACCCAGTTCTACGCCGTTGCTGGTATCGCCGTTACGCAGACGTTTGTAGTGGTTATAGACCGCTACCGCCAGCACTTTCTTGGCCTGCTCCTGGCCGATGACGTAGTCGTCAAGGTGATGACGAATTTCATGCGGCGTTGGCAGCGCGCTGCGCTCACGGTGCGGTGCGACTTCTTTAATCTCTTCGCGAATGATGTCGTTACATAAATCGACGCATTCGTCGCAGATATACACGGACGGCCCGGCAATCAGTTTACGCACTTCATGCTGGCTTTTGCCGCAAAAAGAGCAGTACAGCAGTTTGCCCGAACCATCTTTGCGTTTATCTGTCATGAGTCCAAACCTCTTTTTAAGTTCTTTGTGCCGCACATGACGACGCAAATGCCATTCTAAGACGCAAGCTGCATTCAGCAGCGTGCCGCCCTACCTTAGTATAGCGGCACACTCGCGTCGCGGGCATCAATTACGATGGGTCAACACGGAGTCGACTAAGCCGTACTCAACTGCCTCTGAAGCAGAGAGGAAGCGATCGCGCTCGGTATCGCGCTCGATCTGCTCGAGGGGTTGACCCGTATGCTGCGCCATAAGTTCATTCATGCGCGCTTTTACTTTCAGAATTTCGCGGGCGTGGATTTCAATATCCGTCGCCTGCCCCTGGTAACCGCCCAGCGGCTGGTGAATCATCACGCGGGAATTCGGCAAGCAGAAACGCTTGCCCTTCGCCCCTGCCGTTAACAGGAACGCGCCCATAGATGCAGCCTGACCCATACAGATGGTGCTGACATCCGGTTTGATGAATTGCATGGTGTCATAAATGGACATCCCTGCTGTAATCACGCCACCCGGGGAGTTAATGTACAGATAAATGTCTTTTTCCGGGTTTTCCGCTTCCAGAAACAGCATCTGCGCCACGATCAGGTTAGCCATGTGGTCTTCTACCTGGCCGGTCAGAAAGATAACGCGTTCCTTGAGCAGACGGGAATAGATATCAAAAGAACGCTCACCACGTGAGGTCTGTTCAATAACCATTGGCACCAGCGCCATATGGGGTGCAAAGTTATCTCGTTCGCCACTGTATGACATTTCCGTCTCCTGGATCAAAATTGAAAACACCTGCTGTACTGATTGTAACCTTACGGACGGATTATCAGCCAGTCTCATTCATCATGATTACGTACTTATGGGGTTCGCAGTGCCCTATTTCAAGCATAACAACCTTTTGTTGTTACGCTAACACCGAAAGGGCGTTTTAGCACTCTTCCTGGGCTCAGGCTGCGATAAAAAAAACCCGCTGCCGCAAGGCAACGGGTTTTCTGTTCAAACTTTAAACCGTTGGGGCGAAATTACGCCTGCTGGTTCATCAGTTCGTTGAAAGAGGTCGCTTTTTCGGTCACTTTCGCTTTCGCCAGTACCGCTTCAACAGCCTGCTCTTCCAGGGCAACGTTGCGCATGTTGTCCATCAGCTCTTTGTTCTTACCGTAGAACTCGATCACTTCTGATGGATCTTCGTATGCAGACGCCATCTCTTCGATCAGGCCTTTCACACGCTCTTCGTCAGCTTTCAGCTCGTGGGTACGAATCACTTCGCCCAGCAGCAGGCCAACCACAACGCGACGTTTGGCTTGCTCTTCGAACAGCTCGCGCGGCAGTTCCATCGCTTGCTGCTGGTTGCCACCGAAACGCTGTGCAGCCTGACGGCGCAGAACGTCGATTTCGCTGTCGATCAGGGCAGCTGGAACGTCGATTTCGTTGGCTTTCACCAGACCTTCGATCGCCTGAGATTTCACACGGTTACGCACAGCACCGTTCAGCTCGCGTTCCATGTTCTTACGCACTTCGGTACGCAGACCCGCTACGGAACCATCTTCAACGCCGAAACGCTTGATGAACTCTTCAGTCAGTTCTGGCAGTTCGCGCTCTTCCACTTTCTTCAGGTTGATCACGAACTTCGCTGCTTTACCTTTCAGGTTTTCAGCGTGGTACTCTTCCGGGAAGGTCACGTCGATGGTGAACTCTTCGCCAGCCTTGTGGCCTTTGATACCGTCTTCGAAGCCTGGGATCATACGACCCTGGCCCATTGCCAGTACGAAGTCAGACGCTTTGCCGCCTTCGAACTCTTCGCCGTCTACAGAACCGGTGAAGTCGATGGTGACACGGTCTTCCGCGTCAACAGCGCCGTCTTTCTCTTTCCAGTTAGCCTGCTGCTTGCGCAGGGTATCCAGCATGCCGTCAACGTCTTCGTCAGTCACGGAGACAATTGGCTTTTCAACTTCGATAGATTCCAGACCTTTCAGCTCAACTTCCGGGTACACTTCGAACTCTACGGAGTAGGTGAAGTCTTCGCCCAGTTTGTATTCGCCTGGAACGTAGTTTGGCGCACCGGCCGGATTGATTTTTTCTTTGATGATCGCATCAATAAAGTTACGGCTCATCAGTTCACCCAGCACATCCTGACGCACGGAAGCGCCATAACGCTGAGCAACAACATTCATTGGTACTTTGCCCTTGCGGAAGCCGTCAATACGTACTTTTTTTGCTACGTTGACCAGCTCGCTTTTCACAGCAGTTTCGATGCTGTCAGCAGCGATAGTAATCGTTACACGGCGGCCAAGGCCTTGAGTGGTTTCAACTGAAACTTGCATCTTGTTACCTCAAAAAAATCACAGTGCTCGGTCAACTCTGAATCTGTCTGTTATACCGGGATGCTCTCTTAGTGCAGATTCACATTCCCTGTCGCCAGAATCATCCCGAAGACATTCAATAAGACGCGGCATTATAGCGGCATCACTTAGGTGAGTCGAGAACGGTTGGAGCATGTTGCTGCGGCTTTTTTCACACTTTAAGGCTATTTTTAGCCTTAAAATCGCACCATCCGCTCAAAACTCAGACAAAACAAAACGGCCCGGAGGCCGTTTTGAGGAAATCTGTAAGCAACATACTGGAAAAGCTCCAGCCGTTGCAAATCCGATTTATCAGGCGATAGTGCCTGCACCGCGACAGGGCGGCGATGCGAAGACCGTATCCTGCAAACCTTCCCATTCCTTAATGGTGTAAGTATGCAGTGCCAGCGCATGCACGGTCGTGGAGAGTTCTTCCGTCAAGGTGCTGTAGATCAAGCGGTGTCGATTCAGGAAACGTTCTCCCGTGAAGCGATCGCTGACCAGAACCACTTTAAAGTGGCTTTCAGAACCTGCCGGCACGTTATGACGATAGCTTTCGTCGACGACTTCGAGGAACACAGGGTTGAACGCTGCCCTTAATTTATCTTCTATATGCTCACGTATCATCATGAAATTACTCCTCCGACAACGCCAGGATGTCACCCATCCCTTTAAATGTTAGCCGCTTTTACCGTTTCCATTACACCTTGACAACAAATATTTAGCTTTCGTCTGATTTTCTCATTCAAACGAATGAAGTTCACTGTGAAACTCATACCTTTTGTCATACACGGATTGGGAAAATCGGGGAACTGGTCAGATTTCGGACAAGGCGATGAATTTACATGCGTTGACCACTTCCCCTCGCCGTTGGCGATGTTATGATGGCGACAATTTTTCTCTTTATATGCTTACGATTCGTTGAGAACCCGAAAATGTTAAAAAAACTCTTCTTTCCGTTGGTAGCCCTTTTTATGCTGGCAGGCTGCGCTACCCCGCCGACCACCATTGATGTCTCACCAAAAATCACGCTGCCTCAGCAGGACCCAAGCCTGATGGGCGTTACCGTGAGCATTAACGGTGCCGATCAGCGTCAGGATCAGGCCCTGGCAAAAGTGACCCGCGATAACCAGCAGGTGACCCTGACCGCTTCCCGCGACCTGCGCTTCCTGCTGCAGGAAGTGCTGGAGAAACAGATGACCTCCCGTGGCTATATGGTTGGCCCAAGCGGCGCGGTAGATCTGCAGATCATCGTGAACAACCTGTACGCTGACGTCTCTCAGGGTAACGTACGCTACAACATCGCCACTAAAGCGGATATCGCCATCATCGCAACCGCGAAGACCGGCAACAAGATGACCAAGAACTACCGTGCGAGCTACTCTGTCGAAGGCGCGTTCCAGGCGTCGAATAAAAATATTGCTGATGCGGTTAACAGCGTGCTGACGGATACCATTTCCGATATGGCGCAGGACACCAGCATTCACGACTTCATCAAGCAGAACGCGCGTTAATCCCGCTCGCTGACCCGGTGCATCACCGGGTCAGTTTTATAAAACATGTCCAGTCATTACTTACGCATTTTCCAGCAACCGAAATCAGCGATTCTGCTGATTCTTGGCTTTGCCTCGGGTTTACCCCTCGCGCTCACCTCCGGCACGCTTCAGGCGTGGATGACGGTTGAGAATATCGATCTTAAAACCATCGGCTTCTTCTCGCTTGTGGGCCAGGCCTATGTCTTTAAGTTCCTGTGGTCTCCGGTCATGGATCGCTACACGCCGCCATTCCTCGGGCGTCGACGCGGCTGGCTGGTGATGACGCAGATCCTGCTGCTGCTGGCCATTGCGGGAATGGGTTTTCTTGAACCCACCACGCAGCTTCGCTGGATGGCCGCGCTTGCGGTAGTCATAGCCTTCTGTTCCGCCTCTCAGGATATCGTGTTCGACGCCTGGAAGACGGACGTATTACCTGCGGAAGAGCGCGGCGCAGGGGCCGCCATTAGCGTGCTGGGCTATCGCCTTGGGATGCTGGTCTCCGGCGGGCTGGCGCTGTGGCTGGCCGACCGTTACCTCGGCTGGCAGGGCATGTACTGGCTGATGGCCGCCCTGCTGATCCCCTGCATTATCGCAACGCTCTTCGCGCCCGAACCGAGCGATGTTATCCCGGTTCCCCGCTCGCTGGAGCAGGCCGTTGCCGAACCGCTGCGAGACTTCTTTGGCCGCAACAACGCCTGGCTGATCCTGCTACTTATCGTCCTTTACAAGCTGGGCGATGCCTTTGCCATGAGCCTGACCACCACCTTCCTGATCCGCGGTGTTGGTTTTGACGCCGGGGAAGTGGGCGTGGTGAATAAAACGCTGGGGCTGTTTGCGACCATTGTCGGGGCGCTGTATGGCGGCGTGCTGATGCAGCGCCTGACGCTGTTCCGCGCGCTGTTGATTTTCGGCATCCTTCAGGGCGCCTCTAACGCTGGCTACTGGCTGCTGTCGATCACCGACAAACATACGATCAGCATGGCCGCGGCGGTGTTCTTCGAAAACCTCTGCGGCGGCATGGGCACAGCGGCATTTGTCGCCCTGCTGATGACCCTGTGCAACAAGTCGTTTTCCGCTACCCAGTTCGCGCTGCTCTCGGCGCTCTCCGCCGTTGGCCGCGTGTACGTTGGCCCGATTGCCGGCTGGTTCGTAGAAGCCCACGGTTGGCCAACCTTTTATCTCTTTTCGGTCGTGGCTGCCGTGCCGGGAATTTTATTGCTGCTGGTCTGCCGTCAGACGCTGGAATATACCCAGCGGACAGAGCACTTTATGCCGCGCACGGAATATCACCGCGCCTACCGTTTTGCGTTATGCCTGTTAATGGCGGGCTGCGTTGCGCTGGCACTCTGGCTTGTGGTGCTGATTATTCACGCCAGCACGTCGCTGGCACTGCCGTTCGAAGCCCTGCTGCTGGACGCTGGCGCGCTGCTGGCTATCGCCGGGATCCTGACCGGGGGACTACTCGATTTCATGGCGTTGCGTAAAACGCAGATGACCTGAAGAAAAAGGCGAAAGGTTATTTCCCGTTGTAATCACTAAGCGAAATTATAACGGCGAAATAGCCAACACCAGTAAAAAAAATATTTGTTGTTTTGTGCGGGATAGGATTTGGAAATTATTGGCTACGGTTCCAAAACACTATTTTTCATTAAACGATTCAGCATTCGATAGTTTGATTTTTCGTTTTTTAGATGTCTTTTTATTGATAATTAATTGTTAATTTTTTGTTTATTTTTAACAATGGTTATACCAATTGCCCCTTTTAAGGTATGCTTGGGGGTCCTTTCGTTATAAAGCCCACGCCATGCGGCTTCGGTCATAAAATTCGACATAATTTGCAACACTTGTGACACGTGCGGCAGAACCCAGTAACACCTTCCTGACACAGGCCTAATGATGTTTACAGTAATGTAACCTTCCCGTAAAATGCCCGCACACTTTAAACGCCACCAGACTCCGTGGAATTGAGGTCGTTAAATGAGACTCGGGAAATACAATAAAAGTTTGGGATGGTTGTCATTATTCGCGGGCACTGTATTACTCAGTGGCTGCGATTCTGCACTACTAGACCCCAAAGGACAGATTGGACTGGAACAACGTTCACTGATACTGACGGCTTTTGGCCTGATGTTGATTGTGGTTATTCCTGCCATTTTGATGGCTGTTGGTTTCGCCTGGAAGTATCGTGCGAGCAATAAAGATGCGAAGTATAGCCCTAACTGGTCACACTCCAATAAAGTGGAAGCTGTGGTCTGGACGGTACCTATCCTGATCATCCTGTTCCTTGCCGTACTGACCTGGAAAACCACTCACGCACTTGAGCCAAGCAAACCACTGGTTCACGATGAGAAACCTATTACCATTGAAGTGGTCTCCATGGACTGGAAATGGTTCTTCATCTATCCAGAGCAGGGTATTGCTACCGTGAATGAAATCGCCTTCCCGGCGAACACTCCGGTTCAGTTCAAAGTGACCTCCAACTCCGTAATGAACTCCTTCTTCATCCCACGTCTGGGTAGCCAGATTTACGCGATGGCCGGTATGCAGACCAACCTGCACCTGATCGCGAATGAAGCAGGCACCTATGATGGTATCTCCGCCAGCTATAGCGGCCCGGGCTTCTCAGGTATGAAGTTCAAAGCTATTGCAACGCCAGACCGTGCCGCTTTCGACCAGTGGGTTGAAAAAGCGAAGCAGTCTCCAAACACCATGTCTGACATGGCGGCGTTCGAAAAAGTGGCTGCACCTAGCGAATACAACAAGGTGGAGTACTTCTCTAATGTGAAACCTGATTTGTTCAAAGACGTTATTGGCAAATTTATGGATCACGGCAAGAGCATGGACATGACCCAGCCTGAAGGCGAGCACAGCGCGCACGAAGGTATGGAAGGCATGGACATGAGCCACGCGGAAACCGCTCACTAAGGGGCCGAGGAAGAAAATGTTCGGAAAATTGACACTGGATGCAGTGCCCTACCATGAACCGATTATCGTGGTTACGGTGGCTGCAATTATCATTGGTGGCGCGGCCTTACTGGCCCTGATCACTTACTTCGGTAAGTGGAGCTACCTGTGGAACGAGTGGCTGACTTCGGTTGACCACAAAAAACTCGGTATCATGTACTGCATCGTCGGTATCGTCATGTTAATTCGTGGCTTTGCGGATGCGATCATGATGCGTAGCCAGCAGGCACTCGCTTCTGCGGGTGAAGCCGGCTTCCTGCCGCCGCACCACTACGATCAGATCTTTACCGCCCACGGCGTTATCATGATCTTCTTCGTGGCGATGCCGCTGGTTATCGGTCTGATGAACGTAGTCGTTCCGCTGCAGATTGGCGCGCGCGACGTGGCGTTCCCGTTCCTGAATAACCTGAGCTTCTGGTTCACGGTTGTCGGCGTTATCCTGGTTAACCTGTCACTGGGCGTGGGCGAATTCGCTCAGACCGGCTGGCTGGCTTATCCGCCGCTGTCAGGAATTGAGTACAGTCCGGGCGTTGGCGTCGACTACTGGATTTGGGCGCTTCAGCTCTCCGGTGTCGGTACTACCCTGACCGGTATTAACTTCTTCGTGACCATTATCAAGATGCGTGCCCCTGGCATGACCATGTTCAAGATGCCGGTATTTACCTGGGCATCTCTGTGCGCCAACATCCTGATTATCGCGTCATTCCCAATTCTGACCGTCACCATCGCGCTGCTGACCCTGGACCGCTACCTGGGCACCCATTTCTTCACGAACGATATGGGTGGCAACATGATGATGTACATCAACCTGATTTGGGCCTGGGGTCACCCGGAAGTGTACATTCTGGTTCTGCCTGTGTTCGGTGTGTTCTCCGAAATCGCGGCAACCTTCTCGCGTAAACGTCTGTTTGGTTACACCTCTCTGGTGTGGGCAACCGTGTGTATTACCGTTCTGTCGTTCATCGTTTGGCTGCACCACTTCTTCACCATGGGTGCGGGCGCGAACGTAAACGCCTTCTTCGGTATCACCACCATGATTATCGCCATCCCGACCGGGGTGAAGATCTTCAACTGGCTGTTCACCATGTACCAGGGCCGTATCGTGTTCCACTCAGCGATGCTGTGGACCATCGGCTTCATCGTCACCTTCTCCGTAGGTGGGATGACCGGCGTACTGCTGGCGGTACCGGGCGCTGACTTCGTTCTGCACAACAGCCTGTTCCTGATTGCGCACTTCCATAACGTTATCATCGGTGGCGTGGTCTTCGGCTGCTTCGCTGGCGTAACCTACTGGTGGCCAAAAGCGTTCGGCTTCACGCTGAACGAAAAATGGGGTAAACGCGCGTTCTGGTTCTGGATCATCGGCTTCTTCGTGGCATTTATGCCGCTGTACGTGCTGGGCTTCATGGGTATGACCCGTCGTCTGAGCCAGCAGATCGATCCACAGTTCCACCCAATGCTGATGGTTGCAGCGGGCGGCGCCGTGCTGATTGCCTGCGGTATCGCGTCTCAGCTGATTCAGTTCTACGTGTCTATTCGTGACCGCGACCAGAACCGTGACCTGACCGGTGACCCATGGGGTGGCCGTACGCTGGAGTGGGCAACCTCTTCTCCACCGCCTTTCTATAACTTTGCCATCGTGCCGCAGGTTCATGAACGCGACGCATTCTGGGAAATGAAAGAAAAAGGTGAAGCGTACAAGCAACCTGCTCATTACGAAGAGATCCACATGCCGAAAAACAGCGGTGCGGGCATTGTTATTGCCGCCTTCGCAACGGTATTTGGTTTCGCAATGATCTGGCACATCTGGTGGATGGCGATTGTTGGCTTCGCCGGCATCGTAATCAGCTGGATTGTGAAGAGCTTTGACGAGGACGTGGACTACTACGTACCAGTCCGTGAAGTCGAGAAGCTGGAAAATCAGCATTTCGACGAGATTTCTAAAGCGGGGCTGAAAAATGGCAACTGATACTCTGGCGCACTCAACTGCCCACGCGCATGAACATGCGCACCACGATACAGGACCGACCAAAGTCTTCGGCTTCTGGATCTACCTGATGAGCGACTGCATTCTGTTCTGCTGTCTGTTCGCGACCTATGCCGTTCTGGTGAACGGCACGGCGGGCGGCCCGACCGGCAAGGACATCTTTGAACTGCCGTTCGTTCTGGTTGAAACCGCACTGCTGTTATTCAGCTCCATCACCTACGGCATGGCGGCTATCGCCATGTACAAAAACAACAAGAGCCAGGTTGTCTCCTGGCTGGCGTTGACCTGGCTGTTTGGTGCTGGATTTATCGGGATGGAAATCTATGAATTCCATCACCTGATTATGGAAGGTTTTGGTCCGGATCGCAGTGGCTTCCTGTCAGCGTTCTTCGCGCTGGTCGGCACCCACGGTCTTCACGTGACCTCGGGTCTGATCTGGATGGCAGTACTGATGTTCCAGATCTCCCGTCGCGGCCTGACCAGCACTAACCGTACCCGTATCCTGTGCCTGAGCCTGTTCTGGCACTTCCTGGACGTGGTGTGGATCTGTGTGTTCTCTGTTGTTTATCTGATGGGGGCGATGTAATGAGTCATTCTAACGATCATGGCGCTTCCCACGGCAGCGTAAAAACCTACATGACAGGTTTCATCCTGTCGATCATTCTGACGGTGATCCCGTTCTGGATGGTGATGAGCGGTTCTGCGTCTAAGCCGGTTATCCTGGGTGCAATCCTGGTGACCGCGGTGATTCAGATTCTGGTGCATCTGGTTTGCTTCCTGCACATGAACACCAAGTCCGATGAAGGCTGGAATATGACCGCCTTTATCTTTACCGTGATTATCATCGCTATCCTGGTAGTCGGTTCCATCTGGATTATGTGGAACCTCAACTACAACATGATGGTTCACTAAGAGCGGCGAGTATGTTTAAGCAATACCTGCAAGTTACGAAACCAGGCATCATCTTTGGCAACCTGATCTCCGTGATCGGAGGGTTCCTGCTGGCCTCTAAGGGCAGCATTGATTACACCCTCTTTATCTACACGCTGGTCGGTGTGTCACTGGTTGTTGCGTCCGGTTGTGTATTTAACAACTACATCGACATGGATATCGACAAGAAGATGGAAAGGACCAAAAATCGGGTGCTGGTGAAAGGCCTGATCGCCCCTTCCGTCTCGCTGGTGTACGCCACCTTGCTGGGTATTGCTGGCTTTATGCTGCTGTGGTTTGGTGCTAACCCGCTGGCCTGCTGGCTGGGGGTGATGGGGTTCGTGGTGTATGTGGGCGTCTATAGCCTGTATATGAAACGTCACTCCGTCTACGGCACGCTGATTGGTTCTCTCTCCGGCGCTGCGCCGCCGGTGATTGGCTACTGCGCGGTCACGAACGAGTTCGACAGCGGTGCGCTGATCCTGCTGGCTATCTTTAGCCTGTGGCAGATGCCGCACTCCTATGCCATCGCGATTTTCCGCTTTAAGGATTATCAGGCAGCGAACATCCCGGTTCTGCCGGTCGTGAAAGGCATCTCCGTTGCCAAGAACCACATCACGCTGTACATCATCGCCTTTGCCGTGGCAACGCTGATGCTCTCTCTGGGTGGTTACGCCGGGTATAAATATCTGGCGGTAGCGGCAGCGGTGAGCGTCTGGTGGCTCGGTATGGCGCTGCGCGGCTACAAAGTGGAAGATGACAAAGTCTGGGCGCGCAAGCTGTTTGTGTTCTCGATTGTTGCCATCACCTCGCTGTCCGTGATGATGTCCGTAGACTTCATGGTGCCGGATTCACATAACCTGCTGACTTACGTCTGGTAAGCGTGCTGAATTGAAAAAGCCAGGTTAATCACCTGGCTTTTTTTTTGCCCGGCGGCGCTACGCTTGCACGGGCATACGGGATCGGTAGGTCGGGTAAGGCATCGCCGCCACCCGACCCGGTTTTGCACGACGGTAATATCTCTTAAACAAACGCCTATTTACCGCAATTAACACCCCGCCTAAACTAGTGCCTGCTTTTGAACTGAGGTGGTAATGAACGATTATAAAATGACGCCAGGCGAGCTTCGCGCGACCTGGGGCTTAGGGACTGTCTTCTCGCTACGGATGCTCGGCATGTTTATGGTCCTGCCTGTTCTGACCACGTACGGTATGGCGCTGCAGGGGGCTAGCGAGGCGCTGATTGGGCTCGCGATCGGCATCTACGGTCTGGCGCAGGCGGTGTTCCAGATCCCCTTTGGCCTGCTCTCGGACCGGGTGGGCCGCAAGCCGCTGATCGTCGGCGGGCTGCTGGTCTTTGTGCTCGGAAGCGTGATTGCCGCCCTCTCCCACTCCATCTGGGGAATTATTCTCGGCCGCGCCCTGCAGGGTTCCGGCGCGATTGCCGCCGCCGTCATGGCGCTGCTGTCAGACTTAACGCGCGAGCAAAACCGCACCAAAGCGATGGCGTTTATCGGCGTCAGCTTTGGCGTGACGTTTGCGATTGCGATGGTGCTGGGCCCCATCATCACGCACAAGCTGGGCCTGCACGCCCTGTTCTGGATGATTGCCGTGCTGGCCACCATCGGCATTGCCTTAACCCTGTGGGTGGTGCCGGACAGCAAGAACCATGTTCTGAACCGTGAATCGGGGATGGTAAAAGGCTGCTTTAGCAAAGTGATTGTCGAGCCGCGCCTGCTGAAGCTCAATTTTGGCATTATGTGTCTGCACATCCTACTGATGTCGACCTTTGTCGCCCTGCCCGGCCAGCTTGCCGCTGCGGGTTTCCCGGCGTCTGAGCACTGGAAAATCTATCTGGTCACGATGCTGATTTCGTTTGTCTCCGTCGTGCCGTTCATCATCTACGCCGAAGTGAAGCGCAAAATGAAGCGCGTCTTCGTGGGCTGCGTGGCGGTCCTGCTGATTGCCGAGATTGTGCTCTGGGGTGCCGGTCCGCACTTCTGGGAGCTGATTGCCGGCGTGCAGCTGTTCTTCCTGGCCTTTAACCTGATGGAAGCCCTGCTCCCGTCGCTGATCAGCAAAGAGTCCCCCGCCGGTTACAAAGGCACGGCGATGGGCATCTACTCCACCAGCCAGTTCCTTGGCGTGGCGATCGGCGGCTCGCTCGGCGGCTGGGTGGACGGTCTGTTTGACTCTCAAACCGTGTTTCTCGCCGGTGCGCTGCTGGCAACGGTCTGGCTGCTGGTTGCCAGCACCATGAAAGAGCCGCGCTACGTGAGCAGCCTGCGGGTTGAAATTCCGGAGGATGTGGAAATCAGCGACGCGCTTAAGCAGCGTCTGGAAGTCAAAGAGGGCGTGACGGAGGTGTTGATTGTCCCGGAAGAGCGCAGCGCTTACGTCAAAATAGACAGCAAGGTGACCAACCGCTTCGAGGTCGAGCAGGCCTTAAAGGCGTAAAAAAAGCCCGGTGAAGCCGGGCTTTATTGTATTAATCGCGGAAGTTTTTAAACTGGAACGGCTGTCCCAGATCGCCGCCGCGCACCAGCGCCATTACGGACTGGAGGTCGTCGCGGGACTTACCGGTCACGCGAATCTCTTCGCCCTGGATCTGCGCCTGAACCTTCAGCTTGCTGTCTTTGATGAGCTTCACGATCTTCTTCTGCACCGCACTCTCGATGCCCTGCTTCAGCCTGGCTTCAACAAACCAGTTCTTGCCGCTGTGCACAAACTCTTCCGGCACGTCCAGAGACGTTCCTTCGATGCCGCGCTTTAACAGCTTGGCGCGCAGAATGTCGAGCAGCTGATTCACCTGGAAATCAGATTCGCTCAGCACCTTAATGGTCTTATTTGCGTCGTTCAGCTCAAACGACGCCTCAACGCCACGAAAATCGAAACGTGACTCAACTTCGCGGGTTGCGTTCTCAACGCCGTTGCGAACTTCCTGGATATCAACTTCGGAAACAATATCGAAAGATGGCATCTTTTCTTCTCCCTTCACTTTTGTTGCGTTGCATAATACCCGCTACGAGGCATAACTCAACAGAAGCTTAGCTGTATAATTAAGCTGTAACACCTGGCGCAGTTGCAGGTGAGGAGGAACAATGAAAATTACGGTGCTCGGATGCGGAGCGCTTGGTCAGCTGTGGATGACCGCGCTGTGCAAGCACGGACATGAGGTTCAGGGCTGGCTGCGCGTGCCCCAGCCCTATTGCAGTGTAAACCTGATTAGCGAAGACGGAAGTATCTTTAACGAATCCCTCACCGCGAACGATCCCGATTTCCTGGCAAAAAGCGACCTCCTGCTGGTGACGCTCAAGGCGTGGCAGGTCTCAGACGCGGTAAAGACGCTGGCGGCGCAGCTCCCCTCCACTTCGCCCATTCTGCTGCTGCATAACGGCATGGGGACCATTGATGAGTTGAAAAGCGTTGCGCAGCCTCTGCTGATGGCGACAACGACGCACGCCGCGCGTCGCGACGGCAATATTATCGTGCACGTTGCCAGCGGCGTGACGCATATTGGCCCCGCGAGGACGCAGGATGGGGACTACAGCTATCTCGCCGACGTGCTGCAGAACGTATTGCCGGATGTCGCCTGGCACAACAACATCCGCCCTCAGCTGTGGCGCAAGCTGGCGGTAAACTGCGTGATCAACCCGCTGACGGCGCTATGGGACTGTCCAAACGGCGCGCTAAAAAACCATCCGCAGGAAATCGCGGCGCTGTGCGAAGAGGTGGCTTCGGTCGTTGAGCGTGAGGGCTTACACACCTCGGCGGATGATTTACGCTATTATGTCGAGCAGGTGATTGATAGCACTGCAGAAAACATCTCCTCGATGCTGCAGGACGTGCGGGCGTTACGCCACACCGAAATCGACTACATCACCGGCTATCTGCTAAAGCGCGCCCGTGCGCACGGTATCGCGGTGCCGGAAAACGCCCGCCTGTACGATCGGGTAAAACGTAAGGAAAATGAATATGAGCGCGTCAGCACTGGTATGCCTCGCCCATGGTAGCGAAGAGATGGAAGCGGTCACCGCCATTGATTTGATGGTGCGCGGCGGCATTAAGGTCACCACCGCCAGCGTTGCCAGCGACGGCAATCTGGCAATCACCTGTTCACGCGGGGTAAAAATCCTCGCGGATGCCCCGCTGGTACACGTGGCGGACGGAGATTTCGACATCATCGTGCTGCCCGGCGGCTTAAAAGGCGCGGAATGTTTCCGCGACAGCCCGCTGCTGGTGGAGACCGTGCGTCAGTTTCATCTATCCGGCCGTATCGTCGCAGCCATCTGCGCCGCCGCCGGAACGGTTCTGGTTCCGCACGATATCTTCCCCATCGGCAATATGACCGGCTTCCCGGGGCTTAAGGATACGATCCCGGACGAGCACTGGGTGGATAAACGCGTCGTCTGGGACCCGCGCGTCAACCTGCTGACCAGCCAGGGCCCGGGCACCGCCATTGATTTTGGCTTAAAGATTATTGACCTGCTGGTCGGGCGCGAGAAGGCCTACGAAGTGGCGTCATCGCTGGTGATGCCGGCGGGGATTTATAATTACTATGAAGAGTAGTGCATAAAAAAAGCCGGGTGACGGCTACGCCTTACCCGGCCTACGAATGCACGGTACCGTAGGCCCGGTAAGCGAAGCGCCACCGGGCGAGAAACTACGGGCGATACACCTTCACATTGGCAAAACCCTGCTCGCGCAGATACAGCGCCTGCAGTCGGCTCATCACCCCGCGCTCGCACCACAGCAGATACGTTTTGCTCTGGTCGAGGTCGCCAAACTTCGTGCTCAGCTTGTAGAACGGCAGAGAAACCACCTCGACGCCTTCAACCTGCAGCGGCTTGTCGTCCTGCTCATCAATCGAGCGGATATCCAGAATCGCATCGTCAGGGCCGAAACCGCTCACGGTTTCCACTTCAACCACGTCCTGCTCGGTCTGCTGGGCAATCTCGCGGATATCAATGTTGGAGGCTTCCGCCACCACTTTTTCCAGGATGCTGAAATCGAAGTTCTCTTCTTCGGCTTCGATCTTCGCCTTCACCGCCTTCACCGTTGGGCTTTTTGAGATCACGCCGCAGTATTCCGGCATGGTGCGGGCAAAATCTTCGGTACCGATTTCACGCGCCAGATCGATGATATGCTCTTTATCGTGGGAGATGAGCGGACGCAGGATCAGCGTATCAGACACGTTGTCGATCAGACGCAGGTTGGTCAGCGTCTGGCTGGAAACCTGGCCCAGCGCTTCACCGGTGACCAGCGCCTGCACGCCGTAGCGTTCGGCCACTTTGGACGCCGCGCGCACCATCATGCGCTTCAGGATGACGCCCATCTGGCCGTCGTCCACTTTTTCAAGGATTTCGCCGACCACAGGTTCGAAGTTGATCGCCACGAAACGCACGCGGTGGGAGCTGCCGAAGCGGTTCCACAGGTAATGTGCCACCTGACGAACGCCGATTTCGTGCGCCGCGCCGCCCAGGTTGAAGAAGCAGTAATGCACGCGGCAGCCGCGACGCATCAGCATATAGCTGGAGACGCCGGAGTCGAAGCCGCCGGAGATCAGGGACAATACGTCTTCCTGGGTGCCAATCGGGAAGCCGCCGATACCTTCATAGCGCCCTTTCACCAGCAGCAGGCGATCGTTTTCGATCTCCAGGTTAACCGTCACTTCAGGGTTCGTCAGACGCACGCGCGCAGACTCAACGTGCTGGTTCAAACCGCCGCCGACGTAACGTTCCACTTCAATGGAGCTGAATTCGTGCTTGCCGCGACGCTTCACGCGCACGCAAAAGGTTTTACCTTCGATCTGGTCGCGGTACTGAACCAGCGCTTTTTCGAAGATGTCGTGCATATCGCTGAACGGAACATCCTCCACTTCCAGAATATGGTGGATCCCCGGAATGCGGGTCAGCGCATCGCGAATATCCTGACGCTTGTTTTCGTCTTTCGCACGGACCTCAACGTGGTCCCAGTGGCGCACCACGGCGAGGGTTTCGTCGTAGTGCTTTAATACGTTACGAATGTTCCCGGTGAGAATTTTAATAAAGCGCAAACGCACAGATTGGCTTTTGATGGTGATTTCAGGGAACAATTTAATGATAAACTTCATGGCGGCAATGTTTCTTAGGCAAGCGTATTAAGGCTTGTAATGGAAAAGAGTACAGCAGCCCACACCCGTGGCTGCATCCAGGCGCGCAAGTATACCACCATCGCGCCGCTCCTGTGCACATTGCGCGTTATTTGATAATTGCCCTGAGTCCGTTACCATGTCGGGGCTGAGAATATAAGAGTCAATTCACTATGCCGAAGAAGAACGACGCACCGGCCAGTTTCGAAACTGCGCTGAATGAACTGGAGCAAATCGTTACCCGTCTTGAGAGCGGCGATCTCCCGCTGGAAGAGGCGCTCAACGAATTCGAGCGTGGCGTGCAGCTGGCGCGCCAGGGGCAGGTCAAGCTGCAGCAGGCCGAACAGCGCGTGCAGATCCTGCTTTCCGACAGCGAAGACGCGAAAACCACGCCTTTCACACCGGACGCTGAGTAAATGGATTTTGCCAACGAGCTTGAGGCGCGCGTCGTACGCGCCAACGACGCCCTGCGCCGTTTTATTGCCCCACAGCCTTTTCAGAACACTCCACTGGTTGAGGCCATGCACTATGGCGCACTCTTGGGTGGAAAGCGCCTGCGCCCGTTTCTGGTGTACGCTACAGGCAATATGTTTGGTATCAGCGATAACACGCTGGATGCCCCGGCAGCCGCCGTTGAGTGCATTCACGCCTACTCGCTGATCCACGACGATCTCCCGGCGATGGACGACGACGATTTGCGTCGGGGTCAGCCCACCTGCCATATCAAGTTTGGCGAAGCGAATGCCATTCTGGCGGGTGATGCCCTGCAAACGCTGGCCTTCTCGATTCTGAGCGATGCGCCGATGGCGGAAGTGGCCGATCGCGACCGCCTGGCGATGATCTCCGAACTGGCCATGGCCAGCGGCGTGGCGGGCATGTGCGGCGGCCAGGCATTGGATCTTGAAGCGGAAGGACGTCAGGTTAATCTGGAACAGCTGGAGCGTATTCATCGCCATAAAACAGGGGCATTGATTCGTTCCGCCGTTCGCCTGGGCGCGCTGAGCGCGGGTGAGCAAGGGCGCAAAGCCCTGCCGATTCTGGACAGATACGCAGAAAGTATCGGTCTGGCATTCCAGGTTCAGGATGACATTCTGGATGTGGTGGGCGATACTGCAACATTGGGTAAACGTCAGGGTGCGGACCAGCAGCTTGGCAAAAGTACCTACCCCGCCCTGCTGGGTCTTGAGCAAGCCCAACGTAAAGCCCGGGATCTGATTGACGATGCCCGCCAGTCGCTGAATCAGCTGGCCGCGCAATCGCTGGATACCTCGGCACTGGAAGCGCTAGCGGACTATATCATCCAGCGTAATAAATAAACTATATATCTCGATGAGCCTTTGATGAGTTTTGATATTGCCAAATACCCGACACTGGCGTTAGTTGACTCCACCCAGGAGTTACGTCTGTTGCCGAAAGAGAGCCTGCCGAAGCTGTGCGACGAGCTGCGTCGCTACCTGCTCGACAGCGTAAGCCGCTCCAGCGGCCATTTCGCCTCCGGGCTTGGCACGGTAGAGCTGACCGTGGCGCTGCACTACGTCTATAACACGCCGTTCGATCAGCTCATCTGGGACGTGGGCCACCAGGCTTATCCGCACAAAATTCTGACCGGACGTCGCGATAAAATTGGCACCATTCGTCAGAAAGGCGGCCTGCACCCGTTCCCGTGGCGCGGCGAGAGCGAGTACGACGTGCTGAGCGTCGGCCACTCCTCTACCTCCATTTCTGCGGGCATCGGTATCGCCGTTGCCGCCGAAAAAGAGAACAAGCAGCGCCGCACCGTCTGCGTGATTGGCGACGGTGCCATTACTGCCGGCATGGCCTTCGAAGCCATGAACCATGCGGGCGACATCAAGCCGGACATGCTGGTTATCCTTAACGATAACGAAATGTCGATCTCCGAGAACGTCGGCGCGCTGAACAACCATCTGGCGCAGCTGCTCTCCGGCAAGCTTTACTCCTCGCTGCGTGAAGGCGGCAAGAAAGTCTTCTCCGGCGTCCCGCCGATTAAAGAGCTGCTCAAGCGTACCGAAGAACACATCAAAGGCATGGTCGTGCCGGGTACCCTGTTCGAAGAGCTGGGCTTTAACTATATTGGCCCGGTTGACGGCCATGACGTGCTGGGCCTGGTGACCACGCTCAAGAACATGCGCGACCTGAAGGGCCCGCAGTTCCTGCACATCATGACCAAAAAAGGACGTGGCTACGAACCGGCGGAAAAAGATCCGATCACCTTCCACGCGGTGCCGAAATTTGACCCGTCCAGCGGCTGTCTGCCAAAAAGCAGCGGCGGCATGCCGAGCTATTCTAAAATCTTCGGCGACTGGCTGTGCGAAACCGCCGCCAAAGACAACAAGCTGATGGCGATCACCCCGGCCATGCGTGAAGGCTCCGGCATGGTGGAGTTCTCCAGAAAATATCCTGACCAGTATTTCGACGTGGCGATTGCCGAGCAGCACGCGGTAACGTTTGCAGCGGGCCTGGCCATTGGCGGCTACAAGCCGGTTGTCGCGATCTATTCCACCTTCCTGCAGCGCGCCTACGATCAGGTGATCCACGACGTGGCGATCCAGAAGCTGCCGGTACTGTTTGCTATCGATCGTGCGGGCATCGTCGGTGCCGACGGCCAGACGCACCAGGGCGCATTTGACCTGTCGTTCCTGCGCTGCATTCCGGATATGGTTGTCATGACGCCAAGCGACGAGAACGAATGTCGTCAGATGCTGTTTACCGGCTACCACTATCAGGACGGCCCAAGCGCGGTTCGCTACCCGCGCGGCAATGCGGTTGGCGTTGAGCTGAAGCCGCTGGAAAAGCTGGCGATCGGTAAAGGTCTGGTGAAGCGTCGCGGCGAAAAAGTGGCGATTCTGAACTTCGGCACCCTGATGCCAGAGGCGGCCAAAGTGGCTGAAACGCTGAACGCCACCCTGGTGGATATGCGCTTTGTGAAGCCGCTCGACGATGCTCTGATCCTGAGCATGGCTGAGACGCATGACGTGCTGGTCACGCTGGAAGAAAACGCCATCATGGGCGGCGCGGGCAGCGGCGTGAACGAAGTGCTGATGGCAAATCGTAAAGCCGTGCCGGTGCTAAACCTCGGCCTGCCGGACCATTTCATTCCGCAAGGTACTCAGGACGAAGCCCGCGCGGCGATTGGCCTGGACGCCGTCGGGATCGAAGCCAAAATTCGCAGCTGGCTGGACTGACCCCCTCCCCCTGTTCTGCTCCTGCTATGCTTAAACGTATTGTTTAAACTGCAGGAGCGGAACCGTGCAATACACAACATTAGGAAAAACGGACCTTAAGGTTTCCCGACTTTGTCTGGGATGCATGACCTTTGGCGAACCCGATCGCGGAAACCACGCCTGGACGCTGCCGGAAGAGAGCAGCCGTCCGATTATTAAACGCGCCATTGAGGGCGGCATTAACTTCTTTGACACCGCCAATAGCTACTCCGACGGCAGCAGCGAGGAGATTGTTGGCCGCGCCCTGCGCGATTTTGCCCGTCGCGATGACATCGTCGTCGCCACCAAGGTCTACTATCCGTCAGGTGACCTGGCTCAGGGCCTTTCTCGCGCGCAGATCCTGCGATCCATTGATGACAGCCTCAGACGCCTGAACATGGATTACGTCGATCTGCTGCAAATTCACCGCTGGGATTACAACACCCCGATCGAGGAGACGCTCGAAGCGCTGAACGACGTGGTCAAAGCCGGGAAAGCACGCTACATCGGCGCGTCGTCTATGCACGCGTCGCAGTTTGCCCAGGCGCTTGATCTCCAGGCGCAACACGGCTGGGCGCGCTTTGTCACCATGCAGGATCACTACAACTTGATCTACCGTGAAGAAGAACGCGAGATGTTGCCCCTGTGCCATCAGGAGGGCATCGCGGTCATCCCGTGGAGCCCGCTGGCGCGCGGTCGCCTGACCCGTCCGTGGGGAGAAACCACGGCTCGCCTGGTATCGGATGAAGTGGGGAAAAATCTCTACGAAGGAACCGAAGGCAGCGATGCACTGATTGCCGAACGCTTAGCCGGGATCGCCGACGATACCGGCGCAACCCGCGCCCAGGTGGCGCTGGCGTGGCTGCTGGGCAAGCGCGGCGTCGCGGCACCGATTATCGGCACATCCCGGGCGGAGCAGCTTGACGAACTGCTGAATGCGGTGGATATCACGCTGACGCCGGAGCAGGTTGCCGAGCTGGAAACACCATATCAGCCGCATCCGGTGGTAGGGTTTAAATAAGCCCATCTTTTGTAGGCCGGGTAAGGCGAAGCCGCCACCCGGCAGTACAGTGCGCACAAACTCACGCGAAGTGATCGTACCCTTTCCAGTCGAGCGTCACCGGCGCACCGTCCTTCACAAACTTCAGCCCTTCGCTCTCCGGCATGATCTGACCGATGCAGGTAAACTTCGCGCCAAGATGCGCTAATGCCACGTCCAGCGTTCCACGGTTGAGTTCAGGCACCGTGAAGCACAGTTCGTAGTCTTCACCACCGGAAAGCGCCCAGTGCAGCGCCTGGTCAGGTTCCACATGGCGAAGCAGCTGTTCTGACAGCGGGAACAGATCCAGGTCAACGCGCGCGCCCACGCCGCTGGCCTTCAGGATATGCCCGAGATCCGAGATCAGCCCGTCAGAGAGATCGATAGCCGAGCTTGCCCGTTCGCGCAGCGCCTGACCGTGCAGAATGCGCGGCGTCGGGCGCAGATGGCGTTTCACCAGATACGCCGCATCGTCAGCGTTTTCAACCGCTAAACGGTGCTGAAGGATAGCCAGCCCTGCCGCGCTGTCGCCCGGCGTACCGGTGACGTATATCCAGTCGCCCGGTTTTGCGCCCGATCGCTTCAGCGCGCGGCCAAGCGGCACGTAGCCGTGGATCGCCAGCGTCATCGACAGCGGCCCGGCAGTGGTATCACCGCCAATCAGCTGCATATCGTAATAATTCAGCTGTTCAAACAGCGCGTCGCTAAAGGCTTCCAGCCAGGCTTCATCCACCTCTGGCAGCGTCAGGGCCAGCGTCAGCCAGGCGGGATCGGCGCCCATTGCGGCCAGATCGCTGACGTTAACCGCGAGAGCTTTATACGCCAGATCGGCAGGATCGATATCCGGTAAGAAATGACGCCCGCACACTAAGGTGTCGGTGCTGATTGCCAGCGTCTGTTTTTCGGGAATATTGAGAAGTGCACAGTCATCGCCAATGCCGGTTTCAACATCAAGACGAGAGGTTCTGACACGGTCGAAATAACGGGCAATCAGGGAGAATTCGCCGCATGCCATACGTTATGCCTCAGCAAATAAAAGAAAAAACCGGAGCCGCACTGCCCGTCGGGCAATGCAGGACTCCGGTTTGCGGATCACTTTTTGTGGGGACGGATCGCAGGTGCTGCTTTATCAAGTACGCCGTTTACGAACTTGTGGCTGTCTTCAGCGCCGAAGGTTTTTGCCAGCTCGATCGCTTCGTTGATGGCCACTTTGTACGGCACATCATCACGTTTAGACAGCTCAAACAGCGCGATACGCAACACTGCTTTTTCCACCTGGCCCAGCTCTTCGAGCAGGCGGGACAGGTAAGGTTTCATCAGACCATCGAGATACGCGCTATTAGTCGCCACTCCCGACAGCAGTTCACGGAAGTACAGAACGTCAACGTCTTTCACGTCCTGTTCTGACAGGAACTGGTATTCAACATCAGCGATGTCGTTCTGGGACAACTGCCAGGAGTAAAGTGCCTGGACGGCACATTCACGGGCGCGGCGACGAGCAGCAGGTTTCACGGAATTCCCCTTACAAAAAAATCAGGCCTTGATGGCTTTCAATACATTGATCATTTCAAGCGCGGTCAGTGCAGCTTCTGCACCTTTGTTACCGGCTTTGGTGCCAGCACGTTCGATGGCTTGTTCAATACTTTCGGTAGTCAGCACGCCGAACGCGACAGGAATTTCAGCATCCTGCGCAACGTGTGCCAGACCGTTGCTTGCACCGCCCGCAACGTATTCGAAGTGCGCAGTGCCGCCACGAATAACGGTACCCAGTGCAATCACCGCGTCGTATTTACCGGTTTTCGCCAGCGCGCCCGCCGCCAGTGGCAGTTCGTAAGCGCCTGGAACCCAAACAACGGTAATGTTGTCATCTTTAACCTGGCCGATGCGTTTCAGGGCGTCAATCGCGCCTTCCAGCAGGCTGTCGTTGATGAAGTTGTTGAAACGCGCAATGGTGATGGCGACGCGAGCGTCCGGGGTAGCTACAGCAGCTTCAATAATGTTCATACTCTTCCTTTACGGGTTCATGTGGCCCCGCAGGGGGGCGGATTTTATCATAATACTTTGCGTACTGCTTCCCTATTTCGGGAGCAATTACGCTGTCGTTAAGTGGAGGCAGACATCCGGACCCACCGGACGAATCTCGCTGAATGTGAGTTGCGGTGCGTCGGCCAGCTTTTCAAGTCCGGGCAGCACAAACAGCCCGCGCGCGTCGTGACCTAACAGTTTAGGCGCAACGTATACCAGCAGTTCATCCACCAGCCCGGCCTGCAACAGCGCACCGGCGAGCGTTGGACCCGCTTCCACCCAGATACTGTTTACCTGCTGCTTTCCGAGCAGCATCATCAGCACCACGAGATCCAGATGCCCGTTATGCTCCGGCACCATGATGCTGCGCACGCCTTCCGGCCATTCGCGGGAATCTTCTCGGGTGCGGGCAATCCAGGTTTCCCCCGGCTGCTGGACGATGCGGTGCGCTGGCGTCACGCGGTTCTGGCTGTCAATGACAATACGCAGCGGCTGACGCAGGTTCTCCTGCGGGTAAAGCGCCTGGGTCTCGGCATTCAGCTCGTCCCAGCGCACGGTCATGGCCGGATCGTCAGCCAAAACAGTTTCACTGCTGGTGAGAATAGCATGGCTTTGCGCGCGCAGACGTTGCACATCGCGCCTTGCCTGCGGCGAAGTGATCCACTGGCTTTCGCCGTTTGCCATCGCCGTGCGGCCGTCCAGCGAGGCGCCCAGCTTGAGCTGGATATACGGGAACCCAGTGCGCATGCGCTTCAGGAAGCCTTTGTTGATTGCTTCGGCATCCTGCATCATCAGCCCGTGGCTGACGTCAATGCCTTCCTGCTGCAGGCGATACAGGCCGCGTCCGGCCACCTGCGGATTCGGATCCTGCATGGATGCGACCACGCGTGAAACTCCTGCCGCGATCAGCGCCTCACAGCACGGCGGCGTACGCCCGTGGTGGCTGCAGGGCTCCAGCGTGACGTAGGCGGTGGCGCCGCGCGCCTTCTCACCGGCCATGCGCAAGGCATGAACCTCAGCATGCGGCTCGCCAGCACGGTAGTGGAAACCCTCGCCCACGATCTCGCCATCTTTGACGATAACGCACCCCACGTTCGGGTTGGGATGGGTGGTAAAACGCCCGCGCTGCGCCAGCTTCATGGCTCGCGCCATGTAAATCTCATCCTGCATGAGCTTAATCCTGTAAGCGGGCGATCTCTTCGCCAAACTCTTTGATGTCTTCGAAGCTGCGGTAGACGGAGGCGAAGCGGATATAGGCAACCTTATCGAGCTTTTTCAGCTGCTCCATCACCAGGTTGCCGATCATTTTGCTTGGCACTTCACGTTCCCCCAAACCACGAAGGTAAGATTTTATGTGGTTTAACGCCATTTCAACGTCATCCGCGCTAACGGGACGTTTTTCGAGAGCCTTCAGCATCCCGCTGCGCAGTTTCTCTTCGTTAAACGGCTCGCGCACATCGTTACTTTTTACCACGCGCGGCATTACCAGCTCTGCAACCTCAAAGGTCGTGAAACGCTCGTTGCACACCAGACACTGTCGACGACGGCGTACGGAAGACCCTTCGCCCACGAGACGAGAGTCGATGACTTTGGTATCCACAGCGGAGCAGAATGGGCAATGCATACGGTATCCCTGTTATCCGGTTAACTGATTTTCATTTTACCCTGATCTGGCCTGACAACAAAGGAAGAGCTTTTTGAGACAAAGGATCTATGTCTGACGCGCTGATACTGGCTACCCTAAATGCGATCCGTTATTTCAAGGAATTAAACGCAATGACAAGACGTTACCTTAATATTTTGCTGGTGGGGAGCCTCTTCACCCTTAGCGCCTGTGCACAGCAAACCGAAGTCCGCCAGATGAAACAGAGCGTCAATACGCTCAATACGGCGCTGGACAAGCTGAACAAAGAAACGGTGAAGATCACCCAGCAAAACGCGCTAAACGCCAAATCCAGCAGCGGGGTTTACCTGCTGCCGGGCGCGAATACGCCTGCGCGCCTCAACAGCCAGATTGGCACGCTAAAAATGTCTCTGGTGAATGTGGCGGCGAATGCAGATGGTACTCGCGCAACATTACGCATTCAGGGTGAATCCAACGATCCGCTCCCGGCCTTTAGCGGCACCGTCGAATGGGGCCAGATCCAGGGCACCACGGAGAATTATCAGGAGGTGAATGTTAACAGCCAGCTGTTCACCGCACCGGCCAGCGTGCTGGCTCCAGGCGATGTCGACATTCCGCTGCAGCTTAACGGCCTCACTCCGGATCGGTTAGGTTTTATCCGCATTCACGATATCCAGCCCGCCGCGCAGTAACCCCTCTTTAAGCGGAGTGAAATGTCACTCCGCTAACATTTACATTTCGTATGGATTGGCAACATAAATGATTGCCGCTACAATCCCGGCCGTTTAAAGTACGCAAACGTGAACGCAATCGATTACGCGTATGAGAGATATGTGAAACAACACATATTTTTGTGAGCAGGGATTCCTATAATAGGCACCGCAGAAACACGAAATATTTAGAAACGCAATTTGCGCATTTTTCACTCCCGGAAGGGAATTTCAATCAGTGGCATGATTATGAAAAAAACATTACTCGCAGCTGGCGCCGTGCTGGCACTGTCTTCCTCATTCACTGTTAACGCAGCGGAAAACGACAAACCACAATACCTCTCCGACTGGTGGCACCAGAGCGTTAACGTGGTCGGCAGCTACCACACGCGCTTCGGACCGCAGATCCGCAACGATACCTACCTGGAATACGAAGCGTTCGCCAAGAAAGACTGGTTTGATTTCTACGGCTATATGGATGCGCCGGTCTTCTTCGGCGGTAACACCGATGCGAAAGGTATCTGGAACCACGGTTCCCCGCTGTTCATGGAAATTGAGCCGCGCTTCTCTATTGATAAACTGACCGGTACCAGCCTGGCGTTTGGTCCGTTCAAAGAGTGGTACTTCGCGAACAACTACATCTACGACATGGGCCGCAACAAGTCCGGTCGCCAGAGCACCTGGTATATGGGTCTGGGTACGGACATCGACACTGGCCTGCCAATGAGCCTGTCTATGAACGTCTACGCGAAATATCAGTGGCAGAACTACGGTGCCGCGAACGAAAACGAGTGGGATGGCTACCGTTTCAAGGTGAAATACTTTGTGCCAATTACCCAGCTGTGGGGCGGTAACCTGAGCTATATCGGCTTCACCAACTTTGACTGGGGTTCAGACCTGGGCGACAACGACTTCCGTGACCTGAACGGTAGAAAAGCGCGTACCAATAACTCCATCGCCTCCAGCCATATTCTGGCGCTGAACTACGATCACTGGCACTACTCTGTTGTGGCGCGTTACTGGCACAACGGCGGCCAGTGGAACGACGACGCCAGCCTGAACTTCGGCAACGGCGATTTTAGCGTTCGTTCTACCGGCTGGGGTGGTTACCTGGTCGTGGGTTATAACTTCTAACCTTGTGGTTGGTGCCGGGTGGCGGCTACGCCTTACCCGGCCTACAAAATACGATCCGAATGTAGGCCGGGTAAGGCGTAGCCGCCACCCGGCTTTTTACTGCCTCACCTTGCGCAAAAAATCGGCCAGTGACCTGTCCGCACTCTCGCTGAACCTTCTCTCCGTCTGCGCAATATTGAGGCACCGGTCGAGCCGGAAACAGCGATAGTCATCGCGCCGCTCACACCACGCCGCCAGCAGCCAGCGCTCTCCCCAGAAGAACAGCCCCAGCGGCTGAACCTCTCGTTTAGAAAGCTGTCCGGCTTCGTCACGGTAATGTAGCGCCAGCACGCGCTGGGCAGAGATCGCCTGATGGATCCTGTCAAAATCGCAGCGGGAGTGGCTTTGCATGCCAAAATCCGGGGCGTAGATCCGCGTCTGCTCCGCCTTTCGACGACTCTCGTCGGGGAGAATAGCCAGCACCTTCTCCTGGGCCGATTCAAGCTCGCGCGACAGCGATTCCCCACCCCAGGTTTTAAGCAGGCGGATCGCGACGATCAGCGCCTCTGACTCCTTATTTGTCAGCATCAGCGGCGGCAGGTCAAAGCCCGACATCAGCCGGTATCCGCTTCCCGCCTCACCTTCCACCGGCACGCCGGAAAGCGACAGGTCGCGGATATCGCGGTAGACCGTGCGCTCGGACACGCCAAGCCGCTCCGCCAGATGCGCTGCCGTTGTCAGACGCCTGCCCCGCAGGATCTGCACAATCTGAAACAAACGGTCAGCGCGTCGGGTCATCTCTTATTCCGCTCTCAGGCAGGTTGATGGAGGCCGACGCGGTTGCCCTCGCTGTCGGTAAACAATGCGATAGTGCCAATGCCATGCGGCAGTTCCAGCGGGCCAAACACGCACTCGCCGCCCGCAGAGGCAATGCGATCGAGCGTGGCCGCCAGATTGTCAGTATGCAGGTAAATAATAGCGCCCTGCAAAGACGGTGTAACGCCGTCAAATTTTGCCAGTGCGCCGCCGGTGGCGGGATCCTCATGCGGGAAAACCGCCAGCTCCGCGCAGTCCATTTTCTCGCGACGCAGCGCGAGCTGCATCACCGGTTCATAAAATTTAACGGCGCGATCCATATCCGATACCGGGATTTCAAACCAGTTAATGACGCTTTTCATACATCCTCCTGCCTGTTGTTTGGGTTCAGAAGGAGTCTACGCCAGGGCTCCTGACAGCATACTGTCAGGAGTGTTTGTCAGGAGCAGATAAAAAAAATCCCGGTCAACCGACCGGGATTTCGATAACGCTAAACATCGCCTTACGGCAGAATGGACGGCTGATCCGCCCCTTCTTTCTCGACTTTCTGCTGGAGCAGGTGCTCGCGCTTCATGCCGAGTTTCAGCGCCAGCGCGGACGCAACGTAGATAGACGACGCCGTACCGATGGTGACACCAATCAACATGGTCAGCGAGAAGCCTTCCAGTACCGGACCACCGAAGAGGAACAGCATCAGGATCACCATCAGGGTAGTCCCGGATGTGATCAAGGTACGGTGCAGCGTCTGGGTCAACGACACGTTAAAGATTTCGTACGGCGTACCGCGACGGATCTTACGGAAGTTTTCACGAATACGGTCAGATACCACGATGCTGTCGTTCAGTGAGTAACCGATAACGGACATCAGGGATGCCACAATCGTCAGGTCAATCTCAATGTGGAACAGCGACAGTATGCCCATGGTGATGACCACGTCGTGCGCCAGGGCGATAACCACACCGGCCGCCAGTCGCCACTCAAAGCGGAAACCGACGTACACCAGGATGGAGATCAGCGCCACCAGCAGCGCCATCGCGCCGGTCTGCGCCAGGTCAGCACCCACGCTCGGGCCGACGAACTCGATACGCTTAACCGCCGCGTTCTGGCTGGTTGTTTCGTTAATCACGCTCACAACCTTGCTGCCTAGCTCCTGGCTGCCGTTGGCATCGTGCACCGGCGGCATACGCACCATGATGTCGCGGCTGCTGCCGAAGTTCTGCAGCAGCGGCTCTTCAAAGCCCGCTTTCTGCAGAGACAGACGCATCTGGTCCATATCGACCGGTTTTTCCAGGGAGATCTCGATGACCGTACCACCGGTGAAATCGAGACCCCAGTTAAAGCCCTTCACGCCCATAATGACGATGGACAGAATCAGCAGAAAACCTGAAATGCCGAAGGCCCAGTAGTCCCAGCGCATAAAGTCCCAGACTTTACGGCCGTGGTTCAATTGTTCAACAGTATATTCCTGTGCCACAACGCACTCCTCAGATAGACAGCTTTTTGACGCGCTTGCCGCCGTACAGCAGGTTCACGATGGCACGGGTGCCGACAATAGCGGTAAACATTGACGTTGCGACACCGATACCGGTTGTAATCGCAAAGCCTTTGATCGCGCCAGTACCCACTGCATACAGGATAAGAACCTTAATCAGTGTTGTTACGTTCGCATCGAAGATAGAGCTGAACGCGCCTTTATAGCCTTCGTCAATCGCCTGCTGAACAGAGCGACCGTTGCTCAACTCTTCTTTAATACGTTCGTTAATCAGTACGTTGGCGTCGACCGCCACCGCAAGGGTCAGAACGATACCCGCAATACCCGGCATGGTCAGCGTCGCCCCCGGCAGCAGGGACATGATGCCGATAATCAGCACCAGGTTGGCGATCAGCGCGGAGGTCGCAATCAGACCAAACTTCTTATAGAAGAAGATCATGAAGAGGATAGAGACCACCAGACCGGCCAGACACGCTTCCAGACCCTGCTGGATGTTCTGCATACCCAGCGTTGGACCAATGGTGCGTTCTTCAACAATCTGAATCGGCGCAATCAGCGCACCGGCACGCAGCAGCAGAGAGAGCTGGCGCGCTTCGTTCGGGTTGCTAATACCGGTAATACGGAAGCTGTTACCCAGACGAGACTGGATGTTGGCGATGTTAATCACCTCTTCCTCTTTCACCAGCACCGCACGACCGTTTGCATCTTTCTTACCGCTGTCTTTGTACTCCACGAACAGGGTCGCCATCGGCTTGCCGATGTTGTCCTTGGTGAAGTTAGACATGATGTTACCACCCGCGCTATCGAGCGAGATGTTAACCTGCGGCTGGTTGTATTCGTCCTGGCTCGACGTGGAGTCGGTGATGTGGTCACCGGTCAGAATCACGCGTTTGTACAGCACCACTGGCTGACCTTCGCGGGTCTGTTTCACTTCGGAGTCACCCGGAATACGGCCTGCTGCGGCAGCGGACTGATCGACGTTGGAATTGACCAGACGGAATTCCAGCGTGGCGGTGGCGCCCAGAATCTCTTTCGCACGCGCGGTATCCTGGATACCCGGCAGTTCAACCACGATACGGTCAGCACCCTGACGCTGTACCAGCGGCTCAGCCACACCCAGCTGGTTTACACGGTTACGCAGAATGTTGATGTTCTGCTGAACGGCATATTCACGCGCTTCTTTCAGGCGCGCATCGGTCATCACCGCGCGCAGCTGGTTGCTGCCCTGCGAAGTGATCACCAGGTCACGGTGACGTTGGGTCAGGTAATCTACAGCCTGATCGCGCGCCGCGCTGTCGCGGAACGTGATGCTCATGCCGTAGTTATCTTCTTTACGCACGGTGGTGTAAGCGATGCCTTTTTCACGCAGATCGCTGCGCAGGCTGTCGATATTCTGTTCCTGCAGCTTGCCGAGCGCGGTATCCATATCCACTTCCATCAGGAAGTGAACGCCACCACGCAGGTCAAGACCGAGCTTCATTGGCTCTGCGTTCATCGCAGCCAGCCAGCGCGGGGTTGCAGGGGCAAGGTTAAGCGCCACGACGTATTTATCACCCAGCACGCCCATCAGCGCTTCACGTGCGCGAAGCTGCGTGTCGGTGGTGTCGAAGCGAGCAAGAATTGCACCCTCTTCCAGAGCCACAGACTTAGCGGTAATTTTTTCTTCTTGTAACGTTTTCTGGACCTGGATCAGCGTTTGCTCACTGGCGGCGACACCGCGCGCGCCAGTGATTTGAACGGCCGGATCCTCACCATACAGGTTGGGAAGTGCGTACAGCAGGCCGACGAGAATCACGACGACCAGCATGATGTACTTCCACAAAGGATAACGGTTTAACACGGCAGTTCCCTTTGGGAAAAGTTGGGATTACAGCGCCTTCATGGTGCCTTTCGGCAGAACGGCAGCTACGAAGTCACGTTTGATAACCACTTCAGTGGTGTCGTTCAGGGCGATCGCAATGTAGCCGTTTTCAGCCACTTTGGTTACGCGACCCACCAGACCACCGTTAGTCAGCACTTCATCGCCTTTCGCAATGGAGTTCATCAGGTTTTTGTGCTCTTTGGTGCGCTTCTGCTGTGGACGCAGGATCATGAAGTAGAAGATCAGACCGAACACAACCAGCATCAGAATCAGAGACATCGGGCTGCCCTGCGCTGGAGCACCTGTTGCCGCTACCGCATCAGAAATAAAAAAGCTCATTCAAATTCCCTCATTATTAAAATTAATCAACGTTCAACGGTGGGACTTCCCGCCCCTGACGTTGGTAGAAATCGGTCACGAAGCTCTCTAATTTACCCTCTTCGATAGCCTTACGTAAACCAGCCATTAAGCGCTGATAATAACGAAGATTATGAATGGTATTGAGACGCGCGCCCAAAATCTCGTTGCAACGATCGAGATGATGCAGATACGCGCGAGAATAATTGCGACAGGTATAGCAATCGCACTCGGAATCGAGCGGGCTGGTGTCACTCTTATGCTTCGCGTTACGGATTTTCACCACGCCATCGGTAACGAACAAATGGCCGTTACGCGCGTTGCGGGTTGGCATGACGCAGTCGAACATATCAATGCCGCGGCGTACGCCTTCAACCAGATCTTCTGGTTTACCCACGCCCATCAGGTATCGTGGTTTATCCGCCGGGATTTGCGGGCAGACGTGCTCCAGAATGCGGTGCATGTCTTCCTTCGGCTCACCCACAGCCAAACCGCCGACAGCGTAGCCATCAAAACCTATCTCTACCAGACCTTTAACGGAGATATCGCGTAAATCTTCGTAAACGCTGCCCTGGATAATGCCGAAGAGCGCATTTTTGTTCTGCAGAGAGTCAAAACGGTCGCGGCTACGCTTCGCCCAGCGCAGAGACATCTCCATGGAGCGTTTTGCGTAATCCCAGTCGGCCGGATACGGCGTACATTCGTCGAAGATCATCACGATGTCAGAGCCGAGATCGTACTGAATCTCCATCGATTTTTCAGGATCGAGGAAAATCGGATCGCCGTTGATCGGGTTACGGAAGTGTACGCCCTGCTCGGTGATCTTACGGATATCGCCCAGGCTGAAGACCTGGAAGCCGCCGGAGTCGGTCAGGATCGGGCCTTTCCATTGCATGAAGTCATGCAGGTCGCCGTGGAGCTTCATGATCTCCTGGCCCGGACGCAGCCACAGGTGGAAGGTGTTGCCGAGGATAATCTGTGCGCCCGTGGCTTCCACTTCTTCCGGCGTCATCCCTTTTACGGTGCCGTAGGTGCCCACAGGCATAAACGCGGGGGTTTCCACCACGCCGCGATCAAACACCAGGCGACCGCGACGCGCGCGACCGTCGGTGGTATCGAGTTCAAATTTCATTTTTTCTCCGACGTCAGAAAAACAGTCCAACGTTGTAACACGGTGCCGCGGACTTATTCCCCGACACGCTCATTCAAAGCCAGCGGATTGTACGTGATAAACATCGCGTCCCCGTAGCTAAAAAAGCGATATTTTTGTTCTACCGCAGACTTGTAGGCCGCCATGGTGTGCTGATAACCGGCAAATGCCGAGACCAGCATAATCAGCGTCGATTCAGGCAGATGGAAGTTGGTCACCAGCGCGTCAATGACTTTGTACTGATAGCCTGGGTAGATAAAGATCTGCGTATCGCCAAAGAACGGCTCGATAAGCCCGTTCTTCGCCGCCTGCGCGGCGCTCTCGAGTGAACGCACCGAGGTCGTACCGACCGCCACCACGCGGCTTCCGCGCGCTTTCGCCGCCAGCACCGCGTCCACGACGTCCTGAGGCACTTCGGCATACTCGGAGTGCATGATGTGATCTTCAATGCTGTCGACGCGCACAGGCTGGAAGGTGCCCGCGCCGACGTGCAGCGTCACGAACGCCATCTCCACGCCCTTCGCGCGCAGTTTTTCCAGCAGCGGCTCATCAAAGTGCAGGCCCGCCGTTGGGGCCGCGACCGCGCCAGGCTTCTGGCTGTAGACGGTCTGGTACAGCTCGCGGTCGGCCTCTTCGTCCGGACGCTCAATATACGGCGGCAGCGGCATGTGGCCGATGGCGTTCAGGATATCGAGCACCGTGCGTTCGTCGTTGAATTCCACCTCGAACAGCGCGTCGTGGCGCGCGGTCATGGTCGCCTTGATGCTCTCATCATCGCCCAGCAGCAGCTCCGCGCCCGGCTTCGGCGCCTTGGAGGCGCGAATATGTGCCAGAATACGTTTATCATCGAGCATACGTTCGACCAGCACTTCAATCTTGCCGCCGCTGGCCTTGCGGCCAAACAGGCGCGCCGGGATCACGCGGGTATTGTTAAAGACCAGCAGATCGCCGGGGTTGAGCTTGTCGAGCAAATCGGTGAAAGTACCGTGCGTCAGCTCGCCCGTCGGCCCATCCAGTGACAGTAAACGACAGCTGCTGCGCTCAGGCATGGGATAGTGAGCAATCAGGGATTCAGGTAGTTCAAAGGAGAAATCGGCGACGCGCATGACGTATACTCGTGACTTAAAAACAGGCGGCATAGTCTAGTGCTCACACCCTTTTGCTGCAACAACTAGCCACCCCCGGACAAATAAAACGCATGAATTTTCTCGCTCACCTGCATCTCGCGCACCTCGCTGACAGCTCCCTCTCGGGCAATTTGCTGGCCGATTTCGTACGTGGCAACCCCGCTGAAGAGTACGCCCCTGAGGTCGTTGAAGGCATTTTTATGCATCGCCGCATCGACGTGCTGACGGATAAGCTGCCGGAAGTGACGGAAGCCAAAGCGTGGTTCCGCCCTGAGACGCGCCGCGTTGCGCCGATCACGCTGGATGTGATGTGGGACCACTTTCTGTCGCGCCATTGGGAACAGCTCTCGCCGTCGCTACCGTTGCCAGAGTTTGTGCGCTACGCCCATGCGCAGGTGTCGATCATTCTGCCCGACTCGCCGCCGCGCTTTGTGAATCTGAACAACTATCTGTGGTCGGAACGCTGGCTGGAGCGCTATCGCGAGATGGACTTCATCCAGAACGTGCTGAACGGGATGGCAAGCCGTCGACCACGGCTTGAGGCGCTGCGCGACTCCTGGTATGACCTGGACGAACATTACGATGCGCTGGAAACCCGCTTCTGGCAGTTCTATCCCCGCATGATGGCGCAGGCGAAAAACAAACAGCTCTGACTGAATGCACCTTGATAGGCGAAAGCTTGTTGAACGATTGTCAGCGCCTCTTTGTCTTCTCAACGAACACTCTCTATACTGGGCGGCGTTGCGTTCCAAATAACCTTAGTATCTACAGGAGAATCATATGGTTCTGGTAACTCGTCCGGCTCCGGATTTTACGGCTGCAGCAGTTCTGGGCAACGGTGAAATCGTTGAAAACTTCAACTTCAAACAGCACACCAACGGTAAAGCGACCGTTCTGTTCTTCTGGCCAATGGACTTCACTTTCGTTTGCCCGTCTGAGCTGATCGCGTTCGACAAACGTTATGAAGAATTCCAGAAGCGTGGCGTGGAAGTGGTTGGCGTCTCCTTCGACTCTGAGTTTGTACACAACGCATGGCGTAACACCCCTGTCGACAAAGGCGGCATCGGTGCGGTGAAATACGCAATGGTTGCGGACATCAAACGCGAAATCCAGCAGGCTTACGGTATCGAACATCCGGACGCTGGCGTTGCGCTGCGCGGTTCCTTCCTGATCGACGCAAACGGCATCGTTCGTCACCAGGTTGTGAACGATCTGCCGCTGGGTCGTAACATCGACGAAATGCTGCGCATGGTTGACGCGCTGCAGTTCCACGAAGAGCACGGCGAAGTGTGCCCGGCTCAGTGGGAAAAAGGTAAAGAAGGTATGGCTGCTTCCCCAGACGGCGTGGCTAAATACCTGTCTGAGAACGTATCCAGCCTGTAATCGGCACGGTTTACGAAGAAGGCCCGCACGTGCGGGCCTTTTTTTATGCCTTACGCTGCGTCTCACGCCAGATGCGCCACGCCATGCCCGCCAGCAGAATTACGCCCGCAATCAGCACGCCCCACACCAGCAGGGTGTTCAACCTGCTCTCCCGATCGGCCGCAGAGGTGGCGGTCAGACGCGCCTCGCCGCCTAGCGCGACATCATCCACAACGTCGGCCTGCGGCAGATTCGCCATATCATAGGTTTTGCGCAGGTCGGCGGGGATCAGCATGTCAGGCTCCACCTTTGCAGGTTTTGCCGCCCCGTTTCCCCACGCCAGCACGTAGGGCGCTTTCCCCTGCGCGTTGAACACCAGGTCGTAGCGGTCGCGATGTCCCGTAACGCTCGGCAGGTATTCTGGCAGCCGCGCATTCAGCGTCGTGATTTTCACGGCCTGCACCAGGCCCCCGCTCAGCGAAACCGGTCCGGACGTTTTCCCCTCAAGACGGTAAATCACCTCTTTTTTCAGGGAGTGCCACGCGTCCTTTTCCGAGCTCCGCCACGCGATCTCAACCGGAAGAACGCCCTCGCCGTTCAGCGAGATACTGACCGCATGCAGCGGCTGCGGACGCGCCCAGCGCCACTGCGCTTCGCTTGCCGACAGCGGCTCCCCTTCCCCCTCGAGGCCGATCTCTTCCGGGTCCGCCTGCGCAGCTGCGCTGATGGCGTTCACGCCGGTCAGGGTTATCCCCTGGCTCTGCGCATTCAGCACCACCATGAGATAGCGATTCGCGTCGGGAGATAAAACCGTCTCGGTGTCGATTCGATCGAGCTTAAGGCGATCCTGACCGCTGGCGACGTCCAGCAGCGGCATCTCCTCGCCCAGGGTATACCAGCGCTTAAGATCTTCGCTGTAATAGACCGACGCCGTTCCCTGCCATGACGACTGAGGGGTATTCCAGAGAAGCTGCAGCTGGGATATGGCCAGCTCACCCGACGCCTGCTCCGGCAAGGTCAGCAGATAATGTTGCCCGGCTGCCGCGGCTTTTTGCCCCTGCAGCACGATCTCCACGCCGTCTCGGGAACGAAGCAGGATCTTATCGCTATCTCCGGCGTCGGAGGCAGGCGCAAGCGGCGAGGCGTCCAGCGGAAAGAGGCGCAGCGCCGTGGATTGCACTGACGCCTGCGGGCGCGTCGCGGCGATCAGGCTAAAGGGGACCGGCTCGCCCGACTGGTTAAAGACGCGAACGTCATGCAGATCCGGTGACGTGCTTTGCGCATAGACGGCGAGCGGCAGCATCACCCGATACCACTGGGAAGGAGCAGACGTATCCAGTGAACGCCCAAAGGCATAGTCCCGGGGCGATTCCGCGGGTACCTCGTCACAGAGCGCCGGGCCGGAAAGCGCCAGCAGCGCGGTACACGCTACCGCTTTCATCCATTTCATTTTTCATCTCCTGTTTTGGGCGGCAGCGGTGAGAAATAGCCCACGATCAGAACCAGTATCGCCACGCCGATAAACGCCACCGCGCGCGCCAGACCGCCTCCGCCCGCGCTGTCCACCAGCATCAGTTTAACCATCACCACGCCGAGCAGCGCGGCACCGCAGAGCCACTCCTGCCGGGAGGCCCGCCGGGTGGCATGGATCATCACCACCAGCGCGCTCAGCATCCAGAACAGGGCAAAGCTGGTCTGCACGAGACGCGAATCCCACAGCGATGCCATATTCCAGGCCACGTCGCCGTACCAGGCCAGGGCGCGCATCAGCGCACCGTTCAGCCACCAGAAGCCAAACGCCATAAGCGCGACGGCTGGCCACGGGCGCGCCTGCGCAAGCCACGTCGGGTAGTAGCGATCCACCGCCCGATAAAAGACCACCAGCCCCAGCAGCGCGAACGCGGCGCCTTCCTCCAGCGGGTTCACCAGCGGCAGCCAGGTCTGGCGATAGATCACGCCGTCCTGGAAATTGGTCACCACCAGCAATGCCAGCAGCGCCACGACCACGGGGATCGGTGCCAGGCAGGCGTAGAGCGCAGGCCACTCCCGGAACGGCCATCCGCGACGGCGTACCGCAGCAGAAAGCGCCATAATTATCCCGCCGCCTGCGGCCATTGCTAATCCGCTGCCCCACGCTGCCATGCCCCACGGCAGCGACCGGGCAAACCAGTAAAGCTCGGCGGCCAGCGCCAGTAAAATCATCCAGAACAGCGACAGATGCAGCCCCATCGCGATGCGCGGCAGGAGTCTTTCATCGTCGCGCCGCAGCAGCATCAGCGCGGCGGGAAGCGCAACGCACCAGGCCAGGTTTGACCAGCCGGCGGCAACGATCTGCTGATGCCAGATCTGATACCCCACCATCAGCAGCATAACCGGCCACAGCAGCCATTTGCTGGCATCCAGCTCTCGCCACGCCAGACGCGCGGCCACCTGCCGCCAGCCCCAAACCGACGCCGCCGTCAGCGCCAGCACGCCCGCCAGAATCGGTAATTGTTTCGTCAGTGCCAGCTGCGACGCGCCGAGCAGTGCCACGAGCCAGAACAGCAGACCGCCCGCCAGCAGCACCCGGCTGACCGGCAGGAAGAGAGCCCGCCACAGCCAGGCCGCGGCCAGCCAGCAAAGGCTGAGGATGGCGAAGATCAGCAGCAAGCTCAGCGACGTCACGCCGCTCGTTTGCGCCCACAGCGCGCTGCCGAGCGCCAGCACCAGCAGCGCCGTCCCGCTATAGCTCATGCGACGCTGGTGCTGCTGCACGCCGAGCCAGAGGATACCCAGCCCTTCCAGCGCCCACGCCATCGCCGTCCAGCGCGCCGACAGCGCCAGCGGAATGGCGAGGGTCGCGAACCCGCCGCCGATGGCCAGCGCCGCCAGGACCAGCGGTCGCCCGATGGAGGGGTAGCGCCGCAGCGCAAGGAATGCGAGGGTAAGATAAAATGCTCCATATCCCAGCGCGCTCAGCGCGGGGCCATATTCCCAGTGCCGGGTCATGCCGTACTGCATCCCGAAGCCGATCAGCGGCGGGGCAAACAGCAGCACGCCGTCAATAATCTGCTTCCCTTTCTCCTGCGCCCGCAGCGACAGCGCCACGCTCAGCACGCCGAATATCAGCGTATTGGCAATCAGGAACAGCTGGCAGACCCAATAGTCTTCCGGCTGGTAGTCATTCAGCCCCCACAGGCCGCCCACGCCGAACGTAAACAGCAGCCCGAGCAGGTTTAGCTCGCGCCAGTGCTGCCAGATGCTGATAGCGAGAATGCCGATGGACAGCAGGAGATAGAAAGAGAACAGCGCCACGAAGCTGCCGCCCCCGGTAGACAAGAGCAGCGGCGCAAGATACCCGCCGAGGCTCGCCAGCATGGCAAGGCTCAGCGCCTTCTGCAGCACCGCCAGCCCGACGCTCGCCGCGCAAATCACCACCAGCAGCGCAAAGGCCAGCGTCATCGGCAGCATCTGCCAGAGCCGGAAGGCGCCAAACACCGTCAGGTAGAGCACGCCGGTCGCCCCGCCCTGGAGGATCAGGGCATAGACGCGCTGCCTGTGCCGCAGCCGCCACCCGACAGCCAGCAGAACGATGGCAAACAGCGCCGCTGCCACGAGGCGCAGCTCAAGCGGGAACAGGGAATGTTCAACGGTATAGCGCAGCAGGAAAGAGAGGCCAAGGAAGAGCAGCAGGATCCCCAGCTTCGCCAGCGGGTTACCCTGCATAAACCAGCGCGCCAGCGACGTCAGGATGCCGCCAAAGGCAGAAGGCTGTTTTGCCGCAGGCACCGGGGCCGGGGCCGGTTCTGCCACGGCAGCGGGAGTATCGGGACGCCAGGGGTCGACAGGCGCGGGCGCATCCTCGACCACCGGCGCGGTCACGCTATCCGGCGCGGCGGTCTGCACCGGTTCCGGCGGATTATCAGCCACGCCGCGCTGCTCAAGCGCCTCAATGCGCTGGCGCAGCCGGGCAATCTCCTGCCGCGCTGCCGTGCTTCGGTTAAAGCCGATAACCGCCAGCACGGGCGCAACCCCCAGCGCAAAAACCAGGAATAAACAGCCAAGGATGTAAAGCTCGTCCATGTTTCCACCTTCACCGTAAACGATCCGTTAAGATTGACACAAATCGTTGCATTTGCGCCATCTTAAAAGGTGGAAACATTCGCGGGCGCGTTAGCTACCGAGCCAGATCGTCGCGGATATCGCCGGCAGCGCCAGCACGCCGTCCTGTATCGTCGCCTTGCCCTCTTTATTCTTCCACATGGCCACCTTCAGCAGCGGAGAATCATCCAGCACCACTTCGCAGGCTTCGCCCCGGTTGATCGCCACCAGCACGCGCTGCTGGTTATAGACGCGGGCAAACACCACCACGTTATCGTGGGCGTACACCACCTGACAGCCGCCATAGCGCAGGGCGAGACTCTGCTTACGCAGCTTCGCCAGCCGCTGATACAGGCTGAACAGCACCTTGTCCTGTTTCTCGGGCTCCCACGGGAAGGTTTTGCGGCAGAACGGATCGTTGTTGCCGTCCAGCCCCACTTCGTCGCCGTAATAGATGCACGGCACGCCCGGCCAGGTGAAAAGCCAGGTCACTGCGAGCGGCAGACGCGCCACGTCCTTGCCGAGCAGGGACTTAAAGCGCGCGGTATCGTGGCTATCGAGCTGGTTAAACATCCGCAGCTGCTGCTGATGCGACAGGCCGGCGCGGTAGTTCTCCATCCACGCCATGCAGGTTTCCGCGTCGATATGATTCGGATCGTAGGAGATATCGGTGTTGGCGAGGAACCCCCACAGCGGGAAGGTAAAGCCGCGATAGTTCATCGCCGCATCTTCCGCATCATTCTGCAGCCACTGCCGCGCGTCGCCAAAGTGCTCGCCAAAGACGAACGCCTCCGGCCGGGCCGCCTTCGCCGAGCGCGTAATCCCGGCGACGTGCTGAAGATTATTGCGCGCCCCGCCCGCCTCGCCGAGCATATGCACCACGTCCAGACGCCAGCCGTCCATATTCCACGGTGCCTTCAGCCAGTGGCGGACGATGCTGTCCTCGCCGCCGTAGATTTCATTCACAAGCGTTGATGACTGGAAATCCAGCTTCGGCAGGCTCGCGTAGCCCAGCCAGTCCAGCGCGCGCCCCTCCTCGTTAAAGCTGTACCAGTCGCGCTGCGGCGAGTCCGGGTTATGGCACGCCCCGCCCATCGACTGGTTATGCCGGTCAAACCAGGCGTGCGAATCGCCGCTGTGGTTGAATACACCGTCCAGAATGAGGCGCATGCCTTCTTTTTGGGTGTTCTTACGCAGGCGCAGCAGCGCCTCGTCGCCGCCAAACTGCGCGTCAACGTGGCGATAATCTTCGGTATCGTATTTGTGCACGCTCGGGGCTTTAAACACCGGGTTGAGATACAGGGCCGTCACGCCGAGTTTTTTCAGGTACGGCAGCTTTTCGCTGATGCCGTCGAGGTCGCCGCCGTAGAAGGTCGATCCCCCCGCCTGGGCGGTCAGCGGCTCATCCCACGCTTTCAGAATGATGTCATGACCGGCAGCGTGGTGGTGATAGACCTTATCCTGGTCGGCAGTACGCTTTTCGCTGCGCGCAAAACGGTCCGGGAAAATCTGGTAAAAGACCTGATCGTTAACCCAGTGCGGGCCGTTATCCGGGTAATCTACCGCGAACTGCTCCAGCCGGGCGGGCGGGAAACGGCTAAACCCCTGGGGGGTAAACCACAGCTGGCGGTTATTCCACAGCAGCTTAAAGCTATAGCGGCGGCGAGGCTGTCCGCTGTTCAGGTCGATATTCGCCCGCCACGCCGTAATCCCCGGCTGCGGCTGGCTGCGCTGCTTGTGCATTTTCAGCGACGTTTCTTCGTTATCCACTTCGGCGCGGAGCGTCACGCGTTCAGGCTGATTTTCTCCCGCCAGCCAGAGCGTAATCACAAGGTTGTCTTTGTTTTGCTTAACAAATGGGGCAACCGGAAGGTGCCAGGCGTTTAACATCACGAATCCCCTTTGATGAAATTGACGTCACCTTGCCACAGGGTGGTTAAGGATAGCTCATCGTGTTCGGGATTATTGGGGGAGGAGAACGGAGGAGGAGATTTTTTTCGGGGCAAAAGGGAGTGTAGGCCGGGTAAGCGCAGCGCCACCCGGCATTTTTACCTTACTGCACTTCCGCCAGCTGGCGGTCGCGGCGGCATTTAAACACCCATCCCACCAGCAGCAGCACGATCCACGCGCAGCCCACGTACAGCGAAATGCGGGTGTCCGGATGGTAGCCAATCAGGCCAATGATAAACACCAGGAAGATCAGCCCGAGGACGGTGGTTGCGACCCCGCCCGGGACTTTGAACTTCAGCGCTTTCGCCTCATCCGGCGACAGGCGACGGCGGAAGGCAATCTGCGACAGCAGGATCATGATCCACACCCACACCGTCGCGAAGGTCGCCAGCGACGCAATCACCAGGAAGACGTTCTCCGGCATGATGTAGTTCAGGTAAACCGAGAACAGCAGCGCCACGGTCATCACCACGACGGTCACCCACGGCGTGCCGCGGCGCGAGGTTTTGGCGAACACCTTCGGCGCGCTGCCCTGCTCCGCCATGCCGTGCAGCATACGGCCCACGCCGAATACGTCGCTGTTGATCGCGGAGAGCGACGCGGTCAGCACCACAAAGTTCAGAATGCTGGCCGCAAAAGCGATGCCCATATGCTGGAAGGTCAGAACAAACGGGCTACCGTTGGTGCCGACCTGATTCCACGGATAGATGGACATGATCACGAACAGCGTACCCACGTAGAACACCAGAATACGCATCGGCACCGAGTTGATGGCGCGCGGAATGGATTTCTCCGGGTCTTTCGCTTCCCCGGCGGTGATGCCGATAATCTCAATACCGCCGTAGGCGAACATCACCATCTGCAGCGACATCACCATCCCGAGCCAGCCGTTGCTGAAGAAGCCCCCGTTGCTCCAGAGGTTGTGAATACCGGTCGGCTGACCGCCGTTGCCGATCCCCCAGATGATGATGCCAAAACCGGCCACAATCATGATGATGATGGTGGCGACCTTGAAGAAGGAGAACCAGAACTCCAGCTCGCCGAACACCTTCACGCTCATCAGGTTGACGGCGCAGATAATCAGCACCACGCTCAGCACCCATATCCAGTGCGGCACCGCCGGGAACCAGACGCCCATATAGATGCCGAACGCCGTCACGTCGGCAATGGCGACAATCAGGATTTCGAAGCAGTAGGTCCAGCCGGTAATAAATCCGGCCAGCGGGCCGAGGTTTTCCTGCGCATAGCGGGAGAATGAGCTGGCGGACGGGTTGTGAACCGACATTTCGCCGAGCGCGCGCATGATGATATACGCCGCCACGCCGCCGATAATGTACGCCAGCAGCACGCTGGGACCGGCCATTTTGATGGCATCTGCCGAGCCATAAAAAAGACCGGTGCCGATAGCAGAGCCCAGCGCCATAAAGCGGATGTGGCGGGTGCTCAATCCACGTTTAAGTTTGTTAGTGCTTTCCATTTAAATCTTGCCATTCAACACGAAAAAAACAAAAAACCACGGGGCCTTAAGCCCCGTGGTTAAACAGTTTGTTGCCGTTGATTAATGCGCGTTCGATGCAACCTGACGCCCTGCAGCACGGTCCCAGATAATCGCCAGAACCAGCGCAACAACGGTAGGCATCAGCCAGGCCAGGCCCTGCTCGGACAGCGGCAGACGCTGTGTCCAGGCTGGCAGAATGTCAGCGAAAGCTGATGCTTTAATCCCGTCAAGGATACCAAAAATCAGGCTGATAAACATGGCTGGCGCAATAATTCGTGAGGAGTTGTTCCACCACGGGCGGGTGAAGCTCAGCACCACCAGCACGATGCACGGCGGATAAATCGCCGTCAGTACCGGAATAGAGACCTGAATCAGGTGGCTCAGACCGAGGTTGGACACCGCCATAGAGAAGATGCCGAGGATAAACACCAGGGTGCGGTAGGAGAGCGGCAGATACTGTGCAAAGAACTCTGCACAGGCGCAGGTCAGGCCAACCGCGGTCACCAGACAGGCCAGGAAGATGAGTGCCGCCAGCAGCATACTGCCCGCACCGCCGAAGGTGTGCTGGACGTAGGCGTGCAGGATAGCCGCACCGTTGGCGTTCTGATCGACCAGCATGGCGCTATCGGAACCCAGACGGAACAGCGCCAGATACAGCAGCGTCAGGCCCACACCGGCCATCAGGCCAGCCCAAATGGTATAGCGGGTCAGCAGGCGCGCTTCGGTCACACCGCGGGAACGCGCGGCGTTAACAATAACGATACCAAACACCATGGCGCCCAGCGTATCCATCGTCAGATAGCCGTTCACAAAACCGTTAGAGAACGCGGCGTTTTTGTAGGCGTCCATCGCGTCGCTGATCGGGCCTGCTGGCCAGACGATGGCCGCTACCGCCAGAACAATCAGCGCGACAATTTTCAGCGGAGCCAGGAAGTTACCGACGGTATCCAGCAGTTTGCCCGGATAGAGGGAAACCAGAATCACGATCGCGAAGTAGATCAGGCTGTAGATAAACAGCGGCATCGCGCCGTCACCGGTCAGGGGAGCAATACCCACTTCGAAGGAGACGGTCGCCGTGCGCGGGGTGGCAAACAGCGGGCCAACGGCCAGATAGCAGACGGTAGCCAGCAGTACGCCAGCCACTTTGCCAATCGGGGTGCTGAGGCTATCCACGCCGCCGCCGACCTTCGCCAGCGCGATGACGGTCAGTACCGGCAGACCCACGGCAGTAATCAGGAAGCCAAACGCGGCGGTCCAGACGTGTTCACCCGCCTGTAAGCCAACCATTGGAGGGAAAATGATGTTGCCTGCGCCAACGAACAGCGCAAATGTCATAAAGCCCAGCGCGATGATGTCACGCGATTTTAAGTGATGGGTCATAAAACCTTACTGCCTGTGGATGTGGTGTTGAAAACATTGAGATTTTCGCTATCCCTGACGGGACGATACAGCCGAAAATATGCTCAATTTCAGCGGGATATGCTCCCGTCCAGGCGTGGAGAAGAATAGTTTTTCGATTTACCACGCAAATACAGTCGGTCTGACAGTATCTGGGGCGCAATTTAAACGCTTATAACGTTTAAAGGCAAGGTGGGATCGTAAAACCAGAACAATATGCCAGCATGAAAATACACACCAGAACAATACGCTATTTATAAGAAAAACCCATGGCTAATCATGCGAACAAAAAACAGTCAGCCGTATAAAATTCATCCGCGTTTCGTTTGACTGCAAAGCAAACGGGCCAGCGATGGCTGACCCGTGGAAAGGTAAAATGACACGCCTGCCGTCAGGCGCTCTTTTTGGCAATTAAACGTTCCGGGATAACGAAGCTGAAGCGGGTTCCTTTCCCCAGCGTACTCTGAATATCGAGACGGCTTTCGTGGTGATTCACCGCGTGTTTCACAATAGCCAGCCCCAGGCCGCTTCCGCCCGTCTGCCGCGATCGCGCTTTATCCACACGGTAGAAGCGCTCGGTCAGACGCGGAATATGCTCAGGGGCAATCCCCGGCCCGTTGTCCTCCACGCTAAACTCGGCTCCCGTTGAGGTATGGCGCCAGCGCACCACGATCTCCGTCCCCTCCGGCGTATGATTCACGGCGTTATACACCAGGTTGGAAATGGCGCTGCGCAGTTCATCTTCGCTGCCCAGCACCTTTAGCGTGCTGTCGACCTCAAAGGTCAGGTGATGCTTTTTGTGGCTCAACGTCTGCGCTTCGCGCTCCACGACCCGCAGCATCATCGGCACATCAATGGTGTCATTCAGCGCGAGCGTGGGCGCCGCTTCAATCTTCGAGAGCGTCAGCAGCTGCTTCACCAGCCCTTCCATGCGGTGCGTTTGCTCACGCATGGTGTGCAGCGCTTTTTCCCGCGGCGCGCCTTCCAGCGTTTGCTCCTGCATCATCTCCAGGTAGCCCTGAAGCACGGTCAGCGGGGTACGCAGCTCGTGGCTGACGTTGGCGAAGAAGTTGCGACGCGCCCCTTCCAGCTGGTGCATCTGGGTGACATCGCGCGCCACCATCAGCCACTGCTTATCGCTGTAGGGCATCACGCGGATTTCCAGATGACGGCCGTTATTGAGCTTGAGGTTATGCGGGCGGCTAAAATCACGCTTTTTCAGATACAGCGTGAACTCGGGATAGCGCAGAAGGTTGAGGATGTTCTGACCATTGTCGTCCGGCCAGCGCAGGCCCAGCAGCTGCTGCGCCAGGCCGTTACACCAGAAGATCGTCCCCTCTTCGGTGGTCAGGATCACCGCATCCGGCAGCGACTCCGCGCCGCTGCGAAAGCGTTTAATAAGGCTTCCCAGCTCGCGGCGGCGCTTTTTATTACGCATCTGCATCTGGTGCAGACCGTACAGCAGCGGCTCCCAGCTGCCGCTTCCCGGCGGCGGCGTCATGCTTCGGTCAACCCACAGCCACCACGAGAGACGCAGCAGGTTCCAGAAATGCCAGATCAGCAGCCCGGTGACCGACGCCAGCAGAAACCACGGCAGGTGTCCAAGAAAGGCCCCCAGAATGAGGGCGGGAATACAGCATAAGATCAGTTCAAAGACGAGCCTTTTCCATGACAGACGTTCCAGCACGCGTCACACTCCTGTCATTGTTCAGAAACGGGTCGAAAAACGATAACCCGTGCCGCGGACCGTCTGCACCATGCGATCGTGGCCGCTCAGTTCCAGCGCTTTTCGCAGGCGGCGGATATGGACGTCAACCGTCCGGTCTTCGACATACACGTTAGTTCCCCAGACGTTATTCAGCAACTGCTCGCGGCTGTAAACGCGCTCCGGGTGGGTCATAAAGAAGTGCAGGAGCTTAAATTCGGTAGGCCCCATGTCGAGGGGATTTTCGCCGGTCATCACCCGGTGTGACGTGGGGTCAAGGCTCAGTCCCTGCATCTCAATCACCTCTTCCACCGCCATCGGTGAAATACGGCGCATTACGGCTTTAATGCGGGCCACCAGCTCTTTTGGGGAGAACGGTTTGGTAATGTAATCGTCAGCGCCGGTCTCCAGACCGCGCACGCGATCCTCTTCTTCTCCGCGCGCCGTAAGCATCACAACCGGAATGTCGCGGGTCAGCGCTTCACGCTTGAGGTGTTTGATAAACTGCAGTCCGGAGCCGCCGGGCAGCATCCAGTCCAGCAGAATCAGATCGGGCCAGGGTTCATTCAGCTGGTTCACAGCGCTGTCATAATCTTCCGCTTCAACCGGCTGGAAGCCGTTTTGCTCGAGCACGAAGCACACCATTTCACGAATTGGAGCTTCATCTTCTACGACCAGAATACGTCTCGCCATACTTTGCCCTGTCTTATCTTATTTACGTTACAAGTTTGTAATTCGGCGCCATTATGCGTCAGATTTATGACAGATTTATGAAAAACAGTACCACGTTAGCGGGCAAACCGTTGTTTTATTACAGCGGTTATTTTCCCCTCTCTGAACGTTTATAATCCTGCTTTCTCTTTTTTGCCACGGAACCGCTATGCGCATACTTCACACCTCGGACTGGCATCTGGGTCAAAATTTTTACAGCAAAAGCCGTGCGGCTGAACATGAAGCGTTCCTGAACTGGCTGCTGGAAACGGCCCGGACGCACGAGGTGGACGCGATTATCGTGGCGGGTGACATCTTTGATACCGGTTCGCCGCCGAGCTATGCACGCGAGCTGTACAACCGCTTCGTGGTGAATCTGCAGCAAACCGGCTGTCATCTGGTGATTGTCGCGGGCAACCACGATTCCGTCGCCACGCTTAACGAATCCCGCGACATCCTGGCGTTTCTCAATACCACCGTGGTCGCCAGCGCCGGACACGCCCCGCAGATCCTGAAAAAACGCGACGGGTCGCCGGGGGCGGTGCTGTGCCCTATTCCGTTTTTACGTCCGCGCGACATCGTGCAAAGCCAGGCGGGGCTATCGGGCGCGGAAAAGCAGCAGCATTTATTAGAGGCCATCACCGACTATTATCGCCAGCAGCACGCCGATGCCTGCGACCTGCGGGGCGACCAGCCGATTCCGGTGATTGCGACCGGGCATCTCACCACCGTCGGGGCCAGTAAAAGTGACGCCGTGCGTGACATCTATATCGGCACGCTGGATGCTTTCCCGGCGCAAAACTTCCCGCCAGCCGACTACATTGCGCTCGGGCACATTCACAGGGCGCAGATGGTCGGCGGCAGCGAACACATTCGCTACTGCGGCTCGCCTCTTTCGCTCAGCTTTGACGAGACGGGCAAAGCCAAATCCGTCCATCTGGTGAGCTTCAGCGAGGATAAACTCGCCGCCGTCGAGACGCTGGAAGTGCCGGTCACCCAGCCGCTGGCGGTGCTGAAAGGCGATCTCGATGCCATTACCGCCCAGCTTAAGCAGTGGCGCGGCGTCGAACAGGATCCCCCCATCTGGCTGGATATCGAAATCACCACCGACGACTACCTGCATGACATGCAGCGTAAAATTCAGGCCCTGACCGAAGACCTGCCGGTAGAGGTGTTACTGGTGCGCCGCAGCCGCGAGCAGCGCGAGAAAATTCTGTTAAGCGCCCAGCGGGAAACGCTCAGCGAGCTGCGGGTGGAAGAGGTGTTTGAACGCAGGCTCTCGCAGGAAGAAATCGACGACGCGAAGCGCGCAAGGCTTAGCGACCTGTTCAGCCATACCCTGCATGCGCTCAATGACGAGGAAGAAAACGCATGAAAATTCTGAGCCTGCGCCTGAAAAATCTTAACTCTCTCAAGGGCGAGTGGAAAATTGACTTCACCGCCGAGCCCTTTGCCAGCAACGGTCTGTTTGCCATCACCGGCGCGACCGGGGCAGGCAAAACCACCCTGCTCGACGCCATCTGCCTGGCGCTTTATCACGAAACGCCGCGCCTGCAGAAGGTCTCTCAGGCGCAAAACGACCTGATGACGCGCGACACCGCCGAGTGCCTGGCGGAGGTGGAGTTCGAGGTAAAAGGCACCGCCTACCGCGCCTTCTGGAGCCAGAACCGGGCGCGCAACCAGCCGGACGGGAACCTGCAGGCGCCGCGCGTGGAGCTGGCGCGCTGCGAAGATGGCAAAATTCTGGCCGATAAGGTGACGGACAAACTGGAGCAAACCGCCGCGCTCACCGGGCTGGACTACGGCCGCTTTACCCGCTCGATGCTGCTCTCCCAGGGGCAGTTTGCCGCCTTCCTCAATGCCAAGCCGAGCGATCGTGCCGAGCTGCTGGAAGAGCTGACCGGCACCGAAATCTACGGCCAGATTTCCGCCATGGTGTTTGAGAAACATAAGGCCGCCCGCAGCGTGCTGGAAAAATGCGAGGCGCAGGCGGCGGGCGTTGTGCTGCTGAGCGAAGACCAGCAGCAGCAGTTACAGCAAAGTTTGCAGGCACTTACTGACGAAGAGAAAAGTCTGTTGGTTCAGCAGCAAAGCCAGCAGACACATTTTCAGTGGCTTACGCGTTATGATGAGCTCGTACTGGAGCAGCAGCGCGTCACCGCAATGCAGCAGCAGGCGCAGCAGGCGCTGACGAACGCGGCGCCAGAGCTGGCAACGCTCCAGCTTGCCCTGCCCGCCGCCCAGCTTCGCCCCCTTTGGGAGCACCAGCAGGAGCAAACCGCGCGCCTGGCGCAAACCCAGCAGCGAATTGTTGAAGTAAATACTCGCTTACAGGCCATAACCGCACTGCGTTCGCGCATCCGCAATACCGCCGTGCGTGACCACGAGCAGCTTCAGGCCGAACTGACGGCGATCGTGCAGTGGCTGGCGGATCACGAGCGCTATCGCCTGCTGGGACAGGAGATCGCCGGCTGGCGCGCCCAGTTCTCGCAGCTTAACCGCGATAACGCGCAGCTGGCCTCGCTTGCTGGGCGGATAGGTGAATTACGCAAAAGGCTGGCTGAGATGCCGGAAAATGCGCTGACGCTGACGGCGGATGAGGTCAGCGCGGCCATGGAGCAGCAGTCCCGGTTACGCACGCTGCGCCAGCAGCTGACGTCGCTGCATGCCCGCTATCAGCCGCTGCAAAAGCGCCTGCGCCAGAGCGGTGAAAGCGTGCAGAAAGCTCAGGCGGAGCAAAGCAAGCTTAATGAAACGCTGGCGCTGCGCCGCCAGCAGTACAAAGAGAAACACCAGCATTATCTGGACCTGAAGGCCCTGTGCGAACGCGAAGCGACGATTAAAGATCTGGAAAGCTATCGTTCCCAACTTGAGGCAGGCAAACCCTGTCCGCTGTGCGGCTCCAGCGAGCATCCTGCCGTTGAACGGTACCAGTCGCTTGAGCTGACGGATAACCAGCGTCGGCGTGATGCCCTGGAAAAAGAGGTGGCCGCGCTAAAAGAGGAAGGCCTGCTGGTGCTGGGACAGGTTAATGCCCTGACCCAGCAAATTCAGCGCGAGACAGACGACGCACAGGCGCTCTCTCAGGAAGAGCAAGCGCTCACTAAAGAATGGCTGGAAATCTGCGCTTCCCTGAATATCACCCTGAATATTCAGGACGATATCGCGCCATGGATGAACGAGCAGGAAAACTACGAGCGCCAGCTTTATCAGCTCAGCCAGCGTCTGACCCTGCAAAACCAGCTGCACGAGCAGGAAGTGCAGGCGCGGCAGTATCAGCAGCAGGTGACGGCCACGCGCCAGGCGCTGGAACACACCCTGCTCTCGCTGTCGCTTAGCGTGCCCGAAGCGGGGAGCGAAGCCGCCTGGCTGCACGCCCGCGAAGCGGAATTCGCGCAGTGGCAGGAGAAGCAAACCCAGCACGGCGTGCTGCAGGAACGTATAGGCGCCCTAAAGCCGCTGCTCGACACGCTTCCGGCAACAAACGGCGAAGAAGCCGAGCCGGCCATTCCTGACGGCTGGCGCGACGTCCACGACGAGTGCGTGTCGCTGCAAAGCCAGCTCGCCGCGCAGCAGCAGCAGGAAAAGCTGGAGCAAGAGCGCCTGCAGCAGTCACAGACGCAGTTCACCGCGGCGCTCGCGGCGAGCTGTTTTGCCGATCGGGACGCGTTTCTTGCCGCCCTGCTGGATGACGGCGCTATTCGCCACCTTGAACAGCTAAAGCAGTCGCTGGAAAACCAGATCCAGCAGGCCGCGGCGCTGTGCGGCCAGGCTAACCAGCTGCTGCAGGCGCATCTGGCCCTGCGGCCGGAGGGGCTCGACGCCGATGCCCCGACGCTGCAAAGCCAGCTGCAGCAGCTGGCGCAGCGGCTACGCGAGAACACCACGCATCAGGGTGAGATCCGCCAGCAGCTTAAGCAGGACAACGATAACCGGCAGCACCAGCTGGCGCTGCTGCAGCAAATTGAAGAGGCCTCGCGCCAGGCCGACGACTGGGGATACCTGAATGCGCTTATCGGCTCCAGCACCGGCGACAAGTTCCGTAAGTTCGCCCAGGGGCTGACGCTGGACAATCTTGTCTGGCTTGCTAACCAGCAGCTTAACCGTCTTCACGGGCGTTATTTGTTGCAGCGTAAGGCCAGCGACGCGCTGGAGCTGGAAGTGGTGGATACGTGGCAGGCGGATGCGGTTCGCGATACCCGCACGCTCTCGGGCGGCGAGAGCTTCCTCGTCAGCCTGGCGCTGGCGCTGGCCCTTTCCGACCTGGTGAGCCATAAGACGCGGATCGATTCCCTGTTCCTGGACGAAGGGTTCGGCACGCTCGACAGTGAAACGCTGGATACCGCGCTGGATGCGCTCGATGCGCTAAACGCCACCGGAAAAACCATCGGCGTGATCAGCCACGTAGAGGCGATGAAAGAGCGCATTCCGGTGCAGATCAAAGTGAAGAAGATTAACGGGCTGGGGTATAGCAGGCTGGATAAAGAGTTTGCCGTGCAGTAAAGGCCCACTCCATCATGTAGGCCGGGTAAGGCGTAGCCGTCACCCGGCTTTTTTATTGTGGCCGCCTGAATTCGCCCGGTGGCGCTTCGCTTACCGGCCTACAGAACCGTTTATTCCGGCCATAACCATGCCGCGCCGCGCACGCCGCTGGAGTCACCGTGGACGGCTTTGCGGATCGGCGTTTCACATTCGCCGCCGAAGACCCACTGCTTCACCAGGTTCGGTACCGTGGCGTACAGCCGGTCGACGTTGCTCATGCCGCCGCCGAGCACAATCACGTCCGGATCGAGAATATTCACCACGTGCGCCAGCGATTTCGCCAGCCGCATTTCGTAGCGGCTAAGCGCCAGTTCGGCGACCGGATCCTGCTCTTCGACCAGACGCATGATTTCGTTGCCCTTAAGCGGCTGGCCGCTCAGACGGTGGTAGTCGGTCGCAAAACCGGTGCCGGAGATAAACGTCTCAATACAGCCTTGTTTACCGCAGTAGCACGGCACTTCAGCCCGGTATTTAAGCTCATCTTCATCCATCCACGGCAGCGGGTTGTGCCCCCACTCGCCCGCGGTACCGTTACCGCCGATATGGGCGCGCCCGCCGAACGCCACGCCCGCGCCGCAGCCGGTACCGATGATGACGGCAAACACGGTCTGGGCACCGGCCGCCGCGCCGTCGATGGCCTCAGAGACCGCCAGACAGTTGGCGTCGTTGGCCAGACGCACTTCCCGCTTCAGGCGCGCGCTTAAATCTTTATCAAACGGCTGACCGTTGAGCCAGGTGGAGTTGGCGTTTTTAACCACCCCGGTATACGGCGAGATCGACCCCGGGATCCCCATCCCGACGCTGCCGGTTTGCCCCGTCGCCTGCTCGGCCATGTCGACCAGTTGCGCAATCGTCTCGATAGTCTGGTGATAATCATCGCGCGGCGTCGGCAGACGATGGCGGAACAGCTGCTCCCCCTGCTCGCTCAGCGCGATGACTTCTGTTTTGGTGCCGCCCAAATCGATCCCAATACGCACAGGACTCTCCTCATTATTTTGATTATCAACAGAGTAGAAGCACGCTTCCCGATTAGCAATGCAAGCGATGCGACAATTCGTTATCATGCCCGCTGATTTAACGACAAGGCCGTGGAAATTATCATGCTGTGGTTCAAAAATTTGATGGTTTACCGTCTCAGCCGCGACGTTTCGCTGCGTGCAGAAGAGATGGAAAAACAGTTAGCCGCTTATACCTTTTCCCCTTGCGGTAGCCAGGACATGGCGAAGACCGGTTGGGTTCCGCCAATGGGATCACAAAGCGATGCATTGACCCACGCCAGCAGCACGGGTCAAATCATCGTCTGCGCCCGCAAAGAAGAGAAAATCCTGCCGACGCCAGTGGTGAAGCAGGCGCTCGAGGCGAAAATTTTCAAGCTGGAAGCCGAACAGGGCCGCAAGCTGAAAAAGACCGAAAAAGACTCGCTGAAAGATGAAGTTCTGCATTCACTGCTGCCGCGCGCCTTTAGCCGCTTCAGCCAGACCATGATGTGGATCGACACCGTTAACGGGCTGATCATGGTCGACTGCGCCAGCGCCAAGAAAGCAGAAGATACGCTAGCCCTGCTGCGCAAGAGCCTCGGATCTTTACCGGTCGTTCCGCTGGCGCTGGAAACGCCGATCGAGCTGACGCTGACCGAATGGGTACGCAGCGGTACGGCGGCACAGGGTTTCCAGATCCTTGATGAAGCCGAGCTGAAGGCCCTGCTGGAAGATGGCGGCGTGATCCGCGCGAAGAAGCAGGATCTGGTGAGCGACGAGATCGCCGTCCACATCGAAGCGGGCAAAGTGGTCACCAAGCTGGCGCTCGACTGGCAGCAGCGTATTCAGTTCGTGATGTGCGACGACGGCTCCGTGAAGCGCCTGAAGTTCTGCGACGAGCTGCGCGATCAGAACGAAGATATCGACAGGGAAGATTACGCCCAGCGTTTTGACGCGGACTTCATCCTGATGACCGGCGAGCTGGCCGCGTTGATTCAGAGCCTGGTGGAAGGTCTCGGCGGCGAAGCGCAGAGATAACGAGCAAAACATAGGCCGGGTATGCGTTAGCGCCACCCGGCTAATTTTTTATTTCAGGTAGCGGCACAGATAAGAGGTCGGTTCAGCCACCTGCAAATGAAATTCGCTGTGACCAGGCACGTTGAAAACCTCTCCGGCAGCATACACTTTCCATTCGGTTTCACCCGGCAGTAAGACGTTCAGCGCACCGCTGACGACCGTCATCTCTTCCGCTTCCGCTGTGCCAAAGGTATATTCCCCTTCCGCCATGACGCCGACACTGGCGCGGCCAGTGCTGCTGCTGGTAAAACCAATGGATTTCACTTTACCGGAAAAGTATTCGTTACTTTGAAGCATGAACTGGCCCTTATATTTTTAGATAAAAATTCACTATAGGGGCCATGCTCATCGCCTGTCACGCAAAATCATTACGTGAGAAGCTCCGAGGCCAGGCGGGCCATCAGAACGTTGGATAACAGCACGGGCACATCGAGCGCTTTTTGCAGCAGATCGCGGTGATGCTGATGGAAACCCAGGCAGTCCAGGATCAGAACATCGGCGCCTCTCTCCAGCAGCTCCTTCCCGGCAGCAATCAGCTTTGCCTCACTGTCCCAGAACGGATTTGCCAGCGCATACAGGGGCACTTTTTCCAGCACGTGCCATTTTGCCTCCTGGTTATCCATGAGCTCCTCGATGGGAACAATCACCCCCACCTGATGACCATCAACGATAGAGGCCACCAGCGGCGGAATGATGCGCATCGGCTCCAGCAAAATCGCATTGCGCGCCGTGAGGCCCTTAATGGGGGCGGTGCTCATCAGCAAAATAACGTCATAACCTTGATTATCGAGCACTTCTATCACGCCCTGCAGCGCGCGCTCGATCTTCTGGCGGGAAACGTGCGCCAGTTTACCGTCACTTAATAACGTCGCCAGGGGATCCTCCCCCGCCTCGACAGCGTAGTCTTCCATGACCTCTTCCCGACTCATCTTCCCCAGCAGGCTCAGATGCGTTATCTGTTGTTCAGATACATGCTCGGTTAAGAGCGGTAACACTTCGCTTACAGGGACCACACCAATGGTGAGGATCGCCAACGTTGCCTTCATCTTTATCGCCTTCCATTACTCCAACATCGTGCACACAGGTACAGGCTCACTACGCTGCACAGTTCATTTTTTCAACAAAACAGCACCAAGCGTAGCAGGCGATCGCGACATCGAAATGTAAAGATCGCCTGCCGATACCGGAGTGACTTGTAATAACTAAATATTAACTCCTGCTTAACTTTCCCGATGAGTTAAAAGTGTGATTCAGGCACGATATTGGAACGTTTAGGAAAACATTCAGGTTTTATCAGGATCTTCGTAGCGCCGCTTCGCATCCAGCGCTTCCTGTTCGCTCTCATGTTCGCTGATCAGCGAGTCCGGCTTAGGGTGGTCGGCACGCAGTTGATACCAGGTCACGGTATGACCCGTCTGGCCTTTTTCAACGGTAACAATGCGCGCTTCACGCGGATAGGGAGGTCTGGTTGGCATAGCTCATCCTTTTTTTTATGTCTGAGCTATCAGTATAGACGCCGGTTAGCTGGCACAAGCCAAACGCAGGGCGGTAATAATCTGAATCACAACGTCTTCGGGAGAGGCGGACGCATCCACCACGTGGTGAGCCGCCTCGCGGTATAACGCATCGCGTTCCGCCAGCACTTCGCTCACCTCTTCGCTGAGCGGTCTGGAGGTTAGCGCAGGGCGTTGCCCCTCTTCCGGAAAGGCTTCCAGACGCCCCACCAGAGCCGACACCGGCGCGCTGAGATAAATCACAATCCCCTTTTCGCGCATAAAACGACGGTTACACTCGGCGAGAACAATGCCCCCGCCGGTCGCAATCACGGCAGCAGGCGTGGTGACCGCTTTCAGCGCGGCGGTTTCGCGTGCGCGAAAGCTTTCCCATCCCTCTTGCTCAACAATCTCAGCGATGGTTTTTCCGGCCTCGGTTTGCAGCCAGTGGTCGGTGTCCACAAACTGGCGATGACACACGCGTGCCAGCTCCAGACCAACGGTGGTTTTCCCACAGCCGCGGGGGCCAACTAAAAAGATGGGTTGGGTCATAGCCAGGTGTTCCCCTTGATGCCGGATGGCGAAGAGTGTAAAGAAATCATTGCAGAAGATGTGTCGATTACTTTACTGCAAAGCGGTACGGGATGACAACCCTGTGGAGGCCACACTGTACCACAAATTGACAATAATTATCATTACGCTGTGCGGCGCTTCACTTCCAGCAGCCATTTATCCAGCTCGGCCGCAAACTGCTGGCGATCGCGCTGGGACAGGCTGTCCGGCCCGCCGGTCTGCACGCCGCTGGCCCGCATCGTATCCATAAAGTCGCGCATAGTGAGTTTTCCGCGAATGGTAGAAGGCGAATATCGCTCACCGCGCGGATTGAGTGCCGCCGCTCCTTTTTCCAGCACCTCTGCCGCCAGCGGAATATCCGCCGTGATCACCAGATCCTCCGCGCTGCACAGGCGAACAATTTCGTTATCCGCCACGTCGAACCCGGCCGGGACGCGTAAAGAACGAATGAAGCGCGAAGGCGGTACGCGTATATTCTGGTTCGCCACCAGCGTCAGCGGCATCTGAACGCGCTCGGCGGCGCGAAATAAAATCTCTTTAATCACATTCGGACACGCGTCCGCATCAACCCAAATCGCCATGTTGTCTCCCCATAATGACGCTGCCGACTATTGTCGCCTGCATTTCGTTGTTAAGCTATCCATCAGAGAAAACAACGCATAATGACGGAGAATCGTGATGGACAAGAAAATCGGGTTTATCGGCTGCGGTAACATGGGCAAAGCCATCCTGGGCGGCCTGATCGCCAGCGGGCAGGTGCTGCCGGGTCAGATTTGGGTCTATACCCCGTCACCGGACAAGGTCGCCGCGCTGCGCGATGAATACGGGATCAACGCCGCCGAAAGCGCGCAGGAAGTGGCCCAGGTTGCCGATATCGTCTTTGGCGCCGTCAAGCCGAACATCATGATCAAAGTGCTGAGCGATATCACCTCCAGCCTGAATAAAGAGACGCTGGTGGTGTCGATTGCCGCCGGCGTCACGCTCGATCAGCTGGCGCGCGCGCTGGGTCACGACCGTAAAATCGTCCGCGCGATGCCCAACACCCCTTCACTGGTCAACGCCGGTATGACCTCCGTCACGCCTAACGCGCTGGTGACGACTGAAGAAGTGGCTGATGTACTGAACATTTTCCGCTGCTTCGGTGAAGCTGAAGTGATTGCCGAAGCGATGATCCATCCGGTGGTCGGCGTCAGCGGTTCTGCCCCTGCGTATGTCTTCATGTTTTTAGAAGCGATGGCCGATGCCGCCGTGCTTGGCGGAATGCCGCGTGCGCAGGCGTACAAGTTCGCCGCGCAGGCCGTGATGGGCTCCGCCAAAATGGTGCTGGAAACCGGCAAACATCCGGGTGAACTGAAAGATATGGTCTGCTCCCCGGGCGGTACCACCATTGAAGCGGTGCGGGTGCTGGAGGAACGCGGGTTCCGCTCGGCCGTCATTGAAGCGATGGCAAAATGCATGGAAAAATCAGAGAAGCTGAGTAAATCCTGATGGTGAGCCGGGCGTCAGGCGGCCACCTCGGTGCGGCTGCGCCCGGCATTTTTCGCCCTGTACAAGGCCACGTCAGCCGCCTTTAGCCATTCACGATAATGTCCAAACTGCGGTCCCCACGGGGCAACGCCCACGCTGATGCGCAGCGCCTCTTTTGGCGCGCCGGGTAACGAGAGGTTTTCCAGCCGCTCATGCACCCGGGACATCACGGCGATGGCGCTTTCCGCCGCGGTCTGCGACATAATCACCGCAAACTCGTCCCCACCGAACCGGCCAATCGCATCGCCTGAGCGCACCGAAAGCTGGAGCTGGCGCGTAATGGCGACGATCGCCTCGTCGCCCACATCATGCCCCCAGGTATCGTTGATATTTTTAAAGTGGTCGATATCAATCAGCAAAATCGTGGCGGTGCAGCCGTCGCGACGGCAATGCTCAAATTCATTGCGCAGCAGCATTTCCCAGTGGCGGCGATTAAAGACCCCGGTCATGCCGTCGCGGGTGCTCATCATTTCCAGCCGCTGCTTATGCTCGGCAAGCCTGACGGCGGTACGGTGGCTGAGCCAGGCAAACAGCATAGGATAGAGCACGAGCACGGGAAGGGTTAAGCCCCACTCCAGGAGGTCGGGGTTGAAGACAGCCATGCGGCCAAAAAAAGGCAGCACCGCCAGCGCGGACAGCAGGGTCAGCGCGATCCCGGGGATAAACAGTCGGCAGCCGCCGGAACCCATCATATTCATCCCTACCATCATCACCAGCGCTGCCGTGGGTAACGCGCTCATCCCCATCACGCCGATCCAGAGCCCGGCGATAATGGCATCGATTTTAAGATTGAAAATTTCCTGCTGATGCGGTGACGCGGCCCGACAGGATAGCTGCCAGGCAAAATGGGGCCAGACGAACGCCCACCCCACCAGTAAAAGCCACCAGCCTCCGGCTACAAAATGGGTCACCAGCATCCCTGCGACGGGGAAAAACATCGCTGCCAGCCCCACGGCGCGCGCCAGCCGAACCCGTCGGGCAAACTGAATGCCGGCGCGGTGAGGGTCATCCTGAGAAAGGGTTAAATTCCACTCTTCACGAATGCGCTTTTTGTTGTAATACGTTTCATCATTCATCATTTTTGGGAATATTCTGAAACATTTTCCCAAATTATAGAGAGGGGATCTGCGGGGAAAGTATGAAATTTCGGGTGAGCTGCCGAAGCCGCTCACCCGTTAGAACTACACTTTTTTCTTCAGGCAGGCACTCATGAACTTGCTGCGGTCGTCCCCTTTCAGGGACTGCTCGGTCGCCTTGGCATTACACTCACGCATCTTTTGCTGCTGAGGCGTCAGGCTTTTTTCAGCTGGCTTTGCGGCGCCGTTTTTGAGGCAGTCGCTCATGTAGGTCTTGCGGGCATCGCCCTTCAGGCTCTGAGACGTCGCCTGTTGATTACAGGTGGTCATACGCTGCTGTTGCGGCGTTAACGTTTTCTCTGCCGCGTTTGCCGATGCGGCCAGGAACAGGCCGGAGAGTAGGGTAACCAGTAATGTTGTTTTCATTGCACCATCCTTTTGTGAACATTCCCTGTAAGTCTGGCTCGTGACAGGAAAAAAACCACCCGGCAGATGTGATTTCCGCTGGGGTTTTTATCATTTAAGACCCAGCGCCGCCTTCATGGTGTAGAACAGATCCGTTTGATCGGTCAGGCCCACCACGTTTGCCGCATGCGGCCCGTAGGCGGCGATGCGCAGCTGGGTGCCGGTGTGCTCCATGGACTCTTCTTCAGAGTTGCCGTAGCTCAGCACCATGACGGCTCCATCTTTGGTGTTCAGCGCCTGCGTCAGGCCCGGCGCTTTGGTATCTGGCGGAACGATCTGGCTGGCGTGCGCATGGTCGGCGGTGACGATCACCAGGGTATTACCGTCTTTTTTCGCGAATTCCAGCGCCTTCTGCACCGCTTCGTCCAGATCGACGGTTTCACCAATCTGGCCGCACGGATTAGCCGCATGATCCTGTTTGTCGATCGACGCGCCTTCCACCTGCAGGAAGAACCCTTTTTCGTTCTTGCTGAGCAGAGAGATGGCTTTATCGGTCATCGCCGCCAGCGTCGGCACGCTGTCCGTGCGTTTCGGGTTTGGCGTACAGGTCACGGCAGGCTTATCAATATTGCCGTGATACGAGGCTTTTGGACCTTCCCAGCGCACGGGCATGTTGCCGTCAGAGAAGAGCCCCAGCAGCGGCTTGTCCTGGTTCGCGTCGGTGATGGCGGCAAGAGAACTGGCATCACTCACCAGCTGGTAGCCGCGCGCCTGCGCCTGCTCGCGCAGCGTTTTGCCCTGCCACTCGCCCGCCGTTGCGGTTTCCGCGAAGGTTTTCGCCCCGCCGCCCAGGGTCACGTCAGGGCGCGCGTTGAGCAGCTGTTCCGTAATCGACCCTTTGCCGCCTTTTTCCAGCGCGTTGGCTGGACATTTTTCGCTGGTCACTGACGGACCGTAGCATTTACGCGAGGTGACGTGCGCCACCAGCGCAGCGGGCGTCGCATCCTGAAGCTCAGCGGTGGAGACGTTGCCGGTCGCCAGGCCCGCCGCTTTTGCCATCTCAAGAAGAGTTTGACGATCTTTTTCGTGAATATCCACGCCCAGCGCGCCATTATAGGTTTTCACGCCGGTGGACCACGCCGTGGCAGAGGCCGCGGAGTCCGTTACGTAATCCGGTTTACCGGTTTTTTTATCCAGCGCGTAATGGGTATATTGTCCGGTCAGCGGTAACGCGTCGATACCTTTAAAAAAGCCGCCTGCTCCCTCAGCATAATTTCGCGCCGCCGTGATTTCGGAATCGCCCATTCCATCGCCAATCAGCAGAATAATATTTTTCGCGGGCTTATCATTAAGCGAAGCGCGAATAGCGGCAGTTTGATCTTCTGATAAACGGCGCGCGCCGCCGGGCTGGGTGATATCCCCTTTTGCCGCGCGATTATCCAGCACGCTGGTTTGCGTGGTATCGGCATAAATGGCGGGGGTAATTAACAGGGGAAGTAATGCGATGAAAAGTGCGCTCTGTTTCAATTTATTTTCTCCATGTACAAATACATAAAAATAAAAACAGAGCGACTATAGGCATCCTGCATGACAATTCTATGACACGTCGTTACGACCTGTGACGGTTTAGCTGCGCGGATGCCTTAACAGCTTCTTTACGTATTGCTGAAGCAGTTCGGCATCCTCGGGTGGCACCTGGGTATCGGGCCGCGCTTTATCGAGGGCGCCTTCGATGCTGTCAATTAACGCCTGCTGATCGGAGGTTTCCATCCGACGCAACAGCGCGGTGACAACAATTTCCAGCGCTTCGACCTGGGCGACCAGCTCTTTTGACTCTTCTTCCTTTTGTGCAAGCTTAACCAGCAACTCAGCAATGAGATTCTTCATCGTGCTATTTCCTTATGGGGTTTTCCCTGAAATTAACACCAGGAATGCAATATGCAAAGCGGAGAAAATTATTATCTTATGCAAAAGTGACGTCGTCGCCAAATTAGTGCGCTGGCATTTTCAGCGAAACGTTTTTCTATATAAAAACGCCGCATTTTGTTATATAAAAATGCGGCTATCATAAGAATATATAATACATCAAAGGAACAATTATCTTGCCGATCTGGCCTCCGCCATTTGTCTGCGGCGACGCAGCGCAATCGCCAGCTGGATAATATTGATTAACACCACGATGGCCGTGGCCGCAAATACCCAGCGAAAACCGGCCATTGCGGAAACGGATGCGCCAATAAGCGGACCGGCAACATTCCCCAGATACATAAAGGACTGGTTATATCCAAAAATACGCCCCGTCACCTGGTCGCTGGAATATTTAACCAGCAGGGTCTGAACCGCAGGCAACATGGCGCCGTCAGCAAAGCCGAGCAGGAATCGCAGCACGCCAAGCTGAAGCGGAGAGGTGACGAACGACATGGCGAAGAAGAGGACGACCGCAAAGATCAGCGTCGCCATCAGGATGCGCGCCGTGCCGATCCTGTCCCCCAGTTTCCCCAGACGCGGCGCGGAAATCAGGGCGGATACGCCCGGCACCGCGGCAATCATGCCGCTCAGAAAAGCGATATTCGTGCTCTCCGGCTCCATCGACTTAATGAACAGCGCCAGAATCGGACCGACCGACCCGTTACAGAGCTGGATCACCATGGTGGTCACAAACAGGCTAATCATCAGCCCCGGATAAGGCAGCGAGGCGAAGACGGCCCTGCCGCTCAGGCGTTCAGCTTTACTGATAACCGGGCGGCCTCCCTCTTTGATCAGAAAGAGCGTCACCAGAAAGCTGACCACCAGCAGGATCGCGGTGATGATAAATACCGCGCGCAGCCCGACGTGGTCCGCCAGAAAGCCCCCCAACAGCGGACCGCCGATGACGCCGCTGATCTGCGCCGTAGAGAGCGTACTCAGCGCCCAGCCGCTGCGCTCGCGCGGCACCTGAGAGGCAACCAGCGCCATGGCATTCGGAATGTACCCGGACGTCAGCCCCATCACCGCACGCAGGAAAAACAGCTGCCAGACGTTGGTGGCGAAGGCCTGCAGCAGAATGGCGATCGCCATCCCGAGCGAGGCGCGCAGCAGCATCAGCTTACGGCCCTTCCGATCCGCCAGGCTGCCCCACATCGGTGAAACAATCGCAGAAACCAGAAACGTGACGCTAAACGTCAGACCGGACCACATGGAGAGCGCTTCATGCGAGGTGACCCCCAGCTGCGAGACGTACAGCGGCAGGAACGGCAGGATCTGGCTAATGGCCAGCCCGGTAAAGAAGCAGCCGAACCAGACCGAGATGAGATTAACTTTCCAGGATTCCATAAAGAAATAGTCTTCATTTTTAGGCGAATTCGCCGTCAGATTAGCAAGTTACGCGTTTTGACGTCGCACCAGAGATGCGGCCTGACTGACTTTGGTGTTTTATCTTCCCAGTCATCATATTTGTGAAACAAGTCACAATTTATCCATTTTCTGGCGGAATATTATGCTTCAGCGGCAAAGCCCAAAGCCGCGCATGCCGAGATGAAAATGGTTGGCATGCGCCGCGTTATATTCCGGCCCCAGGCCGTTCCCGTAGTAGCCACAGCTTGCCGCCAGCATGGCCTTCAGCCAGGGCTGGGTGTTTGCCGCCTTCCAGCCGTTCAGCACCGTGACGCGTTCGCCGTTCGCAAGACGAAAAGCGGCGATATCCAGCGCCTCGGCCGTGGCATGTTCGCTGCGGCGCGCGTCAGGGCGGTGGTAAATATTGCGGCAGGCAAAGCTGCCGAGGTGGTCGATACGCACGAGGTCGCTGCCGGTATAGCGTTTTGTCAGCGGTCGGGCCTGCTGGCTGATAAAGAGGGCTGAGCTGAGCGCCAGCGGACAGCTGGCAAGAAAACTGCCGTTCAGGCCAACCGGGCCGAAGTCGCGCACGCGCACCACGTTGATCAGCGGGCATTCACCGGCGCTGTCAGCGACCAGCTGGGTGCGGATAAGATCGCGTTGATTAGCCTGCGCAAGCAGGTTTGCGCACGCCTCGGGCGTTAAGCGCCGAAGCTTATACTGGGTGATGCGGCCTGGCGGATCGTCCAGGGTCAGCGGTTTGAACGGGTTGTAGTAGGACGGCAACCAGCGGTAGCCCGCCGCTGCAGCGGCCACAATGATAAATACGGTCAGCAGCGTTTTTCCTTTCACTCTCCCCCCTCAGCATTCCCCAAAATAGTATGGCAGAAGGCCGCGAAACCCGCCGGGCATCGTGGTATGTTATTGGCTTTTCGTCAGACTGGAAGAGAGTGAGATGGCTAAGCAGCGCGTAGGTATTGTCTTTGGGGGAAAATCAGCGGAGCACGAAGTGTCATTGCAATCGGCCAAAAATATCGTTGATGCGATCGATAAAAGCCGTTTCGACGTGGTGCTGTTGGGCATTGATAAACAGGGCCAGTGGCACGTCAACGATGCCAGCCAGTATCTGCTTAACGCGCACGACCCGGCACACATCGCCCTGAATCCTTCAGAAGTGAGCGTCGCCACCGTTCCCGGCGTCGTGAAGGGGCAACTCATCGACGCCGGCAACGCGCAGGCTCTCGCTCAGATCGACGTCGTCTTCCCCATCGTTCACGGCACGCTGGGGGAAGATGGTTCCCTGCAGGGGATGCTGCGCATGGCCAACCTGCCGTTCGTCGGCTCGGACGTCCTCGGCTCCGCCGCGTGCATGGACAAAGACGTCACCAAACGCCTGCTGCGCGATGCCGGGCTGAATATTGCCCCGTTCGTGACGCTCACCCGCGCCAACCGCGATAAGCACAGCTTCGCGCACATTAGCGAACAGCTGGGTCTGCCGCTGTTTGTGAAGCCTGCAAACCAGGGCTCCTCCGTGGGCGTCAGCAAAGTGACCAGCGAAGCCGAGTTCACCCAGGCCGTCCGCCTGGCGTTCGAATTCGACCATAAGGTGGTGGTTGAGCAGGGGATCAAGGGCCGTGAAATTGAGTGCGCCGTGCTGGGCAACGATTTCCCACAGGCGAGCACCTGCGGCGAAGTGGTGTTAAACAGCGACTTCTACTCCTACGACACCAAATACATTGATGACCAAGGCGCGCAGGTTGTAGTTCCTGCGGATCTCGATCCGGCGGTTAACGATAAGATCCGCGCGATCGCCATTCAGGCCTATCAGACGCTCGGCTGCTGCGGCATGGCGCGCGTGGACGTGTTCCTGACGCCGGAAAACGAGGTGGTGATCAACGAAATCAACACGCTGCCGGGCTTCACCAACATCAGCATGTATCCGAAACTGTGGCAGGCAAGCGGCCTGAGCTATCCGGAGCTGATCACCCGCCTGATCGAACTGGCGCTGGAGCGTCACGCCGCCGACGGCGCGCTTAAAAGTTCCGTAAACGGTTAATCGGCGCGATTCGCCGACCCCGCCTCATCCGCTGTCGTCTCTTCAGGACGACGGCGGATAATCAACCCCGCCAGCCAGAAGCTAATTACCCAGGTCACCAGCCCGACGGCATACGTTTGCCACCCTTTTGCTTCGAACCCCAGCAGCCCGACGACACCGTTAAGAATAAAGATCAGCCCGATTGCAAAGGCATAGTAGTGCCAGTCACGGCGTAGTTTGGACGTGAGCTTCATAACAACTCCGGCAGGAAAAAAAGACATCCTCTCACAGTTTTACGGCCAGGTCTGTGGCAGATACGGAAATTCTGAAACGCGACGCAATTTCACTTAAGTGACGAAATTGTGATGTGCTGCAGAAATCGACAATCCAGGAGGATTCCGGCGGGTAAATTACCACGATTCTGATATTGACAAATGCGATGACCTGTCAAACTCACCCCGTAAGACGCGTATTGAAACAGAGTGATATTTCGGGAGGTCATATGGCTGACTTTACATTGTCGAAACCGATTTTTGGCGGCAAACCAAAAACCTCCACGGCGGGTAATATCGCTTATGCCCTGTTTGTCCTGTTCTGCTTCTGGGCCGGCTCACAGCTGCTGAATATGCTGGTCCACGCCCCGGGCGTTTATGAACACCTGATGCAGGTGCAGGATAACGGACGCCCGCGAGTGGAGATTGGATTTGGCGTCAGTACCCTCTTCGGCCTGATTCCCTTTCTCGCGGGATGCATGGTTCTGGGCGTGGTGGCCTTAGTGCTGCGCTTACGCCGTCGCCGCTAAAGCCCCATACAGCGCGCCCGGCGATCGTCCACGCGCTTTGCGAACCATGCGGTGGTCAGGTTACGCGTGATCTTCGGGCTTTCCAGCTGTATGCCCGGCAGGATAGCCCTTGGTAACGCTTTTCCGCTTTTTTGTTCCGCCAGTGCAAACACCTTCTTGTACAGTTCCGTTTTCTCAAAGGCCAGGCTGTCGCCCTTCTCAAGCTGGCGGCGAATGTCGCTGTTGCTCATATCAAGCGTGGTCGATAATTTCCGTACGGCCAGCTCGGTGCTTCCCGCCTCGCTGCTGCCGTAAGCGATAAGATCGCCGTCGAGCGCGAGCTTAACGCCGCTTGCGCGGCTAACCGCACTCTGAAATGCCGCATTACGGCTGGCATACCAGCCGGCGTTAAAGTCGGCAAAGCGGTACAGCGGTTCACTGTAGTTCACCGGATAGTTCAGCAGGTGATACGTGCCGAACCACAGGCCGCCGCGCAGGGAGAAGACCTCCTGACGCACCGTACCGTCGATTTTCCACGGATAGCCGTCGGTGTGCTTCTCGGCGAACGCAATGCTCACCTGCATCGGGCCACCGGTGTGGACCGGGTTCAGGGAGCCAAACAGCTTCTGCCCCATAGGAACCATGCTGATGAAATCATCAAAAATGGCGCTGAGCTGTTTTTCGGTTTTCACCGTATCCAGCCGGTCGCTGTAGCTTTTGCCGTTCGGCGAGGTGATTTTAAGCGCGGTGTGTACCAGGAACACCGGGATATGCATGGATTCCGCGCGGCGGTCGATCTCTTTCCACGCGATTTTGTTCAGACCCGGCACGACTGGGTCCGACTGGTACATCGACTCCTGCTGCGCCACCGCCAGCACCGAGCAGATATTCTCCTCGGTCGGGGCAATCTTCTGGCTTTCAAAGGTTTTTGCCAGCGCATCTGCCCACGCGTTGCGATCCTTCACGCTGGCGGGCATTTTCTGCCGCACAACGCTCGCCACATCGACGGGCTTCTCCCCCTTTTTGAGCGGAGCAGCCCCTTTTTCGGCACAGCCTGCCAGCACAAAAGCGGCCAGAATGGTCAACGGTAACGCACGCGGTACGGCAAAAGGCATAGCAACTTCCTGTATTAGCTGAATGTGTTGGTGACTTCCTGCAGGTCACGATCGTCCAGCTCGCGTTCAAAGCTGCGCAGACGTTTGTAAATGGACATCAGCTCCACCAGCGTGGTCCAGGAGCTGATCAGATACTGGAACGACCCGCGAACCTGACCGAAAACGTTGGTGATCTGCGTCATCAGACCGAGCGTAATCGTACCTGCAACAATCGACGGGAACAGCAGGAACAAACCGAAAACGTTATCCACCTGCAGATACAAAATACGCGCAATGTTGAAATACATATAGTGGAAGTAGAGTCGGAAGTAGTTACGACGCACGGCGCCAAACAGCTCGCGGACGGTCGGCGGCGAGGCGCGGCTAGCATCATCCTCACCGTAAACCAGCTCCTTACGGTAGGCGGCTTCGACGCGCTGGTTTTTAAACTCCAGACCCGGCAGTTTGATCCCCACCACCGCCAGCAGGCCCGTCCCCATCAGCGACCAGACGATCGCGGCAATGACTAGTCCATACGGAATGTGGCCGACAATCGGCAGATCCGGCACGTGCGCCGAGAGCGTGACCAGAACGGGCAGGAACGCAATCAATGTCATGATGGCGTTAATAAAGCTGACGCCCATGTCTTCAAGGGTGGAGGCAAAACGCATGGTGTCTTCCTGCACACGCTGTGCGGCGCCTTCGATATGGCGCAGGTGCTGCCAGTGCGCCATATAATGTTCGTTCATCGCGGTACGCCAGCGGAAAACGTAGTGGCTGACGAAGAAGTTGTTCATCACGCCGATGACTACAGCAATCAGGGCGATACCGAGAAAAATCCCGACTTCATGGTAAAACTGGTTGATGGTCACCTTATGCGGCGAGCTTAGCGCGGTCTGGATCAGATCGTAGAACGGCGCATACCAGGCGTTAACCGCCACGCCCACCTCCACGAGGAACCAGGTGACAAAGACGATCAGCGACGTGCCGAGGATCGACCAGTACTGCCAGCGGTGCGGAGAATAGGCAAACCAGAACAGCGCAAACAGCCCCACGCACACCGTGTAGTAGGCGTAAAACAGCAGGTAGCTCAGCGACCAGAAGCGCGCTGCGCTAATCGGCACCTGCCCTGTCGCCCCCGTGATGCGCGTCAGCCAGGCCCCGCCGCCCGCCTGCCAGAAAATGACGGCGATCAGTGCCCAAATAAATGCCGACAGGAAAAAAGGCCCCGGCTTTGGGAAAAAAGACTTAAACATAATGCTTCCTTCTTGTTGTTATGGCTGTTGCTGTGTACAACACGTCACCACACGAAAAACCTGCCCGAGCCAGCCTCCCGGCTCAGGCAAAAAAGTCAGACCCGATCGTTAATTATTAGTTCGCTTTCCAGTTTTCAAGAATTGTTTCGGTGCGTTTCACCGCAGGCCTCTCAGACATACCGTTCTCCGTAAGATTGAGTGACACTGGTGTCTATCATAAGCCCGATGTCACAAAATGGGAGATGGCTCGCAGGTAAATTGTTTATATTTACCCATGGTTACGTTTTTCTCGCTATCGTTATGCAATTCGGGGCATTGCACCGTACCGATTAGTAGTATAAATACCCATTAATTTCTTCATTCACTTCATGGATGCTTTTCGTTGAAACGTTGTCTGCTCTCTTTTGCCGCGCTGTGTGCGGTGAGCTTTTCTACCGCCCAGGCAGCCCAACCGCTGACGGCGCCCGTTTTAGCTTCAGACATTGCCGATCGTTACGCGAACCTTATCTATTACGGCAGCGGCGCGACCGGGATGGCGATGGTCGTCATCGACGGCAACCAGCGCGTGTTCCGCAGCTTTGGCGAAACGCGCCCGGGAAATAACATTCACCCGCAGCTGGATTCCGTTATCCGCATCGCGTCCTTAACCAAGCTGATGACCAGCGAAATGCTGGTGAAACTGCTCGACCAGGGCGTAGTAAAGCTCGACGACCCGCTCAGTAAATACGCGCCCCCGGGCGCCCGGGTGCCAACCTATCAGGGAACGCCGATCCGGCTTGTGAACCTTGCCACCCACACCAGCGCCCTGCCGCGTGAGCAGCCAGGCGGGGCGGCGCATCGTGACGTGTTTGTCTGGCCAACGCGCGACCAGCGCTGGAACTACCTGAGTACCGCCACGCTGAAGGCGGCTCCGGGTTCGCAGGCCTCTTATTCAAACCTGGCGTTTGACCTGCTGGCGGACGCCCTTTCAACGGCGGCTGGCAAACCCTATACGCAACTGTTTGAAGAGCAGATCACCCGTCCGCTGGGCATGAAAGACACCACCTTCACCCCGTCCCCGGACCAGTGCCGTCGCCTGATGGTGGCGGAGAAAGGCGCCAGCCCCTGTAATAACACGCTGGCGGCCGTGGGCAGCGGCGGGGTCTATTCCACCCCCGGCGACATGATGCGCTGGATGCAGCAGTTCCTGTCCTCAGATTTCTACGCTCGCAGCAGCCAGGCAGATCGTATGCAGACCCTGATTTATCAGCGTACTCAGCTGCACAGGGTCATTGGGATGGACGTGCCGGGTAAAGCCGACGCGCTCGGCATGGGCTGGGTCTATATGGCACCGAAGAATGGCCGGCCGGGTATTATTCAGAAAACCGGCGGCGGGGGCGGTTTCATCACCTATATGGCCATGATCCCGCAGTCAAACGTGGGCGCATTCGTGGTGGTCACCCGCTCCCCGCATACGCGTTTTGTTAATATGAGTGACGGCATTAATAACCTGGTGGCTGAACTGAGCGCCAATAAAGCCCAGGTTCTCACCGCCTCAAACTGATCTCAGTATTCCGTGGGCAAGCGGTTGACGCTGACCAGCTTGCCCCGGCTCATATTAATGTAGTTACCTTGCCGCAAAGCCGCGAGAACCTCAGCCACAACTGAGCGTGAAATACGCGTACTTTGTTGAATATGATTCATCACACCAATTTTTGAGCGCAGCGTTTCATCCCACTCCGCCATATTCATCAGCATGGCGCGGATCTGGTGATAGGAATTATTTCCCACGAGCTGCATATCACGTTTCTCGAGAATGTAATTTATCCAGGATAACCAGCAGAAGGCCTCTTTCCACAGTGAAAACTGCTGGATTTGCTGACGGGTGGTTTCCGTGGGTAAATAAAAACCGGTACAGGCCGTTTTAGCCACCACTCTGTATTCCTGAGAGTGATTAATCACCACCGTAGACAGACCGAAAATAAAAGGTGCCGTCGCTATCCCTACCAGCAGCTCATCAGAGGGGCGATAAACATCAACAATGCCGGTTTGTAATACGATCGTACGAGGCTCATCCCAATCGTCTGAGGTAATCAACTGCTGGGGCGTACAGGTAAAAGGGGTACTGGCCGAGATTAAACACTGTTCGAGCCGGCGTAATTCAGAAAGCGGTTTCGCATTAACGTTCATGCAGACCTCAAGGCATCCGTATTTGTCGGTTCAATATTATTTTTACTGCTTTTGTAAAAGCGGGGGAAATAACTCCCCCGCTTTTATTTATTACCAGGTATATTTCACACCCAGGTTTGCGCCCCAGTTCTGGTCAACGTCGCCGCCGCCCAGATAAGTGGCATCAGTGTAAGCACTGAAGTTCTTCGTGAAGCTGAACTGGGTGCCCAGCCCTACCCGCACAGCGGAGCCTTTCACGCCGTTATCAATGCTGTCACCGTTAATATCGGCATTGTTATCAGCGTCGTCATAGACGTAGGCGAGTTTGAAGTAAGGCGTCAGAGCCTGATCGTCGCCGTAGTTGAAGGTATAACCCGCATCCACACCGAGTTCATAACGCAGGCTATCGTAAGACTGCCCATCCATGCGCATGTCGTTGCTGAGGCGATAATCATCGCCAGACTGGAACAGACCTGACACGGCAGCATAAGGCGTGACATAGCCAGAGAGGTTTGGTTTCCAGTCATAGCCCAGCTTCAGGCCAAAACCAACGGCGTCGGTGGTCGTGTTGCCGTCAACATATTGACCATTGCTCATGTTAGCAGAGAGATCGTTGTTGAAGCGGGTGTAGCTCAGGGAGCTGTCGAGGAACATGTCGTTCATGAACTTCGCTGACGCGTAGATCATCGCCGTCTGGCTATCCTGATCGACCTGACCGGTACGATCGCTGATATCGCCCTTCGCGAAACCTGCCGCACCACCAACGATCCACTTCGCGTTATTACCGTCAATCTGGGTATCCAGACCCACCATAATGCCGCTCACGTCCTGATCGTAGCTGATAACACCATTGTCGCCGTCGAAGTTGCCACCGAAGTAGCTCACCCACGCCCCGCCGTTATCCGCAAGGCCATGGCGGCTGTTGGTCAGACGCGCGCCGACGGTATCCTGCTGCAGATTCCAGATATTGGTGTTGGCAGAAGGAATGCTCAGCGCCATATTGGCGTAATCGGTCAGCGCTTTCTGCTGGAGGACTACGGTGTCACCCTGCTGCTGCGCCTGGTAGGTGTAAGCACCTAAATCGGCTCTGTTTGCGGCAGTAAAGCTGGCTGAGGTATCCGCGTTATTGTCATAAATGCGGACGATCTCTTTATTTTTGTAATCAGCAACGGAACCGGCACCGGTCGCATCATCGATACGCACCTTATAGTTGCCTGTCACATCACCGTTTACCGCCAGATGGCCGTCAGAGTTAATGGCCACAACGCCGTAGTCGTAGTCGGCATTGTACTTATCGTTGGTGATATAGCGTGCGTTGTTCAGATCGCTGTTCAGCATGTAATCACGGCTGGCAACGTTCAGCACGCCGCCATCGGTCAGCACCATATTGTGCGTATCAACCTGACCCAGGCCCAGCGCCAGCTCCGCACCGTTATCCACGGTAATGGTGTTGGCATAAAGCTCTGCCGTTTCTTCCGTCAGCGCCGCACGGCTATAGCTGTCCAGATACAGATGGTCGGTCGCCACGCCGCCGCTGTCACCGATATTCATTGATGAAGCATTGGTCAGAGTGATGCTATCCGCCAGCAGGCCGGAGTTTTCAACATTGACCTGAGACTGGTTGTTTACCGTCAGGGTATCGATGTTAGACACCTTGCGGGTATCCCACTCGGAACCGTTGTCCAGGGCGATGTTAAACAGGCCGCTCTGATAGACGGCTTCACCCGCAACGTGTCCGTTGCTGTCATAGGTGGAGTCCGGCCAAATGCTGTTAGGGGACAAGCTGCTCCAGTCGACATTGCTGTAGCCCTGGCCATACATCTGCGCCGTGCCGATCGCATCGACGCTGGACTGCGCTGCACCGACCCATTTGCTACCGTTGGTAAGTGTGACGTCCAGCTTATCGGTGCCGTCCCAGCCGTTGGTGGTTGGGTTATAGACGCCGTCGTCGGTGGTATCGGTTGCCGGATCGCCGTTCGGGTAGAAGTTGTTGTCGAAGGTGCTGGAGAACAGAATATCGCCAGTAACGGTGGAGTGATCGAACGTAGCCGTCGTCTGCATCGCGTTGTCAGATGCACCGGCCACAACAATCAGGGCCGCATCATCCGCTGCTGTCGCGTTGGTTTCACCATAGTCGCTCGGCTTCGCGGTTTGACCGTAGAAACCGTTGGTGCCTAAATCGCTGTACGCACCGGAAGTCAGTACAGAATCTTTTACCAGAAGCGTGTCGGTAAAGACTTTGCTGCTGTTAGCTACGCCTTCAACGCCGTCGTACGGGGTATTGTCCAGTTCCTGATACCCCTGAGTCAGGGTAATACCCGCAACGTGGGAGTTATTCTGGATAACAATATCCGATTCAACATCAAGGGTAATCGCATTACCCAGATCATAGGTGTCGAGATAATGCGTGGCTGTGTTTTGACCATTCACAACATCATAAGCGTAATGCTCATAGGTATCGTTGATCGTAGAGTTATCCACGGTCAGGCTAAAACGATCGTACTGAGAGTGGATTGTGCCGTCGGTATCAATACCATCAGCACAGGAGGTGGTCATACATTCAGAGGTGATCATGCCATTAATGGTGCTGTTGGAGATGCTCAACGCATTCGCCCGACCATTTATACCATCATCAAGATAGTATGTTGAAATAACACCATTCACGGTGCTTTTATTAATCACCGGGTAAATATCACCATCATGGATGGCATCCGAGTAATCCCAGTCGGCATAACCATAATACCAGGGCGTGGACGCGGTATTATCGTATCCGAAGGTATTATATGTCGTACCGGAAATATCCTTCGCATTAGCCTGAGAAGCGATAGCCAGGGTGCAGGCTAATGCAAGTTGAGATACAACCAGTTTCTTTTTCCATGTTTGCATTGGGTCATCCCTCCTCAGGGACGTAAGCAAGTTTGTCCATCAATCAATTTGCAACGTTTAATTGCGGAGGGAATTATGCAGTTTCATTTCGAAAAGGTTCAATGAATGTTTCCATTAAGTCCGTATCCAGACTAATAAAACCCAAAAACAACGAACACAGGGGTCACTCAAGATAAATATTATAAAAACAAAACGTTGAAATACAGGCGAGACAATTAAAAATACATAACAACAAATAATAGATCATTCTTAATTATACATTCCTCTCAATATAGAAATAACACGAATACCTCATTCGCCTCTCAGTCATGCACTGGCGAACATTATATATAGCTGACAGGAAAACCAATCTGTTGCATTTCGCAAAAAACAAAATGCCCACTTTAGTAAAACACCTGCCTTCACTTTGAGGTACACTAGCCCTCTTTGTTCCACAAACATCAGGCATACCATGACCGATTTAATTGCACGTCCCCGCCGCCTGCGCAAGTCACCTGCACTGCGCGCTATGTTTGAAGAGACAACCCTGACCTTAAACGATCTGGTGTTGCCGATTTTTGTTGAAGAAGAGATCGATGACTACAAAGCCATCGAAGCCATGCCGGGCGTCATGCGCATCCCGGAGAAATATCTGGCGCGTGAGATTGAACGCATCGCCAACGCGGGGATCCGCTCGGTGATGACCTTCGGCATCTCTCACCATACCGACGCCACCGGCAGCGACGCGTGGAAAGAAGATGGCCTCGTCGCCCGCATGTCCCGCATCTGCAAAGAGACCGTGCCGGAAATGGTCGTCATGTCAGACACCTGCTTCTGCGAGTATACCTCTCACGGCCACTGCGGCGTGCTGTGCGATCACGGAGTGGATAACGATGCCACTCTGCTGAACCTTGGCAAGCAGGCCGTTGTCGCGGCCGCTGCGGGCGCAGATTTCATTGCTCCTTCTGCGGCGATGGATGGACAGGTTCAGGCGATTCGCCAGGCGCTGGATGCGGCAGGCTTTACCGACACCGCCATCATGTCCTACTCCACCAAATTTGCCTCCTCCTTCTACGGCCCGTTCCGTGAGGCGGCCGGTACGGCGCTGAAAGGCGACCGCAAAACCTATCAGATGAACCCGCTGAACCGCCGCGAAGCGATTCGTGAATCCCTGCTTGATGAAGCTCAGGGCGCGGACTGCCTGATGGTGAAGCCGGCTGGGGCATATCTCGATATCCTGCGCGACATCCGCGAGCGCACCGAGCTGCCGCTGGGCGCCTACCAGGTGAGCGGCGAGTACGCGATGATCAAATTCGCCGCGCTGGCGGGTGCCATTGACGAAGAGAAAGTGATCCTGGAAAGCCTGGGGGCGATCAAACGCGCGGGCGCGGATCTGATCTTCAGCTACTTCGCACTGGATCTGGCCGAGAAGAAAATTCTGCGTTAATCCACTTTAGCGCCGGGCGGCGGCTTCGCCTTACCCGGCCTGCTCTCTGCGCTAATCTTCACCAAACTGCAATACAACCGACATCTGCTCCTTCTACTGTCTTCGCAAGACGGCAGGAGGAGTAACCATGTTTAGCCTCGATAGCGTTCTCGACGATCTTTGGCCTCAGGCGAGGCCTGCCCCCTGGCAAAAAAGTCTGTTAAAAAGACTGTTCTACGAAGACGAGTTTCAGCAATTTGCCGCAGCACACCGCCACCTGAAAGGCCTGGATATGGTGGAGCAAGTTCTGGAACACCTTGATATTCTCTGCACCGTTTCCGCCCGCGATCTCGAACAAATCCCCGAACATGGCCCGCTGGTCATTATTGCCAACCATCCGACAGGTACCCTGGACGGGCTGGCGCTGATGTACGCCGTCTCCCGCGTGCGTCGTGACGTGAAGGTCGTGACCAACCGGATGCTGACCCACCTTGAGCCCCTCAGTTCGCTGTTTATTCCGGTGGACAATATGGGCGGCAGGACCGCGAAGTCCTCCCTGGTACAGATGGAACAGCACCTGCAAAACGCGGGGGTGCTGATCTTCTTCCCGGCAGGAGAAGTGTCTCGCCCCACGCGCAAAGGCATTCGCGATAAAAAATGGCACTCCGGCTTTATCAAGATCGCCGGCAAGCTGCGCGTTCCGCTGCTGCCGGTGCATATTCAGGCGCACAACAGCCTGCTCTTTTATGCCAGCACGCTGGTGTCGCCGACGCTGTCGATGCTGCTGCTCATGCAGCAGATGTTCCGCCGCCGCCACAGCCAGCTGCCGATAAAAATCGGCCAGCAGATCGCCTGGCATCACTGGCACAGCGCCACCCTTTCGTCGCGCGAGATGGCCGAGCAGTGCCGTCAGCACGTGATGCGTCTTGGCAAGGGAATGCCCGGCGTCTTTAAAACCCAGTGCGCCATCGCGCGCCCGGAAGACCGGGCCACCCTGAAACGCGCGCTGGCGCAGGCCGAATGCCTGGGCAAAACCAGCGACGGTAAAACTATCTATCTGTGGCAGCGCAACGGTCAGGAAGAGGCTCCGCTGCTGCGAGAGCTGGGCCGCCTGCGCGAAGTTGCGTTTCGTGCGGTGGAGGAAGGGAGCGGCAAGCGCCGGGACACCGACCGTTACGATGACGATTATCTGCACCTGATCCTGTGGGATGATGAGGATCTGGAGATCGTCGGGGCGTATCGCTTTATGCCCACCGCAAAGCAGATTGAGCGTCGCGGGCTGGACGGGTTGTACAGCTACAGCCTGTTCCACTACGACGACAAAATGCAGGACGTGCTGGAGCACGGGATTGAGCTGGGGCGCAGCTTTATTCAGCCGCGCTACTGGGGGCGTCGGGGTCTGGATTATCTCTGGTCAGGCATTGGGGCCTATCTGGCGCGTTATCCGCACTATCGCTACCTGTTTGGCCCGGTCTCCATTTCCGGCGGCCTGCCGCCTGCGGCGCGGGATCTGCTGGTCGCCTTTTACCGCCTGTGGTTCCCGGCGACCCACCCGCTCGCCGCGTCACGTCAGCCCTATCCCGCCTCGCTGCCGGACGTGCTCGCGCAGTTTGGCGGCGTGGATTACGTGGACGATCTGACGAAGCTCAAATCCCTGCTCGGCAATCTGGGCTGCGGCATTCCGCCGCTCTACAAGCAGTATTCCGAGCTGTGCGAACCCGGCGGCGTGCAGTTTATTGATTTTGGCAGCGACCCGGCGTTCAACAACTGCGTTGACGGGCTGGTGCTGGTGGATTTGTGTTACCTGAAGGCGAACCGCTATCAGCGGTACATAGGGGTACACTCTTTGTAGGCCGGGTAAGCGCAGCGCCACTCGGCAAGAACGGTGCACAATTGCCGGGTGGCGGCTACGCCTTACCCGGCCTACGGGAGCAATGGGTCATGGACGGTAAAACGGTTTATCCCCCAAAATCGTCGCCCGCTGCATAATCCGGCGCTGCGGCAGATAGTCCGCGTTGGCATAATGCTGCGTCACGCGGTTATCCCAGATCGCGAGGTCGTTCTCCTGCCAGCGCCAGCGCACCTGGAACTCAGGTTTGGTGATGTGTGCGAACAGGAATCCCAGCAGCGCCTCACTCTCTTTCTCGGACACGTCCACGATGCGCGTGGTGAACCCTTCGTTGACAAACAGCGCCTGCTTGCCCGTCACCGGATGGGTCCTCACGACCGGGTGCAGCAGCGGAGGATGTTTCGCAACCGCCTCCTGCCAGCGCTGATGTTCCTCTTCACTCTTACGGTACTTGTATTCCGGGAACGATTTTTTGAAGTCATGCTCCGCCCGCAGCCCGCTCAGCAGCGTCCGGAACGGCGCGGAAAGCGCCTCGTATGCCGCAATCCCGCTGGCCCACAGCGTATCGCCGCCGGTCTCCGGCAGCCGTTTTGCCGCGAGGATCGCCCCGGCGGGCGGCGTCTCGATAAAGGTCACGTCGGTATGCCAGTTATCGTTATCCGGCGGGTTATCGTTGTGGGTGTCGAGGACGATAATCTCCTCCACCCCTTCCGCATGCGGATAGACCGGGTGGATATGCAGATCGCCAAAGCGCAGGGCCAGCGCGCGCTGCTGCTGCGGGGTGATCGCCTGCTCGCGCAGGAACACCACCTGATGGCGCAGCACCGCGTGGTACAGCTGCTCGAACTGGTTATCGCTCAGCGGACGGGTCACATCCAGGCCCGACACCTGCGCGCCAATGTACGGCCCCAGCGGGGTAATGGTCAGACGTTCACTCATTGTATTTCTCCATGCCAGGGCGTCAGGCGGCGCTGTAACGCGCGCAGCCCCAGTTCTAATCCAAAGGCGATCGCGGCGATCACCGCGATCCCTGCCAGCACCACGTCAGTCGCCAGGAACTCTCCGGCCGACTGCACCATAAACCCAAGGCCGCGCGTGGCTGCAATCAGCTCTGCCGCCACCAGCGTGGACCAGCCCACGCCGAGGCCGATGCGCAGCCCGGTTAAAATCTCCGGCAGCGCGCCCGGCAAAATCACGAACAGCAGCACCTGCGTGCGGCTGGCACCCAGCGACTGCGCCGCACGGATCCGCACCTGCTGGGCGCTCTTCACGCCCGCCAGCGCCGACATGGCAACCGGGGCAAAAATCGCCAGATAGATCAGCAGGATTTTTGACGTTTCACCGATGCCGAACCAGATCACCATCAGCGGCAGATAGGCCAGCGGCGGCACCGGGCGGTAAAGCTCAATCAGCGGGTCGAGAATGCCGCGCACCGTCGGGCTCAGCCCCATCGCAATCCCCACGGGAATGCCGATAATCACCGCCGCCAGCAGCGCCACCAGAATACGCGCCAGGCTGGCCCCTAAGTGCTGCCAGAGCGTCGCATCCATAAAGCCCTGCGGCCCGGCGATGGTAATCAGCTTGGCCAGCACCTGTCCCGGCGGCGGCAGAAACAGCGGGCTGACCCACTGCAGGGCAGCAACCGCCCACCACACCGCCAGCAGCACCAGCAGCGTACCGACGCTCAGGGTGATTTGGCGCGAGAACGGCCAGCGCAGCGCCAGACGCGTGCGGCGCGTTTTTTCACTGAAGACGATGCTCATGAGAAGGCCTCCCGCTGTTCAAACACGCGGCTTAAAACGTACTCACGCTGTTCGATAAACCGCGGATCGGACTTGATGCTGCGCACGGGCTCTCCCGCGACGTAGCGGCGGGCGAAATCCAGCGGCAAGCGCTCCAGCACGCGGCCCGGCCCCGGCGAGAGCAGCACCAGCTCGGTGGCCATAAACACCGCCTCCTCGATATCATGGGTAATCAGCAGCACCTGCTTGCCCGTTTCATGCCACAGGCGCAGGAGCAGGGTTTGCATCTGCTCGCGGGTGAAGGCATCCAGCGCCCCGAACGGCTCGTCCAGCAGCAGCAGCTGCGGATTCGCTGCCAGCGCGCGGGCAATCCCAACACGCTGGCGCTGGCCGCCGGAAAGCTGCCAGATAAAGCGTTTTTCCGCCCCTTCCAGCCCCACTTTTTTCAGCATCGTTCGTGCCGTTTTCAGCCGTTCTTCGCGGCTGATGCCCGCAAGCTGTAGCCCAAACGCCACGTTTTCCTGCACGTTGCGCCACGGGAGCAGGCCTTCATTCTGGAAGACCACGCCGCGCTCGGCGCCCGGGCCTTCCACCTTTTTGCCTTCCAGTTGAATGGTGCCATGCTGATAAGGGACAAACCCGGCGATCAGATTCAGCAGCGTGGTTTTTCCGCACCCGGACGGGCCCAGCACCACCAGCAGTTCACCGCTGTCCAGCGTCAGGTTGATGTCCTCCAGCGCGGGTTTCCCACCGTAATCGGCGTACAGGTTCGTAATATTCAGCATGGCGAACTCCTTATTTCACAAAACGATCGGTCACGTACTGGCTGTAATCCGCCGCCACCGCGGGCACTTTGCCCTGCTCTTTCAGGAATGTGGCCGTATCGACAATCGCTTTGTTCACCGGCCCGGTCAGCTGCTGCACCTGCTGCGCGGGGGTCAGATAGGTATTGCCCTTCACCAGCCCCGGCACGTCCGCTTCCGGCACGCCGCTCAGGCGGGAGAGTTTTTCCAGGTTGGCGGGCTGCTTCAGCCACTCGTCCGGATTACTGATGTACGGCTGCTGGGCGTCAATCGCGCTTTTGGCGAAGGCTTTCACCACCTCAGGATATTTCTCGGCAAAGTCTTTGCGCACCACCCACACGTCGAGCGTTGGCGCGCCCCACTGGCCCACCTTTTCAGAGTCGGTCAGCACGGTGCCGTCTTTTTCCAGCTCGTTCACCGCCGGAGCCCAGACGTAAGCTCCGTCAATATCGCCGCGCTGCCAGGCCGCGATAATTGCCGGCGGCTGCAGGTTGATAATTTGTACCTGGCCCGGCTTGATGCCCCAGTGTTTCAGCGCCGCCAGCAGGCTGTAGTGGGTGGTGGAGATAAACGGCACGGCGATGCGTTTGCCGATCAGGTCTTCCGGTTTGGTGATGTTTTTCTTCACCACCAGCGCCTCAGAGTTGCCGAGCTGCGAGGCGAGCAGGAACACCTCAATCGGCACCTGCTGGCTGGCCGCAACCGCCAGCGGGCTGGAGCCGATATTGCCGATCTGCACGTCGCCGGAGGCTAACGCACGCACCACGGACGCCCCGCTGTCGAACTTGCGCCAGTCGACTTTCGCGCCGCTCGCTTTGGCAAAGGTGTTGTCCGCCTGCGCGACTTTCGCCGGTTCAGCGGAGGTTTGATACGCGACGGTGACATCCACCGCCTGCGCCTGAAATGCCCACAGCGCCAGCGCGCCGAGAAGTGTGATTCGCGATGAAATAGCCATAGTGCCTGCTCCCCTTGTTGTTATGAGGGCAGTATTTCCAACGCGGGAATTTTGATAAAGGAATAAAAATGAATCGCTCATAACGATTCGTTTTTAGATAAAAAGCGGGAAAGGATAGTTGGTTTTGTGCGATGGGAGAGCGTCGGCGATCCGTAGGCCGGGTAAGGCGTAGCCGCCACCCGGCAAAAAACTCAGCGCTGCGCGTTCAGCTCAGCAATGTCCTTCGGCGTGGTCCGACAGCATCCGCCAATCAGCTTAGCCCCGGCAGCCAGCCACTGCGGCAGATACCCTGCCAGCGTCTCGCACGCTTCGCCGTGGTGGTGCCAGGTTTTGGTCACCGCGTCATAATGCTCGCCCGAGTTAGGATAGACCACCAGCGGCAGCGCCGTCAGGCTTTGCAGGTGCTTCAGCGCCGCGGTGGTGTTTTCCAGCGCGATGCAGTTGATGCCCAGCGCGACAATGTGCGGCGAGTTTGCCAGCGCGCTGACCACCTCGCGCAGCGGCGTACCGTCGCTCAGGTGCTCGCTGTCCCGCAGGGTAAAGGAGAACCACGCCCGGGCGCGGGGGAACTCCGCCAGAAGGGCCGTCAGGGCCTTGATCTCCACAAACGAGGGCAGCGTTTCGCAGGCCAGCAGGTCAGCGCCCGCATCGAGCAGCGCTTCCACGCGCGGGCGGTGGAAGGCGATAAACTCCTCGATGCTGCGCACGTAGTCGCCGCGATACTCCGAGCCATCCGCCAGATACGCGCCGTACGGCCCCACGGAGCCCGCCACCAGCAGCGTCCCCGCCTGCGGGTTTTCGGCCAGATACGCTTCGCGCGCCTTACGCGCCAGCTCCACGCTTTTACCGATAAGCGAACGAGACTGCGCCTCGTCCAGCCCTCGCGCCGCAAAGCCCGCCGGCGTGGCCTGATAGCTGGCGGTGATCGCCACCTGCGCCCCTGCGCGGTAGTAATCAAGATGCACTTCGCGGATAAGCGCCGGGTTTTCCATCAGCACTTTGGCAGACCAGAGGCTGTCTGCCAGGTTACAGCCGCGCGCTTCCAGCTCCGTCGCCATCGCGCCATCCAGCACCACAAACGGCTGCTTTTCAAGGAGGGCGGTAAGCGGATTATTCTGCGACATGTTCAGGCTCCTGCGATGTCATATTTCGGGTCAGGTAGTAGGCACCATAACACAGGGCGACAAATGGAATCCCGCAATAAAGGGCAATGCGCTGGCTGGGGTCAAACCACAGGCCGACACAGGCCACCACGCAGAGGATAAACCCGAGCACCGGCACCAGCGGATACCATGGCGCGCGGTACTGCAGCGCAGAGAGCGGCTGGCCGGACTGCAGATGACGACGGCGGAAAACGAAGTGCGACGCGCAGATGCTGATCCAGACCGCCACTACCGCAAAGCCGGAAATCGCCGAGAGCGCAACAAACACCGTATCCGGCGCGATAACGCTAGAGAACAGGGCCAGCACGCCGCCGAGCATGGAAACCGAGAGCGCCGTCAGCGGCACGCCGTTTTTGTTGACGCGAGCAAAGCAGCGCGGCAGCGTTTTCTCATTCGAAAGCGACCACAGCATGCGCCCGGAGGCGTACAGCCCGGAGTTCGCTGCCGAGAGGATCGCCGTCAGGATCACGAAGTTAAAGATGTCTGCCGCATAAGGAATACCGACTTTTTCAAACACCAGCACGAACGGGCTCTTTTCCACCCCTGCCTGCTGCATCGGGATCAGCGCCGCCAGCACAAACACGGTGCCGATAAAGAAGAGAATGAGGCGCGCGATGGTGGTGCGGATAGCTACCGGAATCACCTTGTGCGGGTTTTGCGTTTCGCCCGCCGCAATGCCGATAAGCTCGGTCCCGGAGAAGGCAAAGTTCACCGCCACCATGGTCATCAGGATCGGCAGGCCGCCGTGCGGGAACCAGCCTTCGGCGGTGATGTTGCTTAAGCCCGGCGCGGGCGAGCCGTCCTGCATCGGGATAAAGCCAAAGACCGCCGCCCCGCCAAGGATAATAAAGGCGATGATGGTGATGACTTTCACCAGGGAGAACCAGAATTCGCCTTCCGCAAAGAAGCGCGTTGAGATGACGTTGAGGCCAAAAATCACCACGCAGAAGACCACGCACCACGCCCAGACGGGCACCTGCGGGAACCAGTACTGCATGCAGAAGCCTGCGGCGGTGAAGCTCGACCCGAGCGCCACCGTCCAGGTGAGCCAATAGAGCCACGCCACGGTGTAGCCCGTCGCCGGGCCAAGATAGCGGGCGGCATAGACGTGGAATGCGCCGGTTTCCGGCATCGCCACGGAAAGCTCGCCCAGACACTGCATCACCAGCCAGACCACCAGCGCGCCGATCAGGTACGCCAGCAGCGTGCCCGCCGCCCCGGTCGTGGAAATGATGTATCCGGTATTGAAGAATAACCCTGTCCCAATCACGCCGCCCAGCGAGAGCATAATCAGGTGGCGTGTTTTCATGGTGCGCTTAAGCTGCCCATTTTCTTGTTGTGTTTGCATATTACCTTCTATACGTATGGACATCTAAACATCCAAAGAAGGTGTGTTATACCGCGATTGTTAATAAAAAGCTAGATGACCAGACGCAAACGGGCGCGCCGCGCGCTGAGTCTGGGGTGAGCGGTGCGGATTACATAGAGAAAAGGACGCCAGGCCATAAGCACCTCCGCAAGCAGATACTTACAGCATGGTGCGGGAAGAGGCGATCTTCGGTCAGTCGAAAGTGGTATCCGTAAAGCGCGAAGTCATACCGTAACGCTGCCCGTAGGCCGGGTAAGGCGCAGCCGCCTCCCGGCGCAAGGTTGGTAATTCTCGCAATCGGTTCTATAGTCGAAACAGTTTATTAGTAGCCAGGACTGACTGATGCGCTTTAACGGACTGACCAAAGGTTTCTTTATCTTCATTCTCGCCCTTGTGACCTGGGCCTTCTTCGACGTGCTGTCGCCCTACTTCTCCGCGATACTGTGGGCCGCGATCCTGACCGTCATCTTCAACCCGGTAAAAAACAGGCTGCGCGCCGCGCTGGGGGACCGCAACGGGCTGGCCTCGCTGTTAACGATTGGCATTATCTGCCTGATCGTCTTTATCCCGCTGATGGTGATCCTCTCCTCTCTCGCCATTGAGCTGAACATGGTTTACACCAAACTCCAGGAGAACAACACCCAGTTCCCGGAAGTGGTGGCGAGCATCTTCAACCACCTGCCGGACTGGGCCAGCGGATTCCTGGCGGATCACAACCTGAACAACGCGGCGCAGATCCAGAAAAAACTCTCCGACGTCGCTCTGCAGGGCGGGCAGTATCTGGCGGGCAGCGCGTTCCTGATCGGCAAAGGGACGTTTGGCTTTGCGATTAGCTTCGGCATCATGCTGTATCTGCTGTTCTTCCTGCTGAAAGACGGCCCGTTTCTGGTGCGCCAGATCCTCGACTCCCTGCCGCTGTCTGATTTCGCCAAGCAGCACCTGTTTGCCAAATTCGTCGGCGTGTCACGCGCCACGGTAAAAGGCACGGCGGCGGTGGCCGTGGTGCAGGGCATCCTCGGGGGGATTGCGTTTGCTATTGCGGGTATTGACGGCAGCGTGCTCTGGGGCGCATTGATGGCGTTCCTCTCCCTGGTGCCCGCCATCGGTTCGGCGATTGTCTGGGTGCCCGCCGCTATCTTCCTGTTCGCCACGCACCAAATCTGGCAAGGGCTGTTCATCGTCGGCTTCTTCGTGATCGTTGTCGGGCTGGTGGACAATATCCTGCGCCCGCTGCTGGTGGGGAAAGATACTAAAATGCCGGACTACCTGATTCTGATCTCCACCCTCGGCGGCATGGAGCTGTACGGCATTAACGGCTTTGTCATTGGGCCGCTCATTGCCGCGCTGTTTATCGCCTGCTGGAACCTCTTCTCGGGACGCGATCACGCCGGGAACGCCGAAGAGCTGGACCCCGACTTCATCGAAGAAGGAAAAAATCCTCCAGATTTGTAAGCGCGTGATGATAAAGAACACACAAGGCGGCACCGTGCCGCCTTTTTTTATCGCCTTAAATCAAACGTTTTCTATAATTTGAAGAACGCCATCCTACTCATGTCGTAAAAGGATCATCTGGTGCGAATCGCGACGATAACAAACTGGGCCTACGGTGCCACGGTCTGCCTGACCATCGCCTCCGGCATCATCATGCTGTTGGCGTCCAATGCTGACACGGCAGAGCGTCACGCCGTTGAACAACGCCAGCGATTCGATCAGCTCACGGAAGATGTTGAGACTGACGCCTGGGCACAGTCCGATTTAGCCCGCCTTTACGTCATCAAAAAAGATCCCCAAACGTTAAGGGAATACGGTCAGGCAGAGAATGGCCTGAAAACCATCGAGACACGGCTGGAAAAATTGCGTGATAACGGTGCGTCGGATGATGAGCTGTCCCTGCTGCGCGAAGGCATAAAAATCATCGACGAGCTGCAGGACGAGCAGCAGACCGCCCTCGCCAGCCTGGCGCGAGGAGAAGACGCCCAGGCAGTGGCCCTGCTCTATGGTGCGCCCTATGAACAGGAGCTGGATCGCGCGCAGAACCAGATCGATCACTTCCGCCAGATACTCGACAAACGCGTCATCGCCTCCGTTCAGGAGGCAACAAAAAAATCGAAAGCGCTGCGTACCGCCTCTGAGGTAACGGTTGGTCTGACCGCCCTGCTGTTCTTATTTGTGCTTGGGTTCATCTTAAAACGCCGCGTGCTGCGTCCCGTGGTGCGCCTGAGCGACGTGGTGCATCGTCTTGCGTCACAGGACTACGCGGTGGAAACGCCCAACTTTAACCAGATCGATGAGATCGGCGATATGGCCCAGGCTATCAGCATCTTCCGTGAAAACGGCCTTGCGCGACAGCGTCTGGAAAAAGAGCGGGATGCCGACTGGGCCATCCGCGAGCTGCTGGCGCGCATGACCCAGCGGCTACAGGGGTGTGAAAACTTTAACGATGTGATTAACGTGGCGGAGCTGTTTGCGCCGAATATCGCGCCGGGGATCGCGGGCCGGCTCTACGTGCTCGACCGCGAACCGTGGCAGATGCGCTGCGTCGCGCAATGGCTTTCGCCGGTTGGTGAAGAAACTACGTTCCATCCGGACGCGTGCTGGGCCGTGCGTCGCGGACAGAGTCACCCGCCGGTAAACGGCGAGCCCGATATCGCCTGCTACCATCTTCCGGCATCCCAGGCCGAAAGTTCGCTCTGCGTGCCGCTTATCGCCCAGGGCGAGGCCATTGGCCTGCTCTCCTTCCAGAACATCACGGCGCAGAATGCCCCTTCCCGCGCGTATCTGGAACTGATGGCCGAGGCGCTCGGGCTGGCGCTGGCCAACCAGCGTCTGCGCGACGCGTTGCTGGAAAAAGCATTGTTTGACCCGCTCACCGGCCTGCGAAACCGTCATCATCTGGAAGATACCCTGCAAACCCAAACGGCACACGCGAAACGCACCGGCGAGCCGTTAAGCTGCATGATGATCGATATCGACCACTTCAAGAGTATTAATGACCGCTTTGGTCATGAAGCGGGCGACCTGGTGATCAAAAGCGTGGCGTCCATTGTTCAGCGGGCTGCACATGACAACGGGCTGGCATTCCGCTTCGGTGGCGAAGAGTTTCTGGTGCTGCTTTCCGGTGCCGATGAAGCAGAAGCGTATCTCTGCGCGCAGAAGATCTATAACGGCGTGCATGAGCTGTCGCTTCGCTACGGGCTGACCGAGATTGGGCCGGTGGACGTGTCGATTGGGATTGCCAGCTACCCGCAACATGCCCAGACGGACAACCTCCTGCGGGCTGCGGACGTGGCCTTGTACCGGGCGAAAGAGCTGGGCCGGGCGCGGATTGTCAGTTTTGGAATGCTGGAGGCGGGCTAGGGAATTATGGCTTTATTCGCGAGTGATCTCAGCAATCAATATCGACAAGCCATTCATGTCACGGCTTTTTTTAGCCATTTCACGGTATTTGGTTGGGGAGAGTCCATATTGATTCGAGAACGCTCTGCTGAATGTTGACGGCTCCTCGTACCCTAACATCGTGAATATATCTGAAACAGAGAGCTGCGTATGTCTGAGCATATGCGCGGCTTTTTCAAGTTTCCGGCTTCGAATATAGAGACCTATGCTTATGCCACACTCCTGGCGAAAGTTTCGTTGAATATAAGCCAATGAATAACCAGATTTCCTTGCCACATCCAGAACGGTAATGGGCCTGTATAAATTTGAGTCAATCCAGTGCGTCAGGGACTTAATTACAGCTTCACGATCTTTTAAGAGAGTAAACTTTATACACATAAGTATCCACGAAATTTTATTTACAAGAAGGCCGCTGGCAGAGTCATCCAATGACAATCAAAAAAAATAAATATTCCACAAAGAAAATCACCCTAATAATAGGGTGAAGGAACGCTTACTGTATTTTATAAAGATGTTTTTGCAACATCCTCGATTTTTTCAGGACCATATAGTTTCATAAACGCATTCACGGAGGCCTGCGCCTTCATGATGATTTCACTTTCGTCAGGCTGATCCTTCCTTGCTTTCAAAAGCAAGGGTTCGAGTATGTCCGCCTGAAGAAGAGAACGAAAATACTCAGCGGCCAGCACTGGGTCATCTTTTCTTAAGATGTTTTGATTCATTAAATCGGTAAAAAGCGCGGAAACATTCGAACGCAGTTTTTGCATTCGCGCATAATATAATTCACCGATACCCGATCTTCCGGCCTCGGAAATCATTAATCTTTGCAAATCCACGATATCCGGAGAGCAAATATAACGCAAAAAGGCAATTGCAAATTGCTCGATGACCAGCTGTGGTGATTTTCCGAAAAGGCGCACCTGCCCTGCAGTTTCAATAGTCATGCTCTTTATATACTGTTCGGTTTCTGAAGACATGCATTCTACAAATAGCTCTTCTTTCGACGAAAAGTGACTGTAAATTGTCGATTTTGAGCCACCCACAATCGCGTTGATCTCTGAGATAGACGTGGCATCAAATCCTTTTTGTCGAAACAGTCCGGAAGCGACGTCCAGAATCTGCTGCCGTTTAAGCGCTCTTTTATCCATATGTTTCCTCGTGAGTTTAGGTGATGGGTCGGGGCCAACACGCTTGTTTTCTGATTTCGGCATCACGTCTTAGAGTAGGGTTCGTAATCGTACTGACGAGTACATTTTTATTTGACGGCGCTCAGAAGTCAAGATATAAAGCGTACCGTACCGTACGGTACTGAATTTGGACTACTCTATGAACAGCATGATGAGCGTACTGATGAAAGGTTTTCAGGAGACACTCCCGGGGTGTCGCATTTCCGGCTTAACCGGCTCCAGGATAGTGATGAGCTGCGTTGTCATTTCCGCCATCAGTATGAGCGGATGCGCCATGATCCCCGATCTCGGCACCCCACCGCCTATGAAGACGGTCACACAGCTTAAAAGCGATCAAAGTTTTCCTCACCAGAACGGTCAGTGGCCGAAAGACGAGTGGTGGAAGAAATACGGCGATGCACAGCTGAACGGGCTGATTGATGACGCGCTTAAAAACTCCCCCACGCTTAACATCGCCGAAGCTCGTGTGAAACAAGCGCAGGCGATGACGCAAAGTGCGAGCGGATCGCTTTTCCCTGAAGTCACCGCAAACGCCAGCTTTATGCGGGAGAAGATGAGTTACAACGATGTGACGCCTGAAAGCGCAACGCCGCAAAACTGGAACAGCTATGGGCGCACCACGCTTGATATGAGCTGGGAACTCGATTTTTGGGGTAAAAACCGCGCGGCGCTCGCGGCTGCAACGTCAGGCGAAATGGCAGCGGTTGCGGAGAAAGCAGAAACAGGACTGGTGCTCTCTTCGTCTATTGTTACCGTTTACGCGGAGCTGGCGCATTTATACACCGTTCGCGAAACGCTTAACGATACCCTCACGATACGAACCAGTACGCTTGCGTTGTTCCGGCAACGCCATGACGCGGGGCTAGAAGATTTATCCAGCCTTCAACAGGTTGAGACGCGTCAACTCAACGCAAAAGCAAACCTGGTGGCCATAGATGAAGCTATTGCGATCAAAAAGCATGCTCTCGCGGCACTGATCGGCGACGGGCCTGATAGATCGCTGACAATAACCGCGCCTAAGGCAACGCTTTTAGCGCATGAGGAGCTTCCTCCCAATATTGCATTGGATTTGATGGGGCGACGTCCTGATATTGTTGCGGCACGTTTACGCGCAGAGGCAGCAGCAGAGCAAATCAAACAGAAAAAAGCCGGTTTTTACCCCAGCGTTAATTTGGTTGCCTTTGCCGGGTTCCAGTCACTGGGTATTAACAACCTTACCCGGAGTGGCTCAGCCATTGGCAGTTTTGGACCGGCCATCTCGTTGCCCATATTTAATACTCAGAAGCTACAGGGAGACCTGAAATACGCCAGCGGTGAATATGACATTGCGGTTCAGGTTTATAACGATACGTTAACGAATGCACTTCGGGAAGTGAGCGATGCGCTCACCAGCAGAGCCTCTCTTAAAGAGGAGATGCGTTATTCTCAGGAGGCAGTCACATCGGCAGAAAAAGCGTATTCCCTCACCAAACAAAGATATGAAGGAAAGGTTGCTGATTATCTCGACGTCTTGTCCTCTGAAGATGAGCTGGTCGCTGCCCGCAGAAAATTAGCCGATGTAAATTCCCGCGCCTTTACGATTGACGTCGCATTAGCGCGCGCATTAGGCGGCGGATATACATCGAGCAAACAGTAATTTTTAACACCTGGTTCATTACTCAATCGTGGAAAGAAAGGAAATAAAATGAGTCATTCTGCAGCTATTGAAAATCATAATATTGAATCTTCCGACATTAAAAAGAAAAAAAGAAAACGTTTGTTCTCTTATCTGGCATTGAGCATCGCGCTTGCTGGCGCAGGTTCGTTCGCCTATTGGGCGTTAGTGGGTTCCCACTATGTTGAAACCGATAACGCCTATACCGATGTTGAGTCCGCTCAGCTCTCTTCCGCGATCACCGGTACGGTAAGCGACATTCTGGTGACGGATTCTCAGGTGGTAAAAAAAGGCGATGTTCTGATCCGGCTGGATCCCACTGACGCAGAGCTAGCTCTTAATCAGGCGGAAGCTAACCTAAACCTGTCCATTCGGCGGGTAAATGGCTATAAGGCCACTGACACAAAGCTCGGTGCAGAAGTTGTGGCTAATGAAAAAGAGCAAAAACGCCTGCTGGCTCAGGTTGATGCCGCAAACGCGGACTTCCAGCGCGCGGCGGTTGACCTTAAGCGACGCGAGGCGTTAATGCAGACGGGTGCAATTTCAGGCGACGAACTGACGCGTATTCAAAACGTTTATGCTTCCGCACTGGCAAACCTGAATGCCGCTAATGCCGCCGTGGCGCAGGCCGATGCCGCGAGACAGGCAGCGGTGGGTGCAAGACAGGCGAATGCCGTGATGATTGAGGATGCAAATACCGAGACCAACCCGGAAGTGGTTCTCGCCAGAGCGAAGCGTGACCAGGCCAGACTGGATCTGGAAAGAACCGTGATCCGTTCACCCGTCGATGGCGTGGTCGCTCGCCGCCAGGTCGAGCTTGGACAGCGTGTACAGCCTTCCACACCGTTATTGTCCGTGGTACCGGTGCAGCAAATTCACGTCAATGCCAACTTCAAGGAAGTTCAGCTTCAGCATGTGAAGGTAGGACAAAAAGTGGAGCTGGTGAGCGATCTGTATGGCGACAACGTTCCTTTCCATGGAACGGTAGAAGGCTTCGATGGCGGTACCGGCGCTGCGTTTTCAATTATTCCTGCGCAGAACGCAACGGGTAACTGGATTAAGGTTGTTCAGCGTCTGCCCGTGCGCATCAAACTCAATGCTGACGAGCTTGCAGCACATCCGCTGCGGGTTGGGCTGTCCATGAAAGCAACAGTTAACTTAAAAAGTGAATAACGGAAAACAGTCCATGTCTACATTCGTTATCGATAATCAGCCGCCTTCGCTGAAAGGCGGTATGTTATGGATTGGTGCTCTGGTGCTGGCCATGGCTAACTTTTTAGCTGTGCTCAACATGACCATTGCAAACGTCACTCAACCCAACATGGCTGGCGCCCTGGGTGCAGGAACAAGCCAGGGAACGTGGATCATCACGGCCTATGCCGTGGCTGAAGCCATTACGGTACCGCTCTCGGGATGGTTAACCACACGGTTCGGCGGCGTGCGCGTTTTCTCCGTTTCCGTGTTCATGTTTGGCATTTTTTCTTTGCTCTGCGGCCTTTCCACTTCGCTGGGAATGCTGCTGCTGATGAGGGTTTTTCAGGGCATGGCAGGAGGCCCCCTGATGGCCTTATCGCAAACGTTACTGCTGCGTATTTTTCCAAAAGAAAAATCCATGCAGGCGACGGGTTTATGGGCAATGACAACCTTGCTCGCGCCCGTAATAGGCCCGGTACTGGGGGGATGGATTTGCGATCATTACAGCTGGTCGTGGGTGTTTATCATCAACGTTCCGATGGCAATCGCTTTTTCAGTCGTGGCGTGGTCAGTATTGAAAATCTTCGAAGATGAGCTGGTTAATAACGCTATTGATATCGTTGGATTTATTTTATTGGTTATCTGGGTTGGCGCACTGCAGATCATGCTTGATGAAGGGAAAGACCTTGACTGGTTTGCCTCGGAAGAAATTTGGGTGCTGGCGATTGTGGCCTGCATCGGCTTTTTAAGTTTTTGCATCTGGGAGCTAACCGCTGAACATCCGATTGTCGATATCAGAGTTTTTCGCCATCGCGGTTTTTCGGCCAGCATGTTTGTTCTCGCACTCGCGTTTGGATGTTTTTTTGGTCTGAATGTCCTCACCCCTCTGTGGTTGCAATATAACTTAGGGTATACAACAACATGGGCCGGGATTGTGGTTGCCTGGGGCGGGCTTCTGCAGGTGGTATTTTCTCCGGTTGCCGCTAACCTTTCTAACAAAATCGATCCGCGCATTCTTATCTTCTTTGGCTGCGCCTTGCTGGGTCTCGACACCTTCTGGCGTTCCTGCGCAACGACCGATATGGACTACTGGTCCATCTGCGTCCCCCTGTTATTCATGGGGGTGGGAATGCCGTTGTACTATGTGCCTATTACGGGTCTTGCAATGGGCTCTGTAGATGAAGCGGAAATGGCTTCAGCAGCGGGGCTAATGAACTTTGTACGAACGTTATCGGGGGCGTTTGCCACATCGCTCGTCACGACGTCATGGCAAGATCAGCGCTATATCGCACATGACCAACTGGCGTCCGTTGTTGACCCTGGTGGCGATCTATCGCGTTACATCAGTTCAGCCCCTCAGCAAGGTGGACAATTTGTGCGCGAGCTTTTTGACAAGATGGTTAATAGCCAAAGCATGATGCTTTCAACCAATAATTTGATGATGTCGATCGGCGTCATATTTTTTGTCGCTGCATTTGCGATTGCATTAGCGCCAAAACCTTCGCGCGTGGTTGATGCCGCCTCCGTAGGACACTGAGATTTACTCAGCACAAGGACGTGAGTATCAAAAACCGAGAAATTCGACTTTCTCCGGCCGATGAATATTTTTAATGTAATCTCGGGTGCAGTGAACCCCCGTATAGAAGAGGCAATAAACGTTATTTTTAGCAGGTTGGATAAAGTATTTCGATAGCAGGAAAAAAGCGGACGCCCCCCAGTGGAAGAAGCGTCCAAAAACAGGCAATTATTCAGACACAGATTGAAACCGTAAACTGACGATCTCATCAATAATATCTCACATCCCCTAAGCTTCATTATTTACATTTTCTGCCATCGCCAAATAAAAAACGTAGCCCGGAGGGAAAGTCTTTTTTAGCGCTTCTGATTTCATGGGCAAACCGGCAGGACGGTATCCGCCCCGTGAGGAACGGCGCACCCTGCGCCTCCTCGCGAAAGGTGAGCAAATTTCGTACAGGCCGACAGCGCCGGTTGCTTCACTTCTCCGAAGGCTCCACCTGCGAAGGCGGGTATTGAGCCTTAAACGCCCACCGTTTTCATCATCGGTAAAATCAGTAGCATGAGGTAATAACAATCAATAAAAGCGATCGTTTTTTAAACATTCGAGAGCTTATGCAATTCGCTTTATCTTTTCACAAAAAGTTGAACGTCCTTCGCCTGCCCGACAGCCGATCATACCCATCACATAACATTATGATTTTATAGCATTTTAATCACTAAAAACGCTAAAAAGCCTTGCTGTTAAACAAAATATATAAACTACTGTGATATCTAAATTATAATTCTTATACTTCTGTTAAAAAGTGGAGGCCAAAATGCGATCAACCCTACTGCTGTTATGCTGTCTGGTACAAAGTGTAGCCTGGGCTGGCGAACTGCCAAAACCAGTTGGTAAACCTATTTTAACGATTTACGGCAATATAGAAAATACGAATGAAAATGGTAAAGCAGTGTTTGATCTCGCCAGCCTTGAAAAACTGGGCATGGTGAGTTTCGAGACGACATCCCCCTGGTATAATGGCCGCACTAAGTTTGAGGGTGTCCCCATGAGCAAGCTCATGGATTATGTGGGTGCAAAAGGGACGAACGTGAATGTGATTGCGCTCAATGATTACTCTACCGCGATCCCGCTCAGTGACTTTAAAAAATACAACGCCATTCTGGCCCTGAAAGTCAATGGCGAATATATGCGCATTCGCGATAAAGGCCCCTCATTTATTGTTTACCCCTATGACAGTCTTCCTGAGTTGAATAACCAGATTTATTACTCGCGATCGGCATGGCAGGTTAGTAAAATGAAGATTGAGTAGCCGTTCAGGAGAACATAATGAACAGGATACTGGTTGGTATCATTTTTTCTCTTTTTATCACGACAGGATATATTGCATACCTTGTTTACGATCGTCAGCAGGAATTGCAAAAACTGACTCAATACACTGAGTCCTGGTCCGTGGCACAACTGGTATCAGAGTATTACCGTTTTGAATCATGGCTTGGTCTATACGCAACCGATACCGATGACGTTACGATAGACCAGGTCCGCATGCGCCTCGAACTCATGCTAAGCCAGAGCGATTTAATGAAGGGGGGTGACTTAGGTCGCTATATTGACAGCGATAAAACGCATCAGGAGCTTGCTTTACGCTTAGAAAAAATACTGGCCTATCTGGATAGTCATCTTGAAAATATGAGCCATCCGGAATTACAGGCATACCTGAAAGATATGCATGAGCTCGATGCGCCGCTAAGCCAGCTTTCTGCAACGGCATTAACAAAAGACATTAACACGGTTAATGAATCTAATAAAAAAATACAAATCCTTTATTATATTTATTCCGCACTTTCATTGCTGCTGGTGATATTAAGCTTTATTCTTGGCTTCCTGATGATCTACCAGAATAAAAACATTCTCAAAGCACACATGCAGGTGAAAAGCCTTGCAGACGAACTTCAGGTATCGAAAGAAACGCTGCAGCTTCAAAATGCGAAGCTGGAATATGATGTTTATCATGACTCCCTCACCGGTATGAAAAACCGCCTGTTCTTCTGGGACGATCTCAACAAAATTAATCTTCAGGCGGATAAAAACCATACTCCCGTCACGGTGATGCTCTTTGATTTAGACCGCTTCAAAGAGGTCAACGATACCTATGGCCATGATACGGGAGATTTGCTGTTGAATCAGGTATCCCGACGGCTGACCTCAATGAGCAACGCAACGGATACCTTTTACCGTTTGGGCGGCGATGAATTCGCCCTTCTGTCCAGCGGACTCACGGAAAACGCTGCCGTTTCGCGTGCGAAAGAGATCGGCGATCGGATAAGCCAGCCCTACACCATTAATAACCAACTGATAAAAATTGCTACCTGTGTGGGCATCGTATTATCGGACAACGAACGACGCTCTGATTACCTTTACAAATTTGCCGATTTGGCCCTCTACGAAGCTAAAAAAGAGGGTTCTCAACAGATAAAAGTCTTCCGCCAGTGGATGCTGCAAAAATTGCAGGAAAGCAGAACCCTGGAACATGACATGGCCCTGGCGCTCGACCATAAAGAATTTGTGGTTTATTACCAGCCTATTGTTGATTCATTCAGCAATGATATTTACGGCTATGAGGCCCTTATTCGCTGGATGCACCCGGTGAAAGGGATGCTGTCGCCTGATTACTTTATTTCTGTCGCTGAAAAAACCGGGATGATCAATGCGATCGGCAAAATTGTGCTTGAGCTCGCCTGCCGGGAAGCCGTGTCCTGGGCGGTTCCGGCGAGGATCTCGGTAAACGTTTCCCCTATTCAGTTAGGTAATAAATCATTTACCACGATGGTGCAGACTATCCTGAAAGAGACAGGATTACCGGCGAGCCGACTCGAGCTGGAGGTGACAGAGTCTTCACTGTTCAGTGACAGCAATATGCCGATCACGATCCTCAAAAAGCTTCGGGCGCTGGGTGTCAAAATTTCCATCGATGATTTCGGAACGGGATATTCTTCGCTCTCCAGACTGAGCGAGCTTAACTTTGATAAAATCAAAATCGACAAATCGTTTGTGAATCCGATATCCACGCAGGACGATGCGCTTAATATCGTTAAATTGATTACCGGCATGGCGAAGAGCCTCAATATGAGCGTCATTGCAGAAGGCGTTGAAACCGAAGCGCAGCTTGAACGTCTTCAGGCGCTTGGCTGCGATCTGGTCCAGGGATACCTGTTCGGAAAACCACAGTCCGAGGTTGACAGTAAGATTAGATACGGTTGAAATGGTGTTGCGGTTATTTCTGGCCCAACACTATTTTTCTGATAGCTAATCAAAGGTTAACAAATGAAAAACGCAGTCCCGGAATATACGCCTGTTGATTTATCGCGTTGGGCCAGGAAGGAGCATTTTGAAGTATTCCAGTCGTTTGCCGAGTGTACCATTAACCAAACGGTTCTGATCGACATCACCGCGCTGCGAAAACATATCAAAGAGGTCGGCTGGAAGTTTTACCCGACGATTATTTTTCTCCTCTCTAAAATCATGAACAAGCATTCTGAGTTCCGCATGGCCATGAAGGACAATGAGCTTGTTATATGGAATGAAATTCATCCGAGCTACACCATTTTCCATCCTGAAACGGAGACGTTTTCGTCACTGTGGAGCCATTACGATGGCAATATTCACCACTTTCAGAAGACGTATGCAGACGATACGGCCCGCTATGGAAATAGCCTTGCTTACTGGCCTAAGGGAGAATCACGGGAAAATGTCTTTTTCGTGTCGTCGATTCCGTGGGTCACGTTTACCAACTTTACGATGAACATTGCGCACATGAAGAACTTCTTTTCTCCGATGTTCACGTTTGGAAAGTATTACGAGCAGGATGGAAAAGTGCTGTTGCCGCTCGCGGTGCAGGTCCATCATTCGGTGTGCGATGGTTTTCATGTGGCAAGGATGTTTAATGAGTTGCAGGCGATGTGCGATCGCCTGACTGACCTTTGACTTAAACCACACTGTCGATTTTTCATCTCCGGGGGGCCTCGGCCCACCGCTTTCCGGACAGAACATTAGGCTGTTATCAATCAGTTAAACCATCCCAAAACGCCTCATCAACAATGGTAGATGCAGAGCTTTCCGCCGGCAGCCCTGATTCTTTTCGCTTTAACACAGGCACACGCTACCACACCCTTACCAGTCAATAAGTTTATAGTTATAACAAACTAAGGGATAATAATTTGTATAGCTCAGACTTAGCAATATAAATAGCCAAAAACAATATCACGCTGTTAGGGTTCTTCGCAGGAGTGAACATTCAGGCTCCGATGAATCAGCCGCGATCATCGTGCCACAATCACTCACAGATACGAGAAAAAACCATGATTCAGGAGCTACATGATGTTAAGCACCACTATGCTCAGCAAAGCAGAACGTTTATTCAATAAGGCATGCGAACGGATAAGAGCGACAATCTTATCCGCAGAACTGGCGGATACTGAATTTGTTCCTTTTATCCAACCAGTATTCAATGGCGGCAGGATATCAGGCGGAGAAGTATTACTCAGGGTTCTTAAGAATGGTATCTATCGTTCACCTGAAAGATACCTCTCTACGATGGAGTCATGTGAGGTGATTAATGATGTCACATGTAGCCTATTTTCCGGCGTTGAAACTTTTTTCAGAGGTTATGATGGCCCTTTTCCTGATGATTTTTATCTGTCCTTCAATATCTGTGCACGGCAAATTAATGCTCCGGACGTTACTGAAGCCGTGATGCGCTTTAACCGGAAATTCAAGGGTCGCATTGGCGTCGTGCTGGAGATAGTGGAACGTGGAACCATGGATCTAGATGATTTTGCACTTGAAACAATGCAGCAACTTACTGATGCAGGCGTGCAGTTTGCAATTGATGACTTTGGAAATGGAAGTTCATCCCTTAAATATATTGAGCATGTCGGCTTCTCAATGATTAAGATTGATAAGTGTCTTACAGTGGCCAGCAATGGTTCATTAATTTACTCAGCTGTTATTGATTCAATCCTCATGCTTTCTGAACGACTTAAGATTCAGGTTGTGGCAGAGGGGATAGAAAATAATGAGCAGCTATTACTATTAAAAGATAAAGGCGTAAGTTATTTTCAAGGCTATTTCTTTTCAAAACCTGTAACCATGCGTGAGTTTTGTATGAAAATTTAATTTTTTATGAATCTGTTTGGATTGGCCCCTATATTTCCATACACTTTTTATCACTTAACCCATGACTGGTTCGTCGCCGCAGATATTCCCGTGGCGAACGATACCCCAGTGCACTATGCGGATGCCATTCGTTGTAA
>NZ_JBLKDA010000090.1:0-1380 GCF_047530215.1 Enterobacter sp. 01-M-03-SI-ECC
TTGTAGGTGGGCCAGTTGGTGATTTTGAACTTTTGCTTTGCCACGGAACGGTCTGCGTTGTCGGGAAGATGCGTGATCTGATCCTTCAACTCAGCAAAAGTTCGATTTATTCAACAAAGCCTCGGCCTGAGGGAAATTTGGAGATTCATGGCGAGAAAATTTTTATTAATACCGGTGCACAAGCCGTGGTTCCGCCAATTCCTGGAATTACCACCACGCCTGGTGTATATGACAGCACCGGATTACTTAATCTAAAAGAATTGCCTGGGCATTTAGGTATTTTGGGCGGCGGATATATTGGCGTTGAGTTCGCCTCTATGTTCGCTAATTTTGGCAGCAAAGTAACCATTTTAGAGGCAGCTTCGCTGTTTTTGCCTCGGGAAGATCGGGATATTGCTGATAATATCGCGACGATTTTACGCGATCAGGGCGTCGATATTATCCTCAATGCCCATGTGGAGCGAATCAGTCACCATGAAAATCAAGTGCAAGTGCATAGCGAGCACGCCCAACTGGCGGTGGATGCACTGTTAATAGCTTCCGGTCGTCAACCGGCTACCGCTTCGTTACATCCAGAAAATGCCGGTATCGCAGTAAACGAGCGCGGGGCAATTGTCGTTGACAAGCGATTACATACCACCGCAGACAATATTTGGGCGATGGGAGATGTTACCGGCGGGCTGCAATTTACTTACATATCACTGGATGATTACCGCATTGTACGTGATGAGTTACTGGGTGAAGGCAAACGTAGTACTGATGATCGGAAAAATGTGCCTTATTCCGTATTTATGACACCGCCCCTGTCCAGGGTTGGTATGACAGAAGAACAAGCCAGAGAGAGTGGTGCTGATATTCAGGTGGTGACATTGCCTGTAGCTGCAATTCCGCGCGCCAGAGTGATGAACGATACCCGTGGGGTATTAAAAGCGATTGTTGATAATAAAACCCAACGTATATTAGGAGCATCACTGCTGTGTATTGACTCCCACGAGATGATCAATATAGTGAAAATGGTGATGGATGCCGGGCTGCCTTATAGCATATTACGCGATCAGATATTTACTCATCCGTCGATGAGCGAATCACTCAATGATCTATTTTCATTAGTCAAATAAACTCAAAATCAGACGCCAGAACAAATATTCTGGCGTCTCAGAGAAAAGAATCTTATTAATTCTCTGTTACTCTATAACTTCTTAATCACTTCATTGATGGTATTTTATATGTTTAAAAAATCGGTGATGCTGCCAACTTAATGATTTAGTGTATGATGGTGTTTTTGAGGTGCTCCAGTGGCTTCTGTTTCTATCAGCTGTCCCTCCTGTTCAGCTACTGACGGGGTGGTGCGTAACGGCAAAAGCACCGCCGGACATCAGC
>NZ_JBLKDA010000091.1:0-1347 GCF_047530215.1 Enterobacter sp. 01-M-03-SI-ECC
GCGGTATCTGAGTCCGGACCCGGTGGGGCTGGCGGGTGGACTGAATCAGTATGCGTATGTGCCGGATCCGCTGTCGTGGATAGATCCGTTAGGTCTTAGTTGCGGCGGAACAGGTGGAACAAATCAAACTCCTCCCGGACAGGGATACCACAATGAAACCTATGCACCTAAAGCAGTTAAACCGGAAGATGCCCTTAACCTATGGGATGATTTCCTTGGCCCAGTCCCTCATACAAATACTCATCCCAGAACGGGGTTACCAGACCCAGACAGAATAGTATCGGCTGACGGTAAAAGAAGTATTCGCTATGGTAATCATGAAATGAATAGTAAACCAACCAAACATCATTATCATGAAGAAATATGGACATTAGATTCTGTAAATAATGTAATGAATGTCGATAATGTTGTTGTGAGGGTGCCTATATTAAAATGACAAATATAACGATAGTGGACGTTCATGAAAATAAAGTAAAGTTCATATCATCTTTAGGTAAGGGAGTGGCTATATGGTGCGGGGAATCCCCAAAAGTGGGTGGTTGTTATCATGTTGAGTTAGATGTTGATGATATGTTTGAATGGGGGGTAAATATAAATAGCACAAATAAAAAAACTTCCACCATCAAGATGTTGGATAATGAATTGTCATTCACCGCACAGATATTATCTTATGAGAATGATGGTGTTTTAACTGTCTCGCTAGGTGGTGAAGTCATATTTTTAGATGTTAATTCATCTCCAGGCACAATTAAATATGTCTCTTTTTCTACGCCTGTAAATAATGTGTCATTATATCCGGTTGAGCTTTAACTAAAAAGCTGGGAAGATTATAAAATCTTCCCAGCTTATTTTTATTCAGCCATGATGAGCAGGGGCACCTTGCCGCCACCGCATTCACACCGCGCCGGGTGGACGAACTCATGTTCTGGCAGGGTGAGCGCCTGCTCTGCGAGTGTGATGCCGGACGCTTCTGGCCCGGCAGGCTGACGGATAACCCGCAGTTGCAGGAGGCGCTCAGCGATACGACACATCGCGTGTGGCTGTATGAGGATGAAGATGGCTTCCGCCCGCTGCTCATGCTCTGCGGGCGGGAGACGGCCGCCAGGGTGTACCATTACGTCTGCGACCACCTCGGCACGCCGCTTGAGCTGCGCGACGTCCGGGGACGCGTCGTGTGGTCAGCCATGCTGCGCAGCTATGGTCAGGTGCTTCATGCTGATACGGCGGGGATAAATCAGCCGCTGCGCTTTCAGGGGCAGTATCATGATGCGGAAAGCGGGTTATACTACAACAGGCACCGGTATTACGACCCGGGGGTGGGGCGGTACCTGAGTCCGGACCCGGTGG
>NZ_JBLKDA010000092.1:0-1336 GCF_047530215.1 Enterobacter sp. 01-M-03-SI-ECC
AAACGGAATCTATGGTCACTCCCGTTTTTGCAACACCGATTTTGACGATAAGTTGGCTTGCTTGAATCTATCCGGCGTCTGAATGGGATTTTATTCCCGCGCCTCGATGAGTTCCGCGCCTGATGAACCTCCAGAAAATATACGGCTTCAGCGAGCCTTTCCGTTTTACAGGTTCCTCAACAGGCCGGTGGGCCGTTTGTATCATCAATATCAGTATTCGCAAAACCAGATGAATGATTGTTTAAACTGGTGTATTTCTGCCTTTATGCTTCGTAAGTTTGCTGTCGCGCCGTCAGTGCCCAGGCTATTCTGGCCAGCTTGTTTGCCAGAGCACAGGTGACGACAAAGTTGCTTTTCCGACACAACAACTCCCTGACCCAGTCGGCCAACTTGCCAGACTGGTGTTCCAGTTTTTGTATGAATACCCTGGCACACTGAACCAACAAAGTTCGGATCTTTTTGTTGCCCCGCTTGCTAATCCCTAACAATGTCGTCCGACCTCCCGTGCTGTACTGTCGGGGTACCAGCCCTGTTGCCGCCGCAAAGTCACGGCTGCTGGCGTACTGCTTCCCGTCGCCAATCTCAGTTGAAATAGTACTGGCAGTCAGCGTTCCAACGCAGGGAATACTCAGCAAGCGCTGTCCAACCTCATCTTCGTCCAACTTTCGTTTCAACTGAGATTCCAGATCTTTAATCTGCTCAACAAGATAGTGATAATGCTGTTGTAATTTCAGCAGTAACTGGCTGAGATAAAGAGGCAAACTACTGTCCTCAAGAAGGGTACTCAGTCGACTAATAACGGCAGCACCTCGCGGAACGCTGATACCAAATTCCAGCAGAAAAGCATGCATCTGATTAGTTGTTTTCACCTTATCCTGAACCAGGGATTCACGGACACGATGCAGAGCTCGCATTGCCTGCTGAGATTCGGTTCTGGGCTGCACGAAACGCATAGATGGACGTGATGCTGCTTCACAGATAGCTTCAGCATCAACGAAGTCATTTTTGTTGCTTTTAACGAATGGGCGGACAAATTGCGGTGATATCAGCTTTGGAAAATGCCCTAACTCTGCCAGCTTGCGTGCCATAAAGTGAGAACCGCCACAGGCTTCCATCGCGATGGTTGTTGCTGGGCATGTCGCCAGAAATTCGATTAGCTTTGGTCGGGTGAATTTTTTACGGTAAACGGCCTTCCCACGATGATCCTGACAATGAATATGGAAAGAGTTCTTACCCAGATCGATACCAATAAGCGCAATGTTTTCCATGATGGTTCTCCGAATGAAAGCCTGTCCTCAGCATAGTACTGGGAAGGAGGGAGTGACCATCTCATTAA
>NZ_JBLKDA010000093.1:0-1331 GCF_047530215.1 Enterobacter sp. 01-M-03-SI-ECC
TAGACTGGCCCCCTGAATCTCCAGACAGTTGGTATCACTTAAGTTAGTGATAGTCTTAATACTAGTTTTTAGACTAGTCGTTGGAGTCCGAATGATTGATGTTTTAGGTCCAGAGAAGCGCAGACGGCGAAGTGTTCAGGAAAAAATCGCCATTGTTCAGCAGAGTTTTGAGCCCGGAATGACCGTGTCGCTGGTCGCCCGTCAGCATGGCGTTGCTGCCAGTCAGCTGTTCCTGTGGCGTAAGCAGTATCAGGAAGGCAGCCTTACAGCCGTTGCCGCAGGAGAACAGGTTGTGCCCGCGTCGGAGCTGGCATCTGCGATGAAGCAAATTAAAGAGCTGCAGCGCCTGTTGGGCAAGAAAACCATGGAAAACGAGCTGCTAAAAGAAGCCGTTGAATATGGCCGACAAAAAAAGTGGATAGCGCACGTGCCCTTGTTGCCGGAGGATGGCGAATAAGCCTTGTCAGTCGTTGCCTCCGGGTCTCACGTGCGCAACTGCATGCCATGGCCCGTCGGTCGAAGGACTGGCAGGATCGTCGGTGCAAGCGCAAGCCTGATGATACTGACGCGCTGGCCCGTATCCATACCGTTATCGGCGATCTGCCCACCTATGGTTATCGTCGGGTATGGGCACTGCTGCGCAGACAATCAGAAACTGACGACATGGCGGTGATCAATGCCAAACGCGTATACCGCATCATGCGTCAGAATGCGCTGCTGCTTGAGCGTAAACCGGAAATACCGCCATCGAAGCGGGCGCATACAGGGAAAGTGGCCGTTGGAGAAAGTAACCAGCGGTGGTGCTCTGACGGCTTCGAGTTCAGCTGTGATAACGGTGAAAAACTGCGGGTCACGTTCGCTCTGGACTGTTGCGATCGCGAGGCACTTTACTGGGCGGCCAGTAACGGTGGATATGACAGTGAAACCGTGCAGGACGTCATGCTGGGTGCCGTGGAGCGTCGCTTCGGTAACAGCCTGCCGACATCCCCAGTTGAGTGGCTGACAGACAACGGTTCAGCCTACCGTTCTTATCAGACGCGTCAGTTCGCCAGAATGGTAGGACTGGAGCCTAAACATACGGCGGTACGTAGCCCGGAAAGCAACGGGATGGCAGAGAGCTTCGTGAAAACGATGAAGCGCGATTACATCAGCATCATGCCGAAACCCGACGGGTTAACAGCGGTAAAGAACCTTGCGGAGGCCTTCGAACATTACAACGAATGGCATCCGCATAGTGCACTGGGGTATCGTTCGCCACGGGAATATCTGCGGCGACGAACCAGTCATGGGTTAAGTGATAAAAAGTGTATGGAAATATAGGGGCCAATCCA
>NZ_JBLKDA010000094.1:0-1293 GCF_047530215.1 Enterobacter sp. 01-M-03-SI-ECC
TGTATGACCGGATACATAGGTGACAGATCAGACCGGGAACATAGGTAACACTTTTAGTCTATCCGGATCACACTCTGGGTTTTTCGGTCGTAGTACGCAAGCGTTATCCCGTTAAAGATGATGGCCTCAAGGCCATCATCCTGTTCTTCCAGCATGATGTACTCATCCGTCAGCGCTTCACTCAGGAACACCGTCCCCTTTTTCCCCATATAGAGCGTCCCTCTCGATTTCACCCTGTAGACTGTACCTCCTTCCGGATAAGCATATTCAGGAACACGGCCATCCCAGCGCCGGTTCGAGGGTTGCCATACCGTTCCGGGTGTTGCACCCGCCAGTGCTTCATGCGGCCTTTCATGGTTAAATTCCTCCCGATAGTCAGTGAACCAGCGCTGTTGTTCTTCCATCGTCATGAAGGTATTGCCCTGTTTTACCGCACTTTTCAGGGAACGGTGCATTCGCTCATGGCGTCCATTTTCTTCCGGATGACCCTTTCTGATACGCTCTGGCCTGATGCCCAGCTTGATTAGCCAGACGGCAAGACGACTTAATCCGGCTATTCCCGTGCCTGCGAAGGGCTGACCATTATCGGTTCTGAGCACTTCCGGCAGACCGTATTCCAGGAACGCCTCTGTCAGGCACTCTCTGACGAAGGGTTCACTCTCCCGGTGTGTTCCCCGGCAGCTCAGCAGATACCGGCTGTGATTGTCGGTCAGCGTGAAGGGATGGCAGTACTCTCTGCTCAGCAGCCTGAACTTGCCTTTAAAATCAGCGCTCCAGACCTGATTGTTCTCACTGATGACGGTCAGGGGCTGGCGATTGCCCGGGGTTCTGCGTTTTCGCTTTTTATCCGGAACCAGGCCTTCACGCTTGAGGATATCGCCGATAGTGCTGGCAGCAGGTACGGTAAAATCGACGTGATGATTAAGCAGCCACATCCGCAGTTTTTTCGGCCCCCAGTCAGGGTGTTTTTGACGCAGGGCTGTGAGGTGACCGACGATATCATCAGGAACCATCCGGGAACGGGAGCGTGGCGCGCGCGAGCGGTCAGAGAGAGATGAGAGGTCAGAAGGGTCAAAACGTTGAAGCCATTTATAGCCGGTTTTACGGCTGATGTTAAAAAGGCGGCAAAGAGCGGAGAAGGAGTCCGTGCCTGCATGGCAGGCACGGATAAAATCAAGGCGTTGCATAGGTCGGGTCTCAGTCCAGGGCATAGCGAGTCTCCTCTTCTATGCCAGTTATAACTGTTACCCATGTATCCGGTCTAAAGTGTTACCCATGTTTCCGGTTCATACC
>NZ_JBLKDA010000095.1:0-1270 GCF_047530215.1 Enterobacter sp. 01-M-03-SI-ECC
TGTATGACCGGATACATAGGTGACAGATCAGACCGGGAACATAGGTAACACTTTTAGTCTATCCGCACCACACTCTGGGTTTTTCGGTCGTAGTACGCAAGCGTTATTCCGTTGAAGATGATGGCCTCCAGGCCATCATCTTGTTCTTCCAGCATGATGTACTCATCAGTCAGCGCTTCACTCAGGAACACCGTCCCCTTTTTCCCCATATAGAGTGTCCCCCTCGATTTCACCCTGTACACCGTTCCTCCTGACGGATAGGCATAGTCAGGAACACGGCCATCCCACTGTCGCTTCGAGGGGTGCCACACCGTTCCGGGCGTTGCGCCCGCCAGGGCTTCATGCGGTCTTTCGTAGTTAAATTCTTCCCGGTAGTCACTGAACCACCGCTGTTGTTCTTCCATCGTCATGAAGGTGTTCCCCTGCGCCAGCGCACTTTTCAGGGAACGGTGCATGCGTTCGTGCCGCCCGTTCTCTTCGGGATGGCCCCGCCGGATACGCTCCGGTCTGACGCCCAGCTTTATCAGCCAGACGGCAAGGCGACTTAACCCGGCGATACCCGTCCCTGCGAAGGGCTGACCATTATCGGTTCTCAGAACGTCCGGCAGACCGTACTCCAGGAACGCCTCCGTCAGACAGTGCCTGACGAAGGGCTCGCTCTCACGGTCCGTTCCACGGCAGCTCAGCAGATACCGGCTGTGGTTGTCGGTCAGGGTAAAGGGATGACAGTACTCTCTGCTCAGCAGCCTGAACTTGCCTTTAAAATCAGCGCTCCAGACCTGATTGTTTTCACTGATGCTGGTCAGGGGCCGGCGATTCCCCGGCGTTCTGCGCTTTCTCTTTCTGTCAGGTACCAGGCCTTCACGCTTGAGGATATCGCCGACAGTGCTGGCAGCAGGAACGGTAAAATCGACGTGATGATTGAGGAGCCACATCCGCAGTTTTTTTGGGCCCCAGTCAGGGTGTTTCTGACGCAGGGCAGTCAGGTGTCCGACGACCTCATCAGGAACCGTCCGGGAGTGGGAGCGTGGTGCGCGCGACCGGTCAGAGAGAGAGGACAGGTCAGAAGGGTCAAAACGCTGAAGCCATTTGTAGCCGGTTTTGCGGCTGATACCAAAAAGACGGCAAAGAGCGGAGAAGGAGTCCGTACCTGCATGGCAGGCACGGATAAAATCAAGGCGTTGCATAGGTCGGGTCTCAGTCCAGGGCATAGCGAGTCTCCTCTTCTATGCCAGTTATAACTGTTACCCATGTATCCGGTCTAAAGTGT
>NZ_JBLKDA010000097.1:0-975 GCF_047530215.1 Enterobacter sp. 01-M-03-SI-ECC
AATAAATCAGATTTCGGGTAAGTCTCCCCCGTAGCGGGTTGTGTTTTCAGGCAATACGCACGCTTTCAGGCATACCTGCTTTCGTCATTTTGTTCAGCGCTCGTACCAGGGCCATAGCCTCTGCAACCTGACCATCGTAGTCACGCAGTGTCAGTGAACCTCCGAACAGCTGTTTTACCCGGTACATCGCCGTTTCCGCTATCGAGCGACGGTTATAATCTGTTGTCCATTTCCACCGCGCATTACTCCCGGTCAGCCGCTGATTCGCAACAGCACGGTTACGGTCTGCATATTCACCGGGCCAGTAACCCGCGCCTTTTCGGGGCGGGATAAGCGCGCTGATTTTCTTACGCCGCAGTTCATCGTGACAGAGCCGGGTGTCGTAAGCGCCGTCTGCCGATGCTGCCCTGATTTTTCTGTGAGTCTGCCGGATAAGACCCGGGAAGGCTTCTGAGTCCGTCACATTGTTCAGCGACAGGTCTGCACAGATGATTTCATGTGTGTTGCTGTCAACTGCCAGATGCAACTTTCGCCAGATACGGCGGCGTTCCTGGCCATGTTTTTTGACTTTCCATTCGCCTTCACCAAAGACCTTCAGCCCGGTGGAATCAATCACCAGATGCGCGATTTCACCCCGGGTGGGCGTTTTGAAACTGACATTAACCGACTTTGCGCGCTTGCTGACACTGGTGTAATCCGGGCAGCGCAACGGAACATTCATCAGTGTAAAAATGGAATCAATAAAACCCTGTGCAGCCCGCAGGGTCAACCTGAACACGCGTTTAATGACCAGAACGGTGGTGATGGCGAGATCAGAATAGCGCTGAGGTCTTCCCCGTGATGAAGGCGTTGCCGACTCATACCAGGCCTGAATAGCTTCATCATCCAGCCAGAAAGTTATGGAGCCACGGTTGATGAGGGCTTTATTGTAGGTGGGCCAGTTGGTGATTTTGAACTTTTGCTTTGCCACGGAAC
>NZ_JBLKDA010000098.1:0-822 GCF_047530215.1 Enterobacter sp. 01-M-03-SI-ECC
AGTGTCGCTGCCGCAGCTTCGGTGCATGGTTTAGCCCCGTTACATCTTCCGCGCAGGCCGACTCGACCAGTGAGCTATTACGCTTTCTTTAAATGATGGCTGCTTCTAAGCCAACATCCTGGCTGTCTGTGCCTTCCCACATCGTTTCCCACTTAACCATGACTTTGGGACCTTAGCTGGCGGTCTGGGTTGTTTCCCTCTTCACGACGGACGTTAGCACCCGCCGTGTGTCTCCCGTGATAACATTCTTCGGTATTCGTAGTTTGCATCGGGTTGGTAAGCCGGGATGGCCCCCTAGCCGAAACAGTGCTCTACCCCCGAAGATGAATTCACGAGGCGCTACCTAAATAGCTTTCGGGGAGAACCAGCTATCTCCCGGTTTGATTGGCCTTTCACCCCCAGCCACAAGTCATCCGCTAATTTTTCAACATTAGTCGGTTCGGTCCTCCAGTTAGTGTTACCCAACCTTCAACCTGCCCATGGCTAGATCACCGGGTTTCGGGTCTATACCCTGCAACTTAACGCCCAGTTAAGACTCGGTTTCCCTTCGGCTCCCCTATACGGTTAACCTTGCTACAGAATATAAGTCGCTGACCCATTATACAAAAGGTACGCAGTCACACCACGAAGGTGCTCCCACTGCTTGTACGTACACGGTTTCAGGTTCTTTTTCACTCCCCTCGCCGGGGTTCTTTTCGCCTTTCCCTCACGGTACTGGTTCACTATCGGTCAGTCAGGAGTATTTAGCCTTGGAGGATGGTCCCCCCATATTCAGACAGGATACCACGTGTCCCGCCCTACTCTTCGAGTTCACAACCTGTG
>NZ_JBLKDA010000099.1:0-768 GCF_047530215.1 Enterobacter sp. 01-M-03-SI-ECC
GTCAGGCGTCGCTGCGCATGGAGCAAGCGCTGTGGCCGGAGGATTACGAGCGGATGACGCGCGAGGTTGAGGAAGCCCTGCGGCAAGCCACCGACGCCAACGCCAGATCGTACACCCACGAAGAAGTGATGCAGGCGATGCAGGAACGCATCGACCGGGCGCGAGACAAGCCATGTTGATTGGCTATGCGCGCGTCTCGACGCAGGATCAGAACCTGGAGCTGCAACGCGAAGCCTTGAGCAAGGCCGGATGTAAAAAGGTCTTCGAGGACAAGGTGAGTGGCACGCGGGCAGACCGGCCTGGCTTGGCCAAGACGCTCGAAATGCTGCGCGAAGGCGATACTTTGGTCGTCTGGAAGCTCGACCGGCTGGGCCGGTCGGTCAAGCAACTGGTCGATCTGGTCGGCGATCTGCACAAGCACGGTGTCCAGTTCAGGAGCCTCACCGACTCCATCGACACCGGCACACCATCCGGGCGGTTCTTCTTCCACGTCATGGCGAGCCTTGCCGAAATGGAGCGCGAGCTGACCGTCGAGCGCACCCGCGCCGGGCTGGAAGTCGCCAAGCAGCTCGGCCGCAAAGGCGGCCGCAAGCCGAAGATGACCGACAGCAAGATCGAGTCGGCCAAGAAGCTGCTGGCCAGCGGGGTGCCGCCCAAGGACGTGGCCAAGAACCTCGGCGTGTCCATTCCGACGCTGTACCGCTGGGTGCCAGCCTCCACGCACGCTTAGCGTGCTTTATTTAATGAGATGGTCACTCCCTCCTTCCC
>NZ_JBLKDA010000009.1:0-151546 GCF_047530215.1 Enterobacter sp. 01-M-03-SI-ECC
TAACCATCATCAGTTGTGAAGTAGTGATTCACGACTTCAAGGCGCTTTTCGAAGGGGTATTTTGGCTTTGACATATCAGGGACTATTCCATTTCATCGTCCAACAAAATGGGTGCAGTACATCCTTCTCCGGTATGACCTGGGCTAACTACTCTGATAACTTCATGACTGGCCGTACCACTGGCGTTCTGACCTACCGTAACTCTGACTTCTTCGGTCTGGTTGACGGTCTGAGCCTGGGTCTGCAGTATCAGGGTAAAAACGAGCGTACCGACGTTAGAACCGCTAACGGTGACGGTTTCGGTACTTCTCTGGGCTATGAATTCGGTGAAGGTTTTGGCCTGATCGGTGCATACAGCAACTCCGACCGTACTAACTTGCAGACCCTTGATGATAAAGGCGAGAAAGCAGAGGCATGGGCTGTGGGTGCTAAGTACGATGCGAACAACATCTACCTGGCAACCACCTACGCGGAAACCCGCAACATGACCCGTGAAGCTGACGGCTCCTTCGCGAACAAAACTCAGAACTTCGAAGTGATCGCTCAGTACCAGTTTGACTTCGGTCTGCGTCCTTCCGTGTCCTACGTTCAGTCTAAAGGTAAAAACCTGTCTCAGCGTGGCACCTTCTCCGGCGGCGATGCCGACCTGCAGAAATTTGTTGAACTGGGTGCGACCTACTACTTCAACAAAAACTTCAACATCTATGTTGACTACCAGCTGAACCTGATCGACGACACCGACTACTCTCGTAGCGTTGGTATCGTGAACGGTAAAGACGACCAGGTTGCAATGGCTGTTACCTACCAGTTCTAATCCGTACACCACGATGTTATATGCTTAATGAACAGGGCTTCGGCCCTGTTTTTTTATGCGTGACAGAAAATAATGGCGACTTTTGAAAAGCCGCACGCTTTTCGTCGCAAACGGTTGGCATTTTGTAAATCTACCGTTAACCTGATAGCGGATTTCACTTCTGTAATCACAATGGAACTTCGTCATGTTTGAGAACATTACCGCCGCTCCTGCCGACCCGATTCTGGGCCTGGCCGATCTGTTTCGTGCCGACGACCGCCCTGGCAAAATCAACCTGGGTATTGGTGTATATAAAGATGAAACCGGCAAAACTCCGGTACTGACCAGCGTTAAGAAAGCCGAGCAGTATCTGCTGGAAAACGAAACCACCAAAAACTACCTCGGTATTGATGGTATCCCTGAATTTGGTCGCTGCACTCAGGAGCTGCTGTTCGGTAAAGGTAGCGCAATTGTGAGTGACAAACGTGCCCGTACAGCACAGACCCCAGGCGGTACCGGTGCGCTGCGCGTGGCGGCGGATTTCCTGGCGAAAAACACCTCGGTTAAGCGTGTCTGGGTAAGCAACCCAAGCTGGCCAAACCACAAGAGCGTGTTTAACTCTGCGGGTCTGGACGTGCGTGAATATGCCTACTACGACGCGGCAAACCACGCTCTCGACTTTGACGGCCTGCTGGCAAGCCTGAGCGAAGCGCAGGCGGGCGACGTGGTGCTGTTCCACGGCTGCTGCCACAACCCAACCGGTATCGATCCTACGCTTGAGCAGTGGGAACACCTGGCGAAGCTGTCCGTAGAAAAAGGCTGGCTGCCGCTGTTTGACTTCGCCTATCAGGGCTTCGCCCGCGGTCTGGAAGAAGATGCTGAAGGCCTGCGCGCGTTCGCCGCTGTGCATCAGGAGCTGATCGTTGCCAGCTCCTATTCCAAGAACTTCGGTCTGTACAACGAGCGTGTGGGTGCCTGTACGCTGGTTGCCGCTAACGAAGAGACCGTTGACCGCGCGTTCAGCCAGATGAAATCGGTTATCCGCGCGAACTACTCTAACCCACCGGCACACGGTGCGTCGGTTGTTGCCACTATCCTGAGCAACGATGCGCTGCGCGCGATCTGGGAACAAGAGCTGAACGATATGCGTCAGCGTATTCAGCGCATGCGCCTGCTGTTTGTGAACACCCTGGCTGAGAAAGGCGCGAACCGCGACTTCAGCTTTATCATCAAACAGAACGGCATGTTCTCTTTCAGCGGCCTGACCAAAGAGCAGGTTCTGCGTCTACGTGAAGAGTTTGGCGTTTACGCCGTGGCGTCTGGTCGCGTGAACGTGGCAGGCATGACGCCTGACAACATGGCGCCACTGTGCGAAGCGATTGTCGCCGTACTGTAATTTGCGCTCATAAAAAAGCCTGCGTTATGCAGGCTTTTTTTTATTCTGGTTACCAGACAGGCATTTCATCCTGAAGGAACGGATTATGGAGCCGTTCATAGCCCAGCGTCGACATCGGGCCGTGCCCAGGGATAAACGTCACGTCATCGCCCAGCGGCAACAACTTCTGTTTGATCGACTGTATCAGCTGCCCGTGGTCGCCGCGCGGGAAATCGCTGCGTCCTACGCCACCTTTGAAAATCACATCGCCGGAAATCAGCAGACGGGACTGGTCATCAAAGAAGACGATATGGCCTGGCGTATGCCCAGGACAATGCAACACCTGTAAAGTCACATTCCCTACGTTAATACGCTCTCCCTCATTCAGCCAGCGATCGGGCGTCAGCGGTTGACACTCATCCAGGCCAAACATGCGGCTTTGAGCAGGTAACCCCTGCAGCCAGAACTCATCTTCTTTTTCCGGACCGATAATCGGCACGCCGTAGTGTGCAGCCAGTTCAGCCGCTGCGCCTACATGGTCGAGATGGCCATGCGTCAGTAGAATCTGCATGAGCGTCACGCCGCTGTCGGCGACTTCCTGCTTGATTTTCTCAGCGTCACCGCCGGGATCGACAAGCGCGGCCAGTTTAGTCTGTTCGCACCAGATGAGTGAACAATTCTGGGAGAACGCGGTAACCGGAATAATACGATAGTTCATACTGCTCCTGTGTTTCGTTATTACCAGTGCCGAACCGGACCGGTATCAATATGCACAAAGTTGCTGCTGGGGTAATATCCTACACCACCTGCGCGCATAGATAACGCGGCTTTGCGAATATTGGCTAACGAAACGCCTTCAATATGGAAATCCATTGCCTGTCCCTTCGTGTGATAGCTTTGTTTTGCTACCCCACGGCTACGGGCGCGCAGTTCATTATTGGTATCAATCGAGCGATAGCCAGAAATGAGCTGCACCGGCTTGCTGGTGCCCAGCAGGCCCTGAAGGCGGAAAAGCTGATCAAACAGTCCTGGATCGATGGCTTTTATTTTATTCGCGCGGAAATCACGGAAAAAATGGTTAAGTCTTGCTAATTCATCCTGAATATAGCCTCTGCCATCGAAAAACTCCGCTTTTAACGACTCACCGGTATGCAGATTGTTGAGCGTTAAAATTCGCGGACGAGGTGTCGAGAGGGTGGCAAATGCTGGCGTCGGCAAGATGGCCGCTGCGCCAAGCGCAACACCACCTAACGCCAGCAGTTTGCGGCGATTAGCGTCAAATTTGTCCATGATAATCAGGTCTACAGGTAAAAGAAATCGTAATATGCTTAGCGCACGAAGGGCACCTTAACTGGCAAAACCGGGTACGTCAAGGCGCCCAACCCCAGTGAATACGCGGCTTGCAGCGATATCGCCCCTTATTCACCATAACTTACGACAATCATTTTTCCCGAACTACTTCATTTACCTGATTAATTGTTCCGCTTTTGGCAAAATTTGTGCGCCGGATCGCGCGGTGAGATCATAATTGTAAATATCTGTACGATACTGGGTGCGCCCGTCTTCGCCCACAAACGCCGTCAGATAGTAAAGATTGACCGGAATATTGTGGCGAATATTAACGTAACGCGTGTCCCCCTGCTTCAGGGCATCCGAGATGCGCGTATCGTTCCAGCCCGCATCCTGCAACAGCATATTGGCCAGCTCCGAGGCTTTGTTCACGCGCACGCAGCCAGAGCTCAGCGCGCGCGTATCTTTCTGGAACAGGTTGTGGTTCGGCGTATCGTGCAGATAGATAGCATCTGAACTCGGCATATTGAATTTGTAGCGCCCTAACGAGTTATGCGCCCCGGGAGCCTGCTGGAAGCGGAACGGCAGATTCGACGCGGTGATCGTCGACCAGTCGACCATATAAGGATCGATGGCCTCTTTGCTGTTCCAGCCGCGCATCACCGTATAGCCATGACGCTCCAGATACCCCGGATCGTTCCAGACCTTCGGCAGAATGTCTTTACGCGCCAGGGTCGGCGGCACGTTCCACGGCGGGTTAACCACCACGTTATTTAACGCGCTGCTCATCATCGGTGTTTTACGATCCGGACGCCCGACAATCACGCGCGACGCCAGCTTTTCGCTACCATCCTGATAATAAACCAGGGAATACGCCGGAATGTTAACCATAATCCCGGTCGAGAGCGTTCCCGGCAGCAGGCGCAAACGCTGAATGTTGAGCGCCAGCACCCCTGCCCGCTGCGCAGGCGATACGTTCAGCCAGTCGCGCGTCGTCTGGCCAATGACGCCATCGGCACCCAGCCCCTGGGCGGCCTGGAATTGTTTAACCGCCGCAACCAGCTCGCGATCGTATGCCGCAGGTTTATTGCTGACGGCAATCACTTTTTTCTCTTTCACGGGGGCTGACGGACTCACCACCGCGCTTTGCGGATCGTCGCCGGGTAAGGCGATATGCGGCCCGCCATCAAGAAGACCGGAGCGCGTCAGGATCTCGCGCAGGGCTGGCACGTCGCTGCTCCACTGTCCCGGACGCAGCGTCGCGGTGCCGCGCATTTGCGGCCACGGACGCGAGTCGCCCACCAGCGCGAGGAGCGACTGGTGAAGGGTGGCATAGTGTGGATGCGCCGGTGCGAGGCTGGCAATAAAGCGCGGCAGATCGCCATTGTCCAGAGCTAACTGCCACTGGTTAATCACCGACAGCGCGGGCGTCGCCAGCTTGTATGGCCTATCGCTGTAGAGCCAGCGGTTGCCGTTGACCGGAATGCCCGCCACGAACTGCAGATAGCCCATCATGGCATCGGAAAGCACCACGTCCCGCGCCTGCCCGGTAACGGCAGGATCGGTTAACAGCTCAACCCACTTTGTAAACTGCGGCTGGAACCCTGCGATGGCGACCTCCGCCAGCTGCTGCTGGAAGGCGCGCACGGCATCACGGTTTTCCCACATCGGTTTCATATCGCGGGCAGCGTAAAGGAGCGTGAGCGGATTGATATAGACAGGCGTGTAGCCTGACGGCAGCCCTGACTGCAGCTGCTGGCTGAGCGATTCGGCGTCGATGCCTTCCGGCAGCGGCTTAATCCCGGCCATGATGGCCGTCGCCGGAGACTGCTCCAGCGGCTGGGACAACGACGTTGGCTGCGCGCCAGTCGTTGCCGAGCTGTCATTCGGCACAATTTCAGGCTCGTCGGCCTGGGCGGTTAACAGTGGAGCAAACGTCACTGCCAGGCATAAGCTCAGCGCAGACAGCTGACGACCACATTTTTTCTTAAGCAACATCCCTTGCCCCCTGTTTTCACGACATGCCCATCACGTTGGGGCTTTCTTTCATTATAGGTAGACGGCTAAGCTGTTGCCTTACCTTATGTAAAGAAGTTTAAAGATAACGCAGCCCTAAGCACAAGTTAAGTTTAAAAAAAAAGCGGCGCCAGAGCGCCGCTTAGGGTCAGAAGACGCTTCAGGAAGCGTCAGCCGTGGTTTCCGGCAATGATTCTGGCGGCTGCGGCGCGAAGCCACGCAGCCCCACAACGTGAACGTGTTCGCTGTTCTGGAACACTTTACGTACCAGCTTGTAGGTGGTGCCCTTCTCGGGGCTGATGTTTTCCGGCGCCGCGATAATGAGCTGCATATCGAGACGTTCGCACAGCTCGAACAGCGTGGCAATGGAGCGGGCGTCAAGACGCGCCGCCTCATCCAGGAACAGCAGTCGGCATGGGGAGATGTCTTTCCCGCGCAGGCGGCGCGCTTCATCTTCCCAACTCTGCACGACCATCACCAGAATGGACATCCCGGTACCGATCGCTTCACCGGTAGAGAGCGCCCCGGATTCCGCCCGCAGCCAGCCGTCTGAGCCACGGTTTACCTCAACTTCCATTTCCAGGTAGTTACGGTAGTCGAGCAGCTCTTCACCGATGGTTTGCGGCGTACGTTGCCCCATATCAATTTGCGGGTTCAGGCGCTGATACAGCTTCGCCAGCGCTTCGGAGAAGGTCAGACGGTTGCTGTTGAACAGGTCCTGATGCTGCTCGTGCTGTTCAGAAAGCACGTCCAGCAGCGTCGCGTGGGCTTCGCGCACGTTGACGTTAAGGCGCACGCTGTTCACCTGGCCAAACGACACGCTCTGCAGCCCCTGGTTCAGCTGGCGGATACGGTTCTGCTCGCGCTGAATGGTTTTGCGAATGATGTTCGCCACGCTGCGGGAGCTGATCGCCAGCTTCTGCTCGCGGGAGGTCAGCTCTTCCGTCAGACGCCCCAGCTCGATTTCCATCTGTTCGATGGCTTCAACCGGATCGTCGGTACGGATGATGTCCTGACGAATACGCTCGCGCAGGTGCTGATAAACCGCCACAAAGAACTGAATTTTACGTTCCGGACGTTTTGGATCTTCCGACATGCGCAGCACATCGCGCAGATGTTCGTTATCCGCCACCGCCAGACGCAGCGCACCCAGCGCCTTATCCGACATGGAGCGCAGCTCATCGGCGGAGAGATACGCTAGCTCGCGACGGTGCAGGCGACGCTCAACGTTGTTGTCTTTCACCATGCGCATCACCGCGCACCAGCCCGCCTTCGCGGTCACGACCTGCTCGCGCATTTCGTGATAATCGCGCTCCAGCTTGCGCAGGCGACGGGTCAGGTTATCCATTTCCGCTTCGCAGAAGGTCAACGCTTTTTCGAGCTGATTACGACGCGCACGGTTATTGCTGAGCTGTGAATGCAGCTCGTCACGACGAATACGCGCGCGCTCTTCCGCCCCGCTGTCTGCACGGACGCCGATATCCTGAAGCTCTTTCTGCAGGTCGTTTAACAGCTCTTTCTTGGTGTCGAAGGAGCTTTTCAGCGAGGCCAGCACCTGGTTGTACTGGTTCAATTGCGCAGAATGGCTGCGCATTGCTTCGCGGGCGCGAGTACGTTCCGCTTCCGCCTGCTCAAGGCGCTGACGCAGTTTTTCGTTCAGGTCGCTGTTACCGCTCAGCATTTCAGCCGAATCGGAGTAGCCAAAGTGGGCCCGACGCTGCACCACTTCCGTCAGGGCAAACGCCTGCTGACGCGCTTCACGCTGCACCTGCTGCGACCAGGCGTAATCCTCTTTTAACTGCTCGAACTGTTCCGGGTCGCTCTGCAGGACAGAGACGACGGGCTCCAGCTTCGCCAGCTGATTGCCGTGCTGCTGGACGAAGCGCGCGGCTTCCTGCGCTTCATCCAGACGCTCCTGAATTTCATCCACGCGATCGGCCAGCGTGTCATCCGCCAGCAGATTCAGGCGCGGCAGGATGCGGTTAAGGGCAGCGACGCCCTCTTTCGCCTGTTCAAACTGAACGCGGCTTTGCTGGTTGTCACTTTCATGGCTGGCAATGGCCCGCTCCAGCTCGCCACGGCGGGTGTTGAGCTTGCGGATTTCGGCTTCCGGGTCTGCTTCAAACGCTACGGCAAGATGGCTGCCGATAAAGCGGCTGAACGCCTGATGCAGGCGTTGGGTTTTCTGCACGTCAAACGACAGGGTCGCAAAACGTTCCGACAGCGTTTCACGCTCGGCGTGGAGGCTTTCGATGCGGCTTTCGCGCGCGGCGCGGCCAAACAGCGGCAGCTCGGGGAAGCGGGAGTAACGCCACTGACGGTCGGCGATTTTCACTACCACCGCTTTTTCCAGCTCGTCGACGCTGAATACGCTGTCATCGAACGACTGCGGATCCCCTTCGATCAGGTAGAGATCTTCCGGGCAATCTTCCAGACCGGCAAGCTGCTCGGAAATCAGCGACAGATCCGGAACCACAATCGCGTTACGGGATGGACCGTACAGCGCGGAGAAGTACGGCGCATCGTCAAGGCCAACATCGTCATAAATCTCGGACAGCAGCACGCCGCCAAAACGCTCGGCCAGCGCATTCAGGCGCGGATCTTCCGAGCCACCCGGCTGGCTTAAGCGCTCAATTTCGTCGTCGACGTCGCGCTTGCGGGCGCCCACCTCGTCACGCTCAACGATGGCCTCGCGCTCGCGCTCCAGCAGCTGCTGAAGGTATTCGGTCACTTCCTGACTGGATTCGAACTGCTCGCCGCACTGTTCGCCAAGCTGGTTCAGGCTGCTTTGCGCTGCCAGCCAGACCGGCGCACGCTCCAGGAGCCTCTTCGAACGAGCCTGAATCTGCTCCAGTTCCTGACGCAGCGTCATGCGCTGTTCGCTGGCGTTTGATACGGTATCGGACAGGGCCGCAATACGCGCCTCGAGTTCCTGATGCAGGGCCTCGAGCTCGTCGAAATCGTAATGTTTTCCCTGACGCTTGCAGAATTCCGCCAGCAGACGCTCGGCTTCCTGCTGCTCGCGCAGGCGCTGCTCCAGCTCGTTCAGACGCATGCGCAGCGGCTGAACCTGTTCCGCCAGATGGCGCTGGTTGACGCCGTCGCGCAGAAGTTCACGGGCAACGTCCCAGGCTTCGTTACGCGCCAGCGGGCCGTTAATCGCCACCACCAGCTGATAGGCCTGCTCAAACTGGCTGTGCGCCGTTTGCGCAACGCTCATTTTCTGTTCGAGGGACAGCAGTTTCTCGGTCGCTTCCTGCTCTTTGGCATGGAAGGTGTCCAGCCACTCGTCGGCGCTTTCCGGCGTCAGGTCAGGCAGATGGCACAGCTCTTTCGCGCGCTGTAACGCCTGCAGTGCCTGATTGTACTGAATCGCTCGCGTCTGCTGCACGTCAAGCGCCTGCTGGTAATCGGCAAGCTGGCTTTTCAGCTCATCCACTTCCAGCTCGGCGGCTTCGGCGCGGGCTTCGTTCTCTTCCTGCATCTCGGCGGCTTCGGCCACCACTTCATTCTGCTCTTCGAGACGGATCTGCAGCTCGTCGAGGTCCGCTTCATAGCGCTCGATTTTTTCCTGCTGACGCAGCGCGGTCTGCACCAGGTTCAGGTGATCGCTGGCGGCCTGATAGTCGGCTTCCAGATCGCCCTCGGCACCGTTGTGCTCGCCCAGCTCGCGCGCCATTTCGACGTGCTTGTACTGCTCGGCCACCAGCTGTTTGCGGGAGGTAAACAGCTCGCGACGGTATTCTAATGCCTGATCGAGATGCACGCGGCGCTCGTTGGCGTGGCGCATGTAGTCTGCGGCCACGTAGTTGGTGGCTTCGCTGATCAGGTGTTTAAAGAGGTCACGGTCCGACTGGGTCACGCGAATCGCTTCCAGCGTCATGCGGTTTTCACGCAGCGCCGCTTCCATATCCTGGAAGGCCTTACGCACGCCGCTGTTTTCCGGCAGCAGGTAGTCGCGCAGGGAGCGGGTAATGGCGCTGGAGATCCCGCCGTACAGGGACGCTTCGATCAGGCGGTAGTATTTGCTACGGTCTGATGCCGTGCGCAGGCGACGCGCCACCACGCCCAGATCGAACATCAGCGAGTGGTAGTCGGTAATCGAGTTGAACTGTTTGAACTGCACGCCTTCGATCGCTTCAAGCTTATCTTTCAGCTCCTGCAGCGTCAGCACGCGCGCCTGACGTTCGTTCAGGGTTTCCGTCAGCAGCGCCGTCGGCTGCACGGACGTTGGCAGCCCCTGAATGGCAAACGGTTTGATATCCACTTTACGGTCACGACCGGCAACCTGCTGCAGGCGCACGCCCACGACCACGCGCTGATGACGGGAGTTAATGACGTCCAGAACCGAATAACAGACGCCCGCTTTCAGCTTACCGTGCAGGCCCTTATCGCGAGAGCCGCTTGTCGCGCCCGCTTCGGTGGTGTTACGGAAGTGAAGCAGCGTCAGGTCAGGGATCAGCGCCGTGACAAACGCCGCCATGGTGGTGGATTTACCCGCACCGTTACCGCCGGAGAGGGTTGTCACCAGCTCGTCCAGATCGAACGTTCGGGCGAAGAAGCCGTTCCAGTTAATCAGCGTCAGTGAGCGAAATTTACCGCGTTCAATCATTACTCTTCCTCCCCGCTATCCGGCAGATTCTCTTCATGCTCATCATTGAGCTGCAAATGGTTTTCCACCGGCATCGCTTCACCGTCGCGGATCATGCGAAGCTGCGCTTCACGCGCGTCATCGCCAGCACGCACGTCGGCGCCGAAGCGGAAGACAGATTCCGTGATGCGGAATTTGCTGCTGTCGTGGCCCATAAACCAGACCATCCCCAGGCGACGCAGGCGGTTCAGGGAAGAGCGCACCTTTTCCTGTAATTTCTGACGGTCAAGATCCGACCCCGTGGAGCGGTTGTTCACCAGCTTGAGCAGCTTGCTCTCATCCGCCAGCGTCAGCAGCTCGTCGTAAAGTTCCTGCTGGGTGAAGATGCCTTCATTCGCCAGACGTTCCGGGCTGAGGTAGAGGTAGCAAAGAATTTTGCCGACCATCATATCCAGCTCGGAGAGCACGGAACGCGGGATCAGCGTCGTGGAGCGCGGGCGCAGGTAGAAAAAGCCTTCCGGCGCGCGGATCAACTCCACGTTGTAGCGGGCGTAAAACTCTTCCAGGTACTCCTGGAAGTCCATCAAAAAGGCGTGATTATCCAGCTCGTCTAAGCCAATGTGACGACCGGCACGCAGCTGGCTGTCCAGCGCCGGAAATAACGGATTCGCCAGCGCCTGTGCCAGCTTAACCGGCATCACTTGTTCAATATTTGTCAATGACATGCGCCTGTACCTTGGCTCCATAATCGTTAATTGGCTGCCACTTCGGCGGCAGTCCGGTGAAATCTGCTTGCGCGATACCCAGGCGAACCGCCTGGTCTACCACAATGCGGGCAACGTCGAAGTGGCGCGCGCGAGGATATTGCGCCAGATAGTCGCGCACCACGAGCCCAAGATCCAGCGGCGCTTGTCTGGTTTTGTAGACCGCGAGCTGTTCTTCGATCATCGCCGCAAGCTGCTCGCGAATTTCGTTAAATTCTTCGTACTCCAGATCCGGCGGCAGTTCACCGGTCACCTCTTCATCGCGCAGCGCCATCTCTTCGTCGCGCATATCCAGCAGACGATCGGCGTTGGCGTAGGTCAGCGCCCACGGCGCATCGAAGTAGGTCTGTACCGACTGGCGCAGACGCTGGGCAAAGACGCGGTTTTTATCCATATCGATCGCGGTACGGATAAATTTATGCACGTGTCGGTCATAGCCGATCCACAGGTCGATAGACTGCTGGCCCCAGCTGATGATGCGGTCAAGCTTGCTCTGCAGGTCGAACACCAGGCGGTCGATAAAATGCAGATCGTCATGCGCCAGCGTCGCGTCCTGAATGCGCAGCAGGTTCGCCTGCAGCTTGTCCCCTGCCGCTTCCAGCGTATCCTGGAGTTCACGCAGCGTGCCGGAGGTTTCTGACAGCAGAAGCTCACAGCTGGAGATGGCCGCTCGCCAGTCTTTGTTCAGCAGCTGGGCGATATCGTCTTTCACCTGCTGCTGCTGTTCGTCCATCAGGCGCTGGGTGAGATCGATGCTGTCGAAGATTTCCGCCACCGAATATTTCAGCGGGGCATAGACGTTACGGTGCCAGTGGAATTCGTCACCGTTTTCATCCGCCGCGTCGGCGGCGCGCTTAAGCTCACCCGCCACGATCGACAGCTGCATGGAAAGACGCAGCGTGGAAAATTCACGCTGGCGAATATAGTAATCGGTGATGCCGATGCCCAGCGGCGTCAGGCGATAGATGGCGTTTCCTTCCGCCTGCTCGCTGGTAAAGCGGTTCAGCAGACGTTGACGCACCATATCGTTGATCGCGTTGTTGGCACGCACGCTAATGGTTTCGCTGGTTTGCTCAAACGCATCACTGACGTGGCGGAACGCATCCACCAGTTCACCCTCGCTCATTTCGCCATCCAGCCGTTCGCCGTTCAGCGTGGCAACCGCCAGCAGGAAAGAGAGTCTGTCTACCGGCAGCGAGATGGAGAAATCGTTTTTCCTGGCCCAGGCAACCAGTTCGGGGACTGTCTGGGAAAATTCACTCATAGGTTATCCTTGCATCTGCGGCTTGTGCGCGGTGACGTGAATATAGCGGCCAAGGCTGATAAAAGGCTCTTGACGGCAATACCGCGTTTCTAATTCTGTTAAGGTGTCAAAACAGTCACGCTGTTTGTGTTTTTCACGCAGATAATCATGAAACACCCTGACGCCCGTTTTCCCGACAATCTGCCAGCCAATCGCTTCCAGCCAGCCGTAAACCTGCTGCGGATCGCGCGGATAGTCCGGGGAAAGCGTGCGCTTTTTCTTTTTGGGCATCCCGACCTGAACATAGTCGAAGTTTCCTGCAACCATGTTGTGCATCAGGAAGCCGTTAGCATTGTAGAACATCAGCGACAGCGTGCCGCCCGGGCGAAGCATCGACCACAGGGTTTGTAACACGCTTTGCGGATCGGCAACCCACTCCAGCACCGCATGAAACAATATCAGATCAACCTGGGTTTCCAAATGCTGGGCGATGTCCTGAGCGGCGCATTGTATAAAATGCATGTTGTCGCTCACACCTTTCTCTTCTGCCGCACGGGTCGCGCGGGCGACCATTTCAGCAGAAAGATCGCAAAGCGTGACGTGATGACCGCGCTCGGCCATTTTTATCGCCGTCTGCCCTTCACCGCCACCGGCGTCCAGCACGCGCAACGTCTGGCCGCCAAAGGTGGCAAGAATGGTGTCCAGATCCTGCCAGAGGATCGTCTGACGGAGCTGCCCTTTCGTGGTGCCGTAAATGTTGCGCGAAAACTTTTCCGCGATGTCATCAAAATTGCGATCCCGCATTGGGAGAGTTCCACTCGCTAACTGCAAAACCGCTATTTTGTCATACCCGCGCGGAGAATGAACCTCTCTGGTGTAATATCACGGGTAATCACCTGCTATATGGTCAAAAAAGGAACCAAAAAGGATGCTTTTTACCCTTAAGAAATACATTGGAGGGATGATGCTTCCCCTTCCGCTGCTGCTCATTATCATCGCGCTGGGGCTGGTGCTGGTGTGGTTCAGCCGCTTTCAGAGAAGTGGCAAAACGCTTATCACGCTCGGCTGGCTTGTGTTGCTGCTGTTGAGCCTGCAACCGGTCGCGGATGGCCTGTTACGTCCCATCGAAAATAAGTACCCGACATGGCAGGGAAATCAGAAGGTGGCGTACATCGTGGTGCTGGGCGGCGGATATACCTGGGACCCTGACTGGGCGCCCAGTTCGAACCTGATCAATAACAGCCTGCCGCGGCTAAACGAAGGGATTCGCCTGTGGCTGGCGAACCCGGGATCAAAAATGATCTTCACCGGCGCGGCGGCCAAAACGAACCCGGTGAGCACGGCTGAAGCGGGTGCCAGGGTCGCGGAATCCCTCGGCGTACCGCGCTCCTCAATCATCACGCTGGAGAGCCCGAAAGATACCGAAGAAGAGGCCGCTGCGGTGAAGCAGGCGATTGGCGATGTTCCGTTCTTGCTGGTGACCTCCGCCTCGCACCTGCCGCGCGCGATGATTTTCTTTGAGAAGCAGGGCCTGCACCCGCTTCCGGCACCGGCAAACCAGATGGCCATCGACGCACCGCTCAACCCGTGGGAGCGGGCGATCCCCTCCCCGGCGTGGCTGATGCATAGCGATCGCGTCGGCTACGAGACGCTCGGACGCCTCTGGCAGTGGCTGAAAGGATCGTCAGGCGAGCCAGGGCAGGAGTGATTTTGCTGCCAGATCGAAGTTTGCGCGGTTAAAACGTCCGGTGTTTACCAGCTGCGCGACTTCGTCCCAGAGCAGGTAAAGCCAGCGCCGCCAGAGAAATGCTTCTGCAACGGGGGCGCGTTGAAGGTAATGCCACAGCAGACCTTCCGCCGCCCCGCTGTCGCTGAGCCTGAACAGCTCATATTCGCGCGGCGCCCACAGCATGATGCCCGGCCCTAACATCGCCAGAAGCTGATCGCTGCGGGAGTCTTTGAGCATGCTGCGCAGGGTGAAATTACCGTGGATTAGAACGCAGTTGTCATTAAAACCGTCGAACAGCGCCGGTAAGCACTCGCGGGTGCGAAACAGAATGCGTTTATCCTGCATGGTCAAACCGGTATTGTTGAACTGGTTTAGCGTTCCCCACAGGACCTCCACCCGCTGGCGATACCACAGCGGCCACAGGTTTTCCTGCGTGCTGTCGACCGGGCCGACAAGCCCGCGGCTATCCTGACGGTGCCAGGCCAGCAGCGCCTCAACAATCTGATCTTTCAACTGCTCCCAGCGCTCCGGCGTGCGCGCGGGTGCTTCAACGGGCACGCCCCGTAAACGCTCAATCAGCAGTACGTCCGGACCGGGGTGTTCCTCGTGGGTCATCACGCCGTACACCGTCGGCATTCGGACGGTCCCCTCCCTCGCCAGCATCGACATTTTCCACGCAAGCTGCCTGGCAACGCCGGGTGACGTGAAGCTTCTGGCCATCAGCGGCATCGGGTTGCCCTGACTGTCATATAACGACCAAAGCGCGGTATCGGCCTTTTCGCTCACGCATTCGACCCGGCTTAATTTCTCACCCAGCAGATGGCTAAGTTCGGCACGCAGCTGTTCCATATGAGATTACCCCCATTAAGACTACTGCTTTTATAATGAGCGTCCTGAAGGAAGATGTCACCCGGAAGCGATCAATTAGGGGAAAGAAAGGGGGAAAAGAGAGAGAACATCCCCCCGACAGGAGGGATGAAGGCGAAATTAGCGCAGTTCGGCGCGGACGCGCTCAAGATCTTCCGGCGTATCAACGCCCGTTCCAGGGACTTCGCTGGCAACGGCAACGTGAATTTTTTCGCCATACCAGAGCACGCGAAGCTGCTCCAGCATTTCGATATGTTCAAGCGGACTCGGCGCCCAGGTCACATACCGACGAATAAAACCGGCCCGATAGCCGTAGATCCCAATGTGACGCAGGAAGGTTTCACCGATGGTCTCTTTAGAGAGCGCAAAGCGATCGCGATCCCAGGGGATCGTGGCGCGGGAGAAATAGAGCGCGTAGCCTTCGGCATCCATGACCACCTTCACCGCATTCGGATTGAATGCCTCTTCCGCGTGGTGAATGGGCACCGCGAGCGTCGCCATTCCGACCTGACGCTGAGCCAGGTTTTCTGCCACCTGACGGATAATCACCGCCGGGATCATCGGCTCGTCACCCTGCACGTTTACGATGACCGTATCGTCACTGAAGCCACATTTCTCAACCACTTCCGCCAGACGCTCGGTGCCGGACTGGTGATCGGCGCGGGTCATGCACACCTCACCGCCTGCCGCCTCAACCGCACGGGCGACGTCAGGATGATCGGTCGCGACAATCACGCGGTCGGCACCGGATTCACGCGCACGCTCAAGGACGTGCACAATCATCGGCTTGCCGTTGATGTCCACCAGCGGTTTACCCGGCAGGCGCGTTGAGGCATAACGCGCAGGAATAATGACAACAAAACTCATGGTTTGCTCTCTTCTGCCACCAGGGAACGCGCTTCATTTTCCAGCAGTACCGGAATGCCGTCGCGCAGCGGGAAAGCGAGGCTGTCCAGCTTGCAAATCAGCTCCTGCTTGTCCTGGCTGTAGTAGAGTTTGCCGTTGCACACCGGGCAGGCAATTATTTCAAGTAAACGGTGATCCATAGTTCCTCCGTATGGGTAATCGCTAAAGCTTAACACATTCCCTTTTCAGGGCGTGCCTGTTTCCCAGCCACTTCGACAGGATGTAAACAGTCCGTCGGGCACCCGACCCAGCGTCACATCGCGAGCACCCTGCCAGCGCGCGAATTCGCTAATGGCGGTCGTTAACCCTTTTTCCAGGCTCGCCGTCACCCTGACGCCCTCTTCCAGATAAAGCGCAATGACTTCAAGCGTGCCGGTCTTGCGGTGCATTTTGGCATCCATCCGCCCGACCAATTGCCCCTTATGCAGCAGAGGTAAAACAAAGTAGCCATACTGGCGCTTCGGTGCCGGGGTGTAACATTCCAGCCGGTAGCTGAAATCAAAGAGCTGCTCGGCTCGTTTTCTGTCCCAGACGACCGGGTCGAAAGGCGACAACACCGCGCTGTGGGTTGCCTGAAGTTTCCCCTCCAGGGCCTGAGGCAGTAGCGGGAGGAGATCCGCATGCAGCCACATTTCGCCCAGGGTTTCTACCGTAACGGGGATGACGCGCTGTTCACGTTGCCATATCTCCAGCAGCGGTTTCAGCGCGGGCTGGCGCAGGCGATAATAATCAGCCAGCCACTGGGGGCGGAAAATCCCCAGGCTGCGGGCGCTGTTCTCCAGCATGATGGCCTCGGCCGCCTCCTGGGTAAGCAGGTCACGCGCGTCGTCCCAGTGCGGCATCACGCGATGCGTCAGGTCGTAGACGCGCTGAAAATTACGTCGCTCAATCACCATGACCTTGCCCGAGGTGAACAGCCCTTCGAGATGACGCTTATGCGGTTTCCACTCCCACCAGCCGCTGGTGCCCTTGCGCGGGTGTTCAAAATCGGCGGAGCGTACAGGACCGTTTTCCTGAATATGCGCGATGAGCTGCTCTATTGCAGCCGCATGTTCCTGCATCCACGCCTGCCGGTATTTCCAGCCCATCTTTTCCGGGGCAAGCATGCGGTGACGCACCAGGGCAAAATCGCTGCGGGGCAGGAAACAGGCTTCGTGCGCCCAGTACTCCATCAACTCCCCCTTGCTGAGCGCCTCGTCCAGCCACTGCGAAGGATAATTCCCGAGACGGCTAAACAGCACCAGGTAAGGGCTGCGCGCCACAATGTTAATGGTGTCGATTTGAAGCAGCGACATGCGCTGGACGGTAGAGAGAATATCGGCAGGCTGCGCGCGGCGGCGGGGCTTTTTGAGCAACCCCTGCGCGGCAAGGTGTAAATGACGTGCAGCTGTTAGCGAGAGGTGCGGTAAAGACATGCGTTTTCCTGTCAGTCAGAGCGCCACCAGAACCGCGTAAGCCTTTACTGCACTAACGCAATCAGTTCCTTGAGCAAATGTTCCGGCTGCTCGCCGCTGAGTTCAGCGTCAACCGGCAGATACCACCAGCTATCTTTCGCAAAGGCGCGACATTTCACCGCATCTTTTTCGGTCATGATCAGCGTCTGCCCGGGTAGAGTCAGGGCGTCTACCTGCTCTTCCATCAGCGCCTGGTGGTCGGCCAGCGGAACGCATTTTTCTGGCCGGGCACCACACTGTTCCAGCGTCGCGAAAAAGCGCGGCGGGTGACCAATCCCCGCCATCGCCACCAGTGAAGGCAGCTCTGCAACCGACCGGCGTTCGCCCGTCACCAGGTTGATCGCCAGACCCGGCCGCAGGTGCATCGGGATTTCACCCGCGCTTGCCTCACCGCCGTTCACAATCACCGCATCAACGGAGTTAAGACGCGAAGCGCGTTCGCGCATGGGGCCAGCCGGCAGCCACCAGCCGTTACCAAAACGGCGAACGCCGTCGATGACGACAATCTCTTTATCACGCGCCAGGGCGTAATGCTGTAGGCCATCGTCAGTGATAATGATTTGTACCGCGTGTTCGGCAAGCAGCGCCTGAACGGCGCCGCTGCGCGCCGGGGAGACCGCAACTGGCGCACCCGTACGCTGGAAAATAAGTACCGGTTCATCACCCGCTTCGGCGGTCGTGGTTTCCGCCGTCAGCAGCAGCGGGTAATGCGCCGCTTTACCGCCATATCCGCGCGATACCACCCCGGGGCGAATACCGCGTTTTTGCAACTGCTCCACCAGCCAGATGACGACCGGCGTTTTACCGTTGCCACCCGCCGTAAGATTACCGACAACCACAACCGGTACCGGCGCGCGCCAGGCACGCTTGATCCCCAGACGGTAAAGCAGGCGGATAATGCCGCTCACCAGGCCGTAGAGCCAGGAGAGCGGCAAAAGCAGCAGCCACAGCGGGGATTCACCGGACCAGATGCGTGCAATCATTGGCCGAACTGCATCTTATGAAGCTGGGCGTAAACCCCGCGGTGCTCCAGCAAATCAGCATGGCTTCCGCGTTCAACGATGATGCCATCCTCAACCACAACGATTTCATCGGCCTGCTCGATAGTCGACAGGCGGTGGGCAATCACCAGCGAGGTACGGTTCTTTTGCAGCTCATCCAGCGCGGACTGAATGGCGCGTTCAGATTCGGTATCCAGCGCAGATGTCGCTTCGTCCAGAATCAGAATCGGGCTGTCGCGCAGCAGCGCACGCGCTATGGCAATACGCTGACGCTGACCACCGGAGAGCAGCACCCCGTTCTCACCGATAATGGTGTCCAGACCGTTATCCATCTTGTTGATAAAGTCCATCGCATAGGCCATACGCGCCGCGTTCTCAATCTGCTCGCGGCTGTACTCATCCGTGCGCGCATAGGCAATGTTGTTGGCCACCGTATCGTTGAACAGGTGTACGTTCTGGGAGACCAGCGCCACCTGGTTACGCAGCGACTGCAGGGTATACTCCCGCAGGTCGTGACCGTCTAACAGGATCTCACCTTCGTTAATATCGTAGAAACGGGTGATCAGGCTGGCAATGGTCGATTTACCGGAGCCGGAACGGCCTACCAGCGCAACGGTTTTACCCGCCGGAATAGACAGGTTGATATTGCGCAGCGCAGGGGTTTCGCGACCAGGATAGGCGAAAGTGACGTTGCGGAATTCAACATCGCCACGGGCACGTTCAATTTCACGCGTACCTTCGTCTTTCTCCTGCTCGGAATCCAGAATGCTGAACAAGGTCTGGCAGGCGGCCATACCGCGCTGGAACTGCGCGTTCACGTTCGTCAGAGATTTCAGCGGACGCATCAGGGCGATCATCGAGGAGAAGACCACGGTGATGGTCCCCGCGGTCAGGGTCTCCATCACGCTCGGGAAGCTTGCCGCATAGAGAACGAACGCCAGCGCCAGGGACGCAATCAGCTGAATAATCGGGTCAGAGATGGACGAGGCCGAGACCATTTTCATCCCCTGCAGACGCATCTTGTTGCTGACTTTATCAAAGCGTTTGGTTTCGACGTCCTGACCGCCGAAGATCAGCACTTCCTTATGCCCTTTCAGCATCTGTTCCGCACTGGTCGTCACCTGCCCCATGGTGTTCTGCATATTCTTACTGATATTGCGGAAGCGCTTTGAGACGACACGGATAGCAATAGAAACGATCGGTGCCAGAACAATAAGGATGATCGACAGCTGCCAGCTGTAGTAGAACATCATCGCAAACAGGCCGATGATTGACGCACCTTCACGCACAACGGTGATCAGCGCGCTTGAGGACGAGGAGGCAACCTGCTCGGAGTCGTAGGTAATACGGGAGAGCAGCGTCCCGGTAGACTGCTTATCAAAGAATGAGACCGGCATGCCCATCATGTGGCTGAACAGCCGACGGCGCATGGTCATCACCACTTTCCCGGATACCCAGGAAATACAGTAGCTGGAAATATAGCTGGTGATGCCGCGTAAGATCATCAGCCCGATAACCACCAGCGGCATCCATAGCAGCACTGAGCGATCCGTTTTACCAAAACCGTCATCCAGTAACGGTTTGAGGAGCGATAACATAAAAGTATCGCTGGCTGCGTTGAGGATTAACGCTACGCCCGCCACGATCAAGCCTGCTTTAAAAGGTGCAATCATCGGCCAGAGTCGGCGGAAGGTTTGCCACGTGGAGAGATCTTTGTCGTTATGCATTCAAAAAACCAGCATTCGTTGAAATAGCCGCATATTCTACCCGTTATCGACGGGCGCGCCAAACCACTGATGATACCAAACGGATAAAATTTGCTCTCGCAAGCGCCGGATTTGCCAGTGATGTTGCGAGAATGTCACCGATATTTGTCCAGAGTGAGGGGTATCGTGCCAGATATACCCCTCTTTTCGATAGCGTCGGACAACCTTTGCCGACGGGAAATGCCAGGCGTTATAGCGCGCCGCTGAATCCAGGGCGATCTGACCTTCCACCCGCTGTACCATCGGCAGTGAAGACGAGGTATTGCTGCCGTGATGGGGCACCTGGATGAGCGTGGACGTCAGATAACGCCAGTAATGGCTAAGCATAGCCTGTTCCGCTTGCGCTTCAATGTCCCCGGTAAGCAGAACACTCTGTTCACCGTCGTCAATTTTAACCACGCAGGAGCGGTTATTTCCCTGGGCCGGGTAATTTGCAGGGGGCCAGTGGACGGTGAAGGTGAGCCCCTGCCATCTCCAGTTCTGCCCGCGAAAACAGGGGCGATGTCCCGCCAGGCGCAATGGGCTTCTTACCCATACCTCAGGCCATGCTTTTTGCAACGACGCGAGGCCTCCCGCATGGTCGAGATGCTCATGACTGAGGATCACGCCTTCCGGGCGGAGGTGATGCCAGCGAAGCCACGGGATAATCAGCCGCTGCGCGCTGTCCCCGTCCGGCCAGGCAAGCCCGGTATCATAGAGTATGGCTTTCCCCTGCCGCTCAATGACCATTGCCAGCCCCTGCCCCACGTCCAGCATATGCAGGGTCCAGCTCTCGTTTTTTGCCGTGCGCAAGAGGGGAAATGTCAGCAAGACGCTGCCTGCAAGACAAACGGCTGGAAGGATTTTCCAGGCACGAAAACGCCAGGCAATGATGCTCATCCACGGCAGCAACGCCATGTATTGCCAGCGCTGATCGACATTTTGCCAGCCGTCAGGCAGGCGCATCAGTAACCAGAAGAGTCCCGCAAGCGACTTATCGGCTGCAAACCAGACGATGCTTTCCAGCGTCGCTAGCGGTAGCAGATGGAGCAGCATACCGAGCAGGATCAGCGGCACGGAGACAAACGTCACCAGGGGCACGGCAAAGAGATTCGCTACCAGGGAAGAGAGGCTGAAACCATGAAAAATCAGAACCTGTAACGGCATGAGCAGCAGCAACATGCCGACCTGCAGATAAATCAGGTTCAGTAAAGGTCGTATACGTCGCGCCCGGTGCCAGTCGGGAAGCGGCAACCACTGAAACCAGAAAATCAGCGCGGCGACAGCAAAGGCAGACAAGAGCAGACTTTGCGAGAGTACGGCCAGCGGATCGCTTATCAGGATCGCCGCAATACAGCAAACCCATACCTGCCAGGGGGACCATTGACGGGCTGCGATCCGAAGCATTGCAATCACAGCAAGCGCGATAACCGTTCGTAGCGCAGGAGGTTGCAGCCCGGTAAGCCAGGCGTAGAAGGCGGCAAAGCACAGCCCGGCCAGGAGAGGCATTTGCCAGTGGATACGCTGGCTGGGCAAGAAAAACTGGAAACCACGGGCGAGTAGCCAGACGAGGGAGGCCGCCAGCGCGATATGCAGACCCGAAATCGCCATCAAATGCAGCGTCCCGGTTTCACGCATCAGGTCTTTTATCTCCCGGGGAACATTCAGGCGTTCACCCATTCCCAGCCCGAGGATAACCGCCCCCCATCGATAGGCTGACAGGCGGGTTTGCAATGACGCGAGATATTGCGCGCGCAGGCTGCAGCGCCCGTCGACGAGTTCAGCACGGGTGAAGCGCCCGCTCAGCGTTTGATGCTGAGCAAAAGCGCTGCGCTGAGAATCATAACCCCCGTCGTTCAGTTCGCCGTGGGCAGGCCTGAGCCTGAGCGTCATGTTCCAGCGTTGACCGGCACACGCTTTCTGTGGGAGATAATTGCCATACAGCGTGACGCCGGTTGATGCCCACCAGCGCTTGCCATCGACGCTGAGAATACGCGCCTGATGCAGAGTGGCGCCATCGGTCGCAGCGATCGCTACCTCAGCCTGCACGGCACCGGTGGTGAGATGCTGCATCGGCCAGACGCTCTCCTGCGCGGCCAGAACGCCCCACACGCAAAATAACAGTGTGATACCGACATACTTCAGCCTTACGTTCCGCCGTGCGGCCAGCGCGATCCCGCCAACAATCATTATCCATACGGTATGACGTGATGGCAGTTCCGGTAACCAAAGTAACGGGGCTATTGCCAGAATGGCGCAGACACCCAGCGCGGGAATTCCCATTGCTACCTCCCTGTTCAGGTGGGCAGTATGAAAGCAGGCCGTGCGGGTTGTCAGATGACAAAAGTGTGTTTTACGGCGCGCGCTGTGATGTTTTTAATGCCTTGCAGAAAATGAAACGAAAAATGCGGGGCATCTTCAGAATGACTGTGACAGGCACAAAAAAAGCACCCGCAGGTGCTTTCTTTCGAACCCAGTTTAACCGGCTGGCTAAACTCAGTTGCCGTAAATATTGGCGCGATCGCGCAGTTCTTTACCCGGTTTAAAGTGTGGAACGTACTTACCTTCCAGCTCGACTTTATCACCCGTTTTCGGGTTACGCCCGGTACGTGGAGCACGATAGTGCAGAGAAAAACTACCGAAACCGCGGATTTCAATGCGCTCGCCCTGGGCAAGAGTGGAAGCCATATGCTCCAGCATCTCTTTTACGGCATCTTCCACTGCCTTAGCAGGGATATGCGGTTGCTGACTGGCAAGTCTTTCAATCAATTCTGACTTGGTCATGATTCCTCCGGTTCCTTTCAAACCAATTAGCTGAACAGCTCATTAAACAAGGGCGGCCGTAGCCGCCCTTTGTTATTGATTACAGGACGAATCCTGCAATCTGTCAAGTTTGCTCCTCATTCTTCACGCTGTAAATGCATTACCGCGCAAATGATGCTGAGAACCTGATATTACTCGCCTTTAGCTGCTTTGAAAGCTTCAGCCATTGCGTTGTTAGAGAAGTTTGCATCTTCCTGTTTGTTAACAGTTGCGATTGCATCTTTCTCATCAGCTTCGTCTTTAGCACGAACAGACAGGCTGATTGCGCGGTTCTTACGGTCAACACCGGTGAACTTAGCTTCAACATCGTCGCCTACGTTCAGAACCAGAGTCGCATCTTCAACGCGGTCACGGGAAGCTTCAGAAGCGCGCAGGTAACCTTCAACGCCGTCAGCCAGTTCTACGGTTGCGCCTTTAGCATCAACTGCAGTCACTTTACCGTTTACGATTGCGCCTTTCTTGTTCAGTGCAACCCAGTTGTTGAACGGATCTTCTGCGAGCTGTTTAACGCCCAGGGAGATACGCTCACGCTCTGCGTCAACCTGCAGAACAACTGCAGCGATTTCGTCGCCTTTTTTGTATTCACGAACTGCTTCTTCGCCTGCAACGTTCCAGGAGATGTCAGACAGGTGAACCAGGCCATCGATGCCGCCGTCCAGGCCGATGAAGATACCGAAGTCAGTGATAGACTTGATTTTACCTTCAACACGGTCACCCTTGTTGTGGGTTTCCGCGAACTGCTGCCATGGGTTGTTTTTGCACTGTTTCAGGCCCAGGGAGATACGACGACGTTCTTCGTCGATATCCAGAACCATCACTTCCACTACATCACCAACGTTAACAACTTTGGATGGGTGGATGTTTTTGTTGGTCCAGTCCATTTCGGAAACGTGCACCAGACCTTCAACGCCTTCTTCGATTTCAACGAAGCAGCCGTAGTCAGTCAGGTTGGTTACGCGACCAGTCAGTTTAGTACCTTCTGGGTAACGCTTAGCGATAGCTACCCATGGATCTTCGCCCAGCTGTTTCAGGCCGAGGGATACACGAGTACGCTCGCGGTCGAACTTCAGCACTTTAACAGTGATTTCGTCGCCCACGTTCACGATTTCGCTTGGGTGCTTAACGCGTTTCCACGCCATGTCGGTGATGTGCAGCAGGCCATCAACGCCGCCCAGGTCAACGAATGCGCCGTAGTCAGTGAGGTTCTTAACGATACCTTTGACTTCCATGCCTTCCTGCAGGTTTTCCAGCAGCTGATCGCGTTCTGCGCTGTTTTCGGATTCGATAACGGCACGACGGGATACAACAACGTTGTTACGCTTCTGGTCCAGCTTGATTACTTTGAACTCAAGCTCTTTGCCTTCCAGGTGCAGAGTGTCACGGACTGGACGAACGTCTACCAGTGAACCTGGCAGGAACGCACGAATACCATTCAGCTCAACAGTGAAGCCACCTTTAACTTTGCCGTTGATAACACCGACCACAGTTTCAGCTTCTTCGTAAGCTTTTTCCAGGGTGATCCATGCTTCGTGACGTTTCGCTTTCTCACGAGAAAGCAGGGTTTCACCGAAGCCGTCTTCTACTGCGTCCAGCGCAACGTCAACTTCGTCACCAACCTGGATTTCCAGCTCGCCCTGGGCGTTTTTGAACTGCTCTGCCGGAATGGCGGACTCAGATTTCAGACCGGCGTCAACCAGTACTACGTCTTTGTCGATAGCAACAACAACACCGCGAACGATGGAACCCGGGCGGGTTTCGATTTCTTTTAAGGATTCTTCAAACAGTTGAGCAAAAGATTCAGTCATGTTTAATCTTCAGGTTAATATTAACGTCCACCTGGCTCCGTGCCGGATGGGGTTGTTTCACATACCCGCCGTCAATCCATTGCAGCGGGGGTACTGCTAAATCGGTCGCGATTACGCGAGTGCCAGTTTTTGGCGCGCATATTGTAGCGCTTTTTCAATCACTTGCTCAATAGTTAAACTGGTTGAATCCAGAACTAACGCATCTTCTGCGGGAACAAGTGGGGCGACGGCGCGGTTACGATCGCGGTCATCGCGCTCTTTTATCTCGGATAAAAGGCGATCAAAGTTAACACTAAACCCCTTTTCCTGCAACTGAAGCATGCGGCGTTGAGCACGTTCTTCCGAAGAGGCGTCAAGGAAAATTTTCACCGGTGCATCAGGGAACACCACGGTTCCCATATCGCGTCCGTCCGCAATCAACCCCGGGGCTTCACGGAACGCGCGCTGGCGACGTAATAGCGCCTCACGAACGCGCGGGAAAGCCGCCACCTGAGAGGCCGCATTGGCCACTTCCTGAGTGCGGATTTCCCCGCTCACGTCTTCCCCTTCAAGGATGACTTCCAGGTTGCCATTGGTTGACACGAAACGCACATCCAGATGCGCAGCCAGCGGAACCAGCGCTTCTTCAGACGCCACGTCCACATGATGATGCAGCGCAGCCAGCGCCAGCACGCGATAGATTGCTCCCGAATCTAAAAGATGCCATTGCAATGCTTCCGCCATCGCTTTGCACAGAGTCCCTTTCCCTGCGCCACTCGGCCCATCAATGGTGATTACCGGGGCAACTGCCGTCATCTTTTTCTCCTTAAATAAGGCATACCGTTTACATGAACGCCGCGCATTATACGCGCCAACGTGCGCAACTGTTACCTTTGCGTGCAAATTACGGAATGATTGAAGCAGAGTGTAGAAGAAATGAGCGAAGATGTGCGTAATGAAGCGTAAGCAAATGCCGCATCGGGTGATGCGGCAATACGTTATCAGGCCAGCGTGCTAATGCGTGCCAGCTGTTCGAAGTAGTCCGGGAAGGTTTTCGCGGTACATTTCGGATCAAGAATGGTGACAGGCGTGTCCGACAGCGCCACCAGCGAGAAGCACATCGCCATACGGTGATCGTTGTAGGTGCCAATTTCCGCAAACTGCAGTTTTTTCGGAGGGGTCACGCGAATGTAGTCCTCGCCCTCTTCCACCTCGGCACCCACCTTACGCAATTCGGTGGCCATTGCGAACAGGCGGTCCGTCTCTTTGACGCGCCAGTTATAGATGTTACGCAGCGTGGTCGTGCCTTTGGCAAACAGCGCCGCCGTGGCAATGGTCATCGCCGCATCCGGGATATGGTTCATGTCCATGTCGATGGCGTTCAGCTCGCCATGGGTACAGGAGATGAAGTCGTCGCCCCAGGTAACTTTGGCGCCCATTTTTTCCAGCACGTCCGCAAAACGGATGTCGCCCTGCACGCTGTTACGGCCAATACCGGTCACTTTGACCGTGCCGCCTTTAATCGCCCCTGCGGCCAGGAAGTAGGACGCGGATGAGGCATCCCCTTCAACAAGGTAGTTGCCCGGAGACTGGTACTGCTGCGCCCCGCGCACAATAAAGCGCTGGTAAGACTGGTTTTCCACCTCAACGCCGAAGGTTTTCATCAGGTGCAGCGTGATATCAATGTACGGTTTGGAGACCAGCTCCCCTTTAATCGTGATAACCGTGTCCTGCGGGGCCAGCGGCGCGGTCATCAGCAGCGCCGTGAGGAACTGGCTGGAGACGCTGCCGTCAACCTCGACGTGACCGCCGGTAAAGCCCCCGCGCAGACGCAGTGGCGGATAGTTTTCCTGCTCCAGATACGCAATCTGCGCGCCGCCCTGACGCAGGGCATCCACCAGGTGACCAATTGGACGCTCTTTCATGCGCGGCTCGCCGGTCAGCACGATGTTGTTGCTGCCCAGACACAGCGCTGCCGCCAGCGGACGCATCGCGGTACCCGCATTCCCCAGAAACAGCTCAAGATCTTCGCCCGAGCGCAGCGCGCCGCCGTTGCCGGTCACTTCACAGCGGGTACGATCGTCGGAGAGAGTGTAATGAACGCCCAACGCTTTCAGCGCATTGAGCATATGGCGCACGTCATCGCTGTCCAGCAGGTTTGTAAGGACGGTGGTGCCGTTTGCCAGAGCTGCCAGCAGCAGAGCGCGGTTCGAGACACTTTTTGAACCAGGCAGATTAATGGTGCCATCTACCCGCGCGATAGGTTGTAACGTCAGGGATTCCATGAAAACTAAACTCTCAACTCAACATAATAAAAACCCCGCAGGGATGCTGCGGGGGTGAAAAACAGCACATTAACCGTGACGACGTTCGAAGTCGATCATGAAATCCGTCAGGGCCTTAACGCCTTCCAGCGGCATCGCGTTATAGATGGAAGCACGCATGCCGCCAACAACACGATGGCCTTTAAGCGCGTGCAGGCCTGCCGCGAAGGACTCTTCCAGGAACACGTTATCCAGGTTGCTGTCCGCCAGCTGGAACGGCACGTTCATGCGGGAACGGTTCGCTTTCGCCACATCGTTGCGGTAGAAATCGCTCTTGTCGATCACGCCATACAGCAGTTCGGCTTTCTGCTGATTCACCTTGTCCATCTGCGCCACGCCGCCGTTTTGCTTCAGCCATTTGAAGACTAGGCCAGAGAGGTACCACGCAAACGTCGGCGGGGTGTTGAACATAGAGTCATTATCGTTCAGCACGGTGTAATCGAGAATGGACGGGCAGGATGTATGCGCTTTACCCAGCAGGTCTTCACGCACGACGACGATAGTCAAACCGGCCGGACCGATATTTTTCTGCGCGCCGGCATAGATCACACCGTAGCGGCTGACGTCAATGGGCGCAGAGAGTATGGTGGAGGAGAAGTCGGCGGCAACCACAACATCGCTGCCGAAGTCTGGCGTTTCGTCGATGGCGATCCCGTCGATGGTTTCGTTCGGGCAGTAGTGCAGATACGCTGCGTTATCAGAAAGCTGCCACTCGCGCATTGGCTTCACGGCGCGCAGACCGTCAACGGTCACTTTGGCGTCGATCACATTCGGCGCGCAGTATTTATGCGCTTCTTTAATGGCGCTTGCCGCCCAGTAGCCCGCGTCAACGTAGTCAGCCGTCGTTTTATCACCGAGGATATTCAGCGGAACGCCAGCAAACTGGCCGCGCCCGCCGCCGTGACAGAACAATACTTTGTAGTTGGAGGGGATATTCAGCAGATCGCGAAAATCCTTTTCTGCCTCTTCCGCCACCTGAATAAACTCTTTACCCCGGTGGCTGATTTCCATCACCGACGTACCGAGACCGTTCCAGTCACAAAGTTCCTGTTGAGCCTGTTTAAGCACGTCTGCCGGTAATATTGCCGGACCTGAACTGAAATTAAAGACCTGAGCCATTTCCCCTCACCACGCTAAAAGCCATAAGTTATAACTGTGGATATCGGTTTTATCATTCAGTGACACGCGCCGCAATGTCTAAAACTTATGACCGGGGAAATGTGCCCTGCATCACACAAAACAATCTGCCGCCTCGCTAAGACAAAACCGACAAAATGGCTGTCAGCTGATACGTTTGGCCCGGCTAACCTTCGTCCATTCCGGATTTGCACAGCGGGGGCATAATTGACGATCCCCCGGCTGCATCGCAACCACATGGCTGCATCTTACGCAAGCATACTCGCCTGATTCCGGTACGGTTCTGAAACGCTCGATGAGCATATCCGGCAGGATGCAGAGTCCCGGCTTTACCTCGTCGTCAGAATAGTAATAGACGCTGATCTGCCCGTTGGTTTCCATGATCGCAAGACGCACCTGCCCCAACTGTTCAACGCTGTTCAGGCGTAGCTCCATAAAGAACTCAAACTCCGTCATATTGGCGCTTCGTACATTATCCCAGGCCAGCTGTCCGTCCTCGACGATCACGACCGGCTTCCCTTCAAGCAAATCTTCCAGCTTCTCGCTTTTCGACATCAGCCACATGACAAGACGATAAAGCAGCGCCAGGGAAACAAAAACGACGAAGACCGGCACCATCGGCACGTCGTCATAAAAGGCGACGTCTCCCGCCGCTGACCCCAGCGTCAGGATGATCAACACCTCAAAGAGCGACATTTGCCGTACGCCGCGACGGCCGGTGATTTTAAGAAACAGGAAGACGAGTACGAAGGTATACAGGCTGCGCAGCGCCACTTCGCCCAGAAATTCAGGAGGAACTTTATCAAACGCCATCCGATGGAGATCAAATGCTTTCATTTTTCTATGCCTTAACAGTCAGTTACTGCCACTAAGCATAGCCCAGCCATTTATTTTCGCCGAAGATAGCACCCGTCACGCAAAACCCGTATCATTGCGCGCTTTACGTACGATAAAAGTGAACGCCATGACTCAAACGTTTATCCCCGGCAAAGACGCCGCTCTGGAAGATTCCATCGCTCGCTTCCAGCAGAAATTGACCGACCTGGGTTTTAACATCGAAGAAGCCTCCTGGCTCAATCCGGTGCCTCATGTCTGGTCCGTGCATATTCGCGATAAAGACTGTGCCCTGTGCTTTACCAACGGTAAAGGCGCGACAAAAAAAGCGGCACTGGCCTCCGCGCTGGGTGAGTATTTTGAGCGTCTGTCCACCAACTACTTCTTCGCTGACTTCTGGCTGGGCGAAACCATCGCGAACGGCCCGTTCGTGCACTATCCGAACGAAAAATGGTTCCCGCTGACCGAAGACGACGAACTGCCGGAGGGCATTCTGGATCCGCGCCTGCGCGCCTTTTACGATCCGGAAAACGAGCTGACCGCCAGCATGCTGATCGACCTGCAGTCAGGTAATGAAGATCGGGGGATCTGCGCCCTGCCGTTCACCCGCCAGTCGGATGAACAGACCGTCTATATCCCGATGAACATCGTCGGCAACCTGTACGTATCCAACGGGATGTCCGCCGGAAACACCCGTAACGAAGCGCGCGTTCAGGGCCTGTCTGAAGTGTTTGAGCGCCATATTAAAAACCGCATTATTGCCGAATCTATCAGCCTGCCTGAAATTCCGGCCGACGTGCTGGCGCGCTACCCGGGCGTGGTGGAGTCCATCGCCAAGCTCGAAGCTGAAGGTTTCCCTATCTTTGCCTACGATGGCTCGCTGGGCGGCAAGTACCCGGTTATCTGCGTGGTGCTGTTTAACCCAGAAAACGGCACCTGCTTCGCTTCCTTTGGCGCGCACCCGGACTTCGGCGTGGCGCTGGAGCGTACCGTCACCGAGCTGCTGCAGGGCCGTAGCCTGAAAGATCTCGACGTCTTCACCCCGCCGACGTTTGATGACGAAGAAGTGGCCGAGCACACTAACCTCGAAACGCACTTCATCGACTCCAGCGGCCTGATCTCCTGGGATATGTTCAAGCAGGACGCGGACTATCCGTTCGTGGACTGGAGCTTTGCGGGTACCACTGAAGAAGAGTTCGCCACCTTAATGGCCATCTTTGAAGCGGAAGACCAGGAAGTTTACATCGCGGATTACGAACACCTTGGCGTCTACGCGTGCCGCATTATTGTTCCGGGCATGTCCGACATCTATCCGGCCGAAGATCTGTGGCTGGCGAATAACAGCATGGGTGCGCACCTGCGCGAAACGCTCCTGTCCCTGCCGGGCAGCGAGTGGGAGAAAGAAGATTATCTGAACCTGATCGCCCAGCTGGACGAAGAAGGTCACGATGACTTCACCCGCGTGCGTGAACTGCTGGGTCTGGCCACCGGAAAAGACAACGGCTGGTATACCCTGCGCATTGGCGAGCTGAAGGCCATGCTGGCGCTGGCAGGCGGCGACCTGGATCAGGCGCTTGCGTGGACGGAATGGACGATGGAATTCAACCAGTCCGTCTTCTCTGCCGAGCGCACTAACTACTACCGCTGCCTGCAGACGCTGCTGCTGCTCTCTCAGGAAGAAGACCGCGAGCCGCTGCAGTATCTTAATGCCTTCGTGCGTATGTACGGCGCAGAGGCGGTAGAAGCCGCCAGCGCGGCGCTGAGCGGTGAAGAGCCATTCTACGGTTTGCAGGCTGTCGACAGCGACCTTCACGCCTTCCCGGCGCATCAGTCGTTGCTGAAAGCCTATGAGAAGCTGCAGAAAGCAAAAGCCGCTTACTGGTCAAAATAAGCGCACATAACATTACCAGCAGTAGGCGTATTCAATCGTCTGGGCTATATTACGGGGCAATTTCATTGCCCCGTTTTTTATTTTCTTCGGCAATGACTGTTGATTGTAATAATAAAGTTAAACATGGGTAAATATAATAATATTCACCTGGGCTTTACTGTTACTTTTTATGGTTAATACTCCATATTAATTAACTGTTTCAGAGGTGGCTGAACGAAAAAATTCAACTCTTTTCATAACTTTTAAAATTTATTTTTATACGGATAATCAAATACTTACTCCGCATTTGTCGTAAAACCATACACACTGCGGGCCTATAAGCCAGGCGAGATATGATCTATATCAATTTCTCTTCTATAATGCTTTGTTAGTATCTCGTCGCCGACTTAATAAAGAGAGAGTTAGTGTGAAAGCTGACAACCCTTTTGATCTTTTACTCCCCGCCGCGATGGCCAAAGTGGCCGAAGAAGCGGGTGTCTATAAAGCAACGAAACACCCGATGAAGACGTTCTATCTGGCGATCACGGCTGGTGTGTTCATCTCTATCGCTTTCGTCTTCTACATCACCGCCACCACCGGTACTGCCGGAATGCCTTTCGGCATGGCCAAACTGATTGGCGGCATTTGCTTCTCACTGGGTCTGATTCTCTGCGTCATCTGCGGCGCCGACCTCTTCACCTCAACGGTGCTGATTGTCGTGGCAAAGGCCAGCGGAAGGATTACCTGGGGTCAACTGGCACGTAACTGGCTTAACGTCTACGTGGGTAACCTGGTTGGCTGTCTGCTCTTTGTTTTGTTGATGTGGCTTTCTGGCGAGTACATGACCGCCAACGGCGGCTGGGGCCTCAACGTCCTGCAAACCGCCGACCACAAAATGCACCACACATTTATCGAAGCCGTTGCTCTTGGCATCCTCGCAAACCTGATGGTCTGCCTGGCTGTATGGATGAGCTACTCGGGTCGTAGCCTGATGGACAAAGCCTTAATTATGGTTCTGCCGGTTGCGATGTTTGTTGCCAGCGGCTTTGAGCACAGTATCGCGAATATGTTCATGATCCCAATGGGCATTGTTATCCGCGACTTTGCGAGCCCGGAGTTCTGGACCGCAGTTGGTTCATCCCCGGAAAGTTTCTCTCACCTGACTATTATGAATTTCATTACTGATAACCTGATCCCTGTCACTATCGGGAACATTATCGGTGGGGGTCTGTTAGTTGGGTTGACATACTGGGTCATTTACCTGCGTGGCGACGATCATCATTGATGGTTTTCTCAGGCAGTAAATAAAAAATCCACTTAAGAAGGTAGGTGTTACATGTCCGAGCTTAATGAAAAGTTAGCCACAGCCTGGGAAGGTTTTGCGAAAGGTGACTGGCAGAATGAAGTCAACGTCCGTGACTTTATTCAGAAAAACTATACCCCGTATGAAGGTGACGAATCCTTCCTGGCTGGCGCCACTGACGCGACCACCAAGCTGTGGGACAGCGTAATGGAAGGCGTTAAACTGGAAAACCGCACTCACGCGCCAGTTGATTTTGACACCTCCGTTGCTTCCACCATCACTTCTCACGATGCTGGCTATATCAACAAAGCCCTTGAGAAAATCGTTGGTCTGCAGACTGAAGCACCACTGAAACGCGCAATCATCCCGTTCGGTGGTATCAAAATGGTTGAAGGTTCCTGCAAAGCGTATAACCGCGAGCTGGATCCAATGCTGAAAAAAATCTTCACCGAATACCGCAAAACCCACAACCAGGGCGTATTCGATGTTTACACCAAAGACATTCTGAACTGCCGTAAGTCTGGCGTTCTGACCGGTCTGCCAGATGCGTATGGCCGTGGCCGTATCATCGGTGACTACCGTCGCGTTGCGCTGTACGGTATCGACTTCCTGATGAAAGACAAGTACGCGCAGTTTGTTTCCCTGCAGTCCGATCTGGAAAACGGCGTAAACCTGGAAGCGACTATCCGTCTGCGTGAAGAGATCGCTGAACAGCACCGTGCGCTGGGTCAGATCAAAGAGATGGCGGCGAAATACGGCTGCGATATCTCTGGTCCGGCTACCAACGCTCAGGAAGCTATCCAGTGGACCTACTTCGGCTACCTGGCCGCTGTTAAGTCTCAGAACGGCGCAGCAATGTCCTTCGGTCGCGTATCCACCTTCCTGGATGCCTACATCGAACGTGACCTGAAAGCAGGCAAAATCACCGAGCAAGACGCTCAGGAAATGATTGACCACCTGGTCATGAAACTGCGTATGGTTCGCTTCCTGCGTACCCCAGAATACGATGAGCTGTTCTCCGGTGACCCAATCTGGGCTACTGAATCTATCGGCGGTATGGGCGTTGACGGCCGTACTCTGGTAACCAAAAACAGCTTCCGCTTCCTGAATACCCTGTACACCATGGGTCCTTCTCCGGAGCCGAACATCACCGTTCTGTGGTCTGAAAAACTGCCTCTGAACTTCAAGAAATTCGCCGCTAAAGTGTCCATCGACACCTCTTCTCTGCAGTACGAGAACGATGACCTGATGCGTCCGGACTTCAACAACGACGATTACGCTATCGCTTGCTGCGTAAGCCCAATGGTTGTTGGTAAACAAATGCAGTTCTTCGGTGCGCGTGCAAACCTGGCGAAAACCATGCTGTACGCTATCAACGGCGGCGTTGATGAAAAACTGAAAATGCAGGTTGGTCCTAAGTCTGAGCCAATCAAAGGCGACGTGCTGAACTATGACGAAGTCATGGAACGTATGGATCACTTCATGGACTGGCTGGCGAAACAGTACGTCACTGCGCTGAACGTTATCCACTACATGCACGACAAGTACAGCTACGAAGCTTCTCTGATGGCGCTGCACGACCGTGACGTTATCCGCACCATGGCGTGTGGTATCGCAGGCCTGTCCGTTGCTGCTGACTCCCTGTCTGCAATCAAATATGCGAAAGTTAAACCCATTCGTGACGAAGACGGCCTGGCCGTAGACTTCGAAATCGAAGGCGAATATCCGCAGTTTGGTAACAACGATTCTCGCGTTGATGACATGGCGGTTGACCTGGTAGAACGTTTCATGAAGAAAATTCAGAAACTCACTACCTACCGTAACGCTATCCCGACTCAGTCTGTTCTGACTATCACCTCTAACGTGGTGTACGGTAAGAAAACCGGTAACACCCCAGACGGTCGTCGTGCTGGCGCGCCATTCGGCCCAGGTGCTAACCCAATGCACGGTCGTGACCAGAAAGGTGCAGTTGCCTCTCTGACTTCCGTTGCTAAACTGCCGTTTGCTTACGCGAAAGATGGTATCTCTTACACCTTCTCTATCGTGCCAAACGCGCTGGGTAAAGATGACGAAGTTCGTAAGACTAACCTGGCAGGCCTGATGGATGGTTACTTCCACCACGAAGCGTCCATCGAAGGTGGTCAGCACCTGAACGTGAACGTCATGAACCGTGAAATGCTGCTCGACGCGATGGAACACCCTGAGAAATATCCTCAGCTGACCATCCGCGTATCTGGCTACGCAGTACGTTTTAACTCCCTGACTAAAGAACAGCAGCAGGACGTTATCACCCGTACTTTCACTCAGTCCATGTAAGTGGAATTGACTGAAATCACGCGTTAAAAGGCGTACAATAAAGGCTCCACGCAAGTGGGGCCTTTTTAACACCCTCGCTTTATCAGTCTCTTTTGTCCGCTATCTATACTGAATGGATAACAGCCAAAACAGACTCGACATAGCCTTTGAGCTGTGCATCTACATAGGCCCCGGATGGGCCAAATTCGGAGATATCACCGCAATGTCAACTATTGGTCGCATTCACTCCTTTGAATCCTGTGGCACCGTCGATGGCCCGGGCATCCGCTTTATCACCTTCTTCCAGGGCTGCCTGATGCGCTGCCTGTACTGCCACAACCGCGACACCTGGGACACCCACGGCGGTAAAGAAGTCACCGTTGAAGACCTGATGAAAGAGGTGGTGACCTACCGTCACTTTATGAACGCGTCCGGCGGCGGCGTGACCGCCTCCGGTGGCGAAGCCATTCTTCAGGCTGAATTTGTCCGCGACTGGTTCCGCGCCTGCCGCAAAGAAGGCATTCATACCTGCCTCGACACCAACGGCTTTGTGCGCCGCTACGATCCGGTCATTGACGAGCTGCTTGAAGTGACCGATCTGGTGATGCTCGATCTCAAACAGATGAACGATGAGATCCACCAGAACCTGGTTGGCGTGTCAAACCACCGTACGCTGGAGTTTGCCAAATATATTGCCGATAAAGGCATTAAAACCTGGATCCGCTACGTGGTGGTGCCAGGCTGGTCAGATGACGATGACTCCGCGCACCGCCTGGGTGAATTTACCCGCGACATGGGCAACGTCGAGAAAATTGAGCTTCTGCCCTATCACGAGCTGGGTAAACACAAATGGGTGGCCTTGGGTGAAGAGTACAAGCTTGATGGCGTGAAGCCGCCGAAAAAAGAGACGATGGAACGCGTCAAAGGTATTCTTGAGCAGTACGGCCACAAGGTCATGTATTAAAGAAAGGCCCGGTGAGAACCGGGCCTTTTTATATTCTATTTAAAGACGCCGTTAATAATGGACGTCACAATGGCAGTACTCAGCGCAATTAAGACCAGGTCGTCACCCACTACCCGCCATTCATAGCCCGGATAGGAAGGAAGCTGACCCAGCATAGAGGCCGGCACGGTTTTCTTCGCAATACCCGGAGGCAGTGGTTTACCGCGCGCCAGGTTTTTTGCGATCCCCGGAGGCAGAGACTTATAGCCCGTTAAGCCGTAATTCAGCGCCAGATGACGGGCACGATCGAAACTCACGCGAGCATCGACATCGTTACCGACATCTTTGCTGTTTTTAACGCTCTTATTCGAATTGCCAGGGTTATCCTGACCGTTATTTTGCTTACTACCATGGTTACCAGAATTCCCGTTACCATGATTGCCGCTGTTACCCTGTCCGCCACCGTTTCCGTGACCATTGCCATTCCCGTTTCCAGGATTAGCCATGACCGGAGACGTTGCAAACGTTAAAGACAACACTACGGCAAGTGCGGTAGTGGAAAAACGACGAATAGACATGATTGCTGCCTTAAGTGGTAGGACTCACATGAATTATCGTCTGGCGCAATAAACACACAATAAGTAAAACTCTGAGTTGTGATGGGGACAAAAAAGCCTGTCATTGACAGGCTTTTATTTAATCAGGCATGTGCCACAGGCGTTGGATGCTCGCCCGCTTTGCGCAGCAGCATTAAGAGATAAATAAACGACACGCTGGCGATCATGATAAACAGTAAATTATCGGAGTAATTCTGCATCAGCATCGCGGTAAACGTCGGCCCTAATAAGCTGCCGATGGTATAGCTCAGCAACAGCGCCTGGTTCATTGCCACCAGCTGATGATGCTCGACTTTCTCACAGGCCCAGGCCATCGCCACCGGATAGAGCGTAAAGCCGGCCGCCCCGAGAATGAACAGCGCAGGCGCCATCGCGGCGTTGCTGAGCATGGCAAGACAGCCCATGATCACCACGAAAACCTGAACGCGAAGCACCAGCAGACGGCCAAAGCGGTCCGCCAGGCGGCCAATCGGCCACTGTCCGACAATACCCGCACTCACCATGACCGCCATCCAGAAACCGATGCCGGAATCGCTGACGCCCTGATGATTCAGATAGAGCGGCATCAGGCCATAGAGCGAGCCGAGTACAATCCCGGAGATAATGCAGCCGTTAACGCCCAGACGCGCCTGACGCAGTCTCAGCATGGGCCAGACGTGAGTCGCTTCCTGATGCTCGCTGTTCTGGTTCACAATGCGCGTGAAGAGCAGCGGCAGGATCGCGGCCAGCACCATGCCCGTCACCCACGGCAGAACGCTCATCAGGTCGGTTGGCAGCTTGCTGACCATCAGTTGCCCCAGCACGGTGCCGACGTAGTAAACCATCATATACGCAGCCAGCAGGCGTCCACGGTTGCGGGAAGTACCGCTGCACATCAGCGCACTTTCAACCACCACCCAAATCATCGCACAGCCTACGCCAGCGATAAAGCGCCATGCCATCCAGCTCCAGAAGCCGACCATCAGTCCCAGCCCGGCACATCCGGCACCGAAAATCAGCGAAGCCAGATAATAGCTGCGATTAAAGCCAAAGCGTTTAATCAGGTTACCGGTCACCAGCGTACCCAGCAGGTTGCCGGTAAAAAAGGACGAGCTGACCATACCCACCTGCCAGGTCGGTAAGTTTTCATGGGCGAGCCACAGCGGGACGAGCGTATTTAACACTGCGATCGCCAGGGTCAACAAAAGCAGGCCACAGAGCAACAGCAGCACTGGCCGGTTATAGGTGGTCATGGATTAAAAACCGTGCGGAAGTTCAGATTTCGTGCGCATCATGCCACTGGCAAAAACAAAGTCAATCCACGGATTTAGCCGCCTCGCACAATATGTTCCCTGTCGATTTAAAAAACTTATCCTGCTAATGCCACGCCTGCTATAGATATTAATTATGTCTCTGTTTTCATTTATTAATGGGTAAAATTAAAACAAAACGACAGTCGAAAAATTTCATGATCGAAAAAGAAAAAGCCGGGCACTCAGGCCCGGCTTGATATAACCAAAAGCAGCGTTAGCTGGCGACAGCCATACCTACAGTCATATGCAACCCGTAGAACACGCCGCGGCCAATCAGCTCACCCGCCAGGACCAGCACAAAAGCCAGTGACAGCAGCGGCAGCGCGGGCTGATAGCCCTTGAGCTGAGGAGCGATCCAGAATACCAGCGCGGCGACCAGCAGAACGATGCGCCAGGCCATCAGAGCACCGTAGTCCGGCACCAGGGCAGAAGCCTGCTGGATAGAGCTGTGAATAGTTGCCAGCTCGGCCCCCTGCATCAGGGCGACTATCGCACTCACCACCAGCGCCAGCAGCGAAACCGCGGGGAGCAAACGCATTGCCCAGCCGTCTACGCCCGCCACGCGCAACAGCAGGTAGCCGAGCAGCGGCCCGCCGATAAACATCGTCAGGAAGAAGCTCATCGGCGTCCAGACGCTGTACCAGGTTGGTACGGTGTCGATGGTGTTATAGACGCGCACCATCATCCACACGAACACCACGCCCAGAACCATGGTTACGATCAGCCACAGGCTGCGCAGGCCCGCCGGCAGCTTCTTCAACGCGGCCAGCAGCCAGCCCAGCCCACCGACGGCAAAGAAAATTGCCCCGCTGGCAATCTCGTTACTGAGGGACGATGCCCCCACGCGGTTCAGAGAGTTAAACGCGCGCATCGGTGAACCCAGGTGCAGCGTAGAAGCGATAAAGCCAATCCCCATCAGCACCCACAGGCCAAACATGCTCAACACTAAACGCTGCTGCTGTTCGGCATTGAGGTTCCCTTTTAACAGCGCCAGCGCGAGCACAATGAAGCCGCCCGCCACGCACTGACCAAAGACCGTGAAGATCATCAGCGGCCATTCATGCCATCCACTTCCCATCTCACACCTCCTTCGGGTTTGCCAGGTAGCCGGTGGTGTCACCTGTAGGACGGCTGTTGGCGTTAGGTTTAATCACAATACTCGGCTTCGTGAAGTGCGCAGACGGCAGCGGCGCCACTGCGGCAAGCTGACCGTGTTTTTGGCGCAGCTCTTCAATGGGACCAAAGTCCAGCGCGCGCAGCGGGTAGGACTCGACGCAGATCGGCTTTTTGCCGTCCGCGACGCGGGTGTGGCAACCGTCGCACTTGGTCATATGGCCTTTAGCGGCGTTGTACTGCGGGGCGCCGTATGGGCAGGCCATATGGCAGTAGCGGCAGCCGATACAGACATCTTCATCCACCACCACAAAACCGTCTTCGCGCTTGTGCATCGCACCGCTCGGGCAAACCTTGGTACAGGCCGGATCTTCGCAGTGGTTACAGGCAATCGACAGGTAATAGGCAAAGACGTTCTGATGCCAGACGCCGTTATCTTCCTGCCAGTCGCCCCCGGCGTATTCGTAGATGCGGCGGAAGCTCACGTCCGGGGTGAGATCTTTGTAATCTTTACAGGCCAGCTCGCAGGTTTTGCAACCGGTGCAACGGCTGGAATCAATGAAAAATCCATACTGGGTTGTCATCGGTTACTCCTTAAACCTTTTCAACCTGAACAAGGTTTGTGTGGGATGGATTGCCCTTCGCCAGCGGCGACGGACGCTGCGTGGTCAGCACGTTAATACTGCCCGCCTGGTCGATGCGGTTGGCATCCGGGCTGTACCAGGCCCCTTCCCCTAACGCCACCACGCCGGGCATCATGCGCGGCGTCACTTTAGCCTCAATGTGCACCTCACCGCGTCCGTTGAAGATACGTACGCGATCGCCATTGCTGATACCGCGCGCTTTGGCATCCATCGGGTTGATCCACATCTCCTGACGGCAGGCGGCTTTCAGCACGTCGACGTTACCGTAGGTAGAGTGCACGCGCGCTTTGTAGTGGAAGCCGGTCAACTGCAGCGGGAATTTCGCCGTCAGCGGATCGTTATAGTTTTCAAAGCCCGGCGTGTAGATCGGCAGCGGATCGATGACGTCCCCTTCCGGCAGCTCCCAGGTCGACGCGATTTTTGCCAGCGCTTCGGAGTAAATTTCGATTTTGCCCGACGGCGTGGTCAGCGGGTTCGCCTGCGGATCTTCACGGAACGCTTTATACGCCACGTGGTGCCCTTCCGGATCGCGCTGTTTGTACATTCCCTGCTTGCGGAAGGTGTCAAAGTCCGGCAGGTCTGGGATCGCCTTGCGGGAGAGTTCATGCAGATGGCGCATCCACCCTTCCTGAGTACGTCCCTCGGTAAACTGCTGCTCAACGCCAAGACGTTTCGCCAGCTCCGAGGTCATTTCATAAATGGTTTTGCACTCGAAGCGCGGTTTGATGGCCTGGTCGGTGAAGATCACGTAGGACATGTTGCCGCAGGAGGCGTCCAGCGCGAAATCCATCTGCTCAGAAGCGGTGCAGTCCGGCAGCAGGATATCGGCATATTTCGCCGAGGAGGTCATGTGGCAGTCGATGACCACAATCATCTCGCACTTCTTGTCATCCTGCAGGATTTCATGGGTACGGTTGATTTCTGAGTGCTGATTGATCAGACAGTTACCGGCATAGTTCCAGATCATCTTGATCGGCACGTCCAGCTTATCCTTGCCGCGCACGCCGTCGCGCAGGGCGGTCATTTCCGGGCCGCGTTCAATCGCATCGGTCCACATAAACATAGAGATGCTGGTCTGAACCGGGTTATCCAGCGTCGGCATACGTTCGAACGGCACCTCATATGAGCCTTCGCGCGCGCCAGTGTTACCACCGTGAATGCCGACGTTACCGGTCAGAATGGAGAGCATGGAGATGGCGCGGGTCGCGATTTCACCGTTCGCATGACGCTGCGGGCCCCAGCCCTGGCTGATGTAGGCCGGTTTCGCGGAGCCAATCTCACGCGCCAGCTGAACAATACGCTCGACCGGGATGCCGGTGATGGTGGAGGCCCACTCCGGCGTTTTTGCCACGCCGTCGCTGCCCTGGCCAAGGATATAGGCCTTGTAATGGCCGTTGGCAGGCGCGCTGGCTGGCAGGGTTTTCTCGTCATAGCCGACGCAGTATTTATCCAGGAAAGGCTGATCGACGAGGTTTTCGGTGATCATCACCCACGCCAGGGCGGAGACCAGCGCCGCATCGGTACCGGGACGGATGGGGATCCACTCGTCTTCGCGCCCTGCACCGGTGTCGGTATAGCGCGGATCGATAATGATCATGCGGGCATTGGATTTAGCGCGCGCCTGTTCGAGGTAGTAGGTCACCCCGCCACCGCTCATGCGCGTCTCGCCCGGGTTGTTTCCGAACAGGACGACCAGCTTGCTGTTTTCGATATCGGACGGGCTGTTGCCGTCCGCCCAGCCGCCGTAGGTATAGTTCAGACCAGCGGCAATCTGCGCGGAAGAGTAGTCGCCGTAGTGATTGAGATAACCGCCGCAGCAGTTCATCAGGCGCGCCACCAGCGTTTTTCCCGGTGGCCAGGAGCGGGTCAGCGTGCCGCCGAGCGTCCCGGTGCCGTAGTTCAGGTAGATGGACTCGTTGCCGTACTCTTTGATCAAACGCTGCATGTTGGTAGCGATGATGTCGTAGGCTTCGTCCCAGCTGATGCGCTCGAACTTCCCTTCTCCACGCTTACCGACGCGCTTCATCGGATACTTCAGGCGATCCGGGTTATAGACGCGGCGACGCATGGAGCGGCCGCGCAGGCAGGCGCGAACCTGGTGCAGCCCTTCGTAATTATCGTCTCCGGTATTGTCGGTTTCGACATATTTAATTTCGCCATCCACCACGTGCATACGCAGCGGGCAGCGGCTACCGCAGTTTACCGTACAGGCGCTCCAGACCACTTTTTCCGGTGCTGAGGCTGGAGATAACGCATCCGCCGCTGACGCCAGTCGGGCAAAGGGGAGCGTGAAGGCGCTGCTGGCGATGGCCAGGCCGCCAATTGCCGTGGTTTTCATCAACCCACGGCGAGTGACCTCGGCAGCCAGTAATTCTTCAGGCGCGTTGATTTTCATAGAAACTCACTTTGGTTGCTCACAAAGAAAAGAGAGGCGGCGCAAGCCGCTATATAGTTTTATATATAACGAATTTCTTCGTTTTCAGCTTTTTATGCTGGCTTTCATTCGGAGGAGTATTACTACTTTAGTGGGAGAGGTTATTGCTTCGTATCAAATCAAAGGCATAAAAAAAGCGCCCTGAGGCGCTTTTTTGTTTTATGACAAATTATTAGCCAATGTACTGCTGGCCTTTCATGTATGGGCGCAGCACTTCAGGGATCTCAATACGGCCATCCGCCTGCTGATAGTTTTCCAGCACGGCAACCAGCGTACGTCCCACGGCCAGACCCGAACCGTTCAGGGTATGCACCAGACGGGTTTTCTTGTCTGACTTGCTGCGGCAGCGAGCCTGCATGCGGCGCGCCTGGAAATCCCAGACGTTAGAGCAGGAGGAGATCTCACGGTAGGTGTTCTGCGCAGGCACCCACACTTCCAGATCGAAGGTTTTGCAGGCGCTAAAGCCCATATCACCGGTGCAGAGTGCCATACGACGGTACGGCAGACCCAGCAGCTCCAGCACTTTCTCAGCGTGGCCGGTCATCTCTTCCAGCGCGTCCATGGACTCTTCAGGACGAACGATCTGCACCATTTCAACTTTATCGAACTGGTGCATACGGATCAGACCGCGCGTGTCGCGACCGTAAGATCCTGCTTCAGAACGGAAGCACGGAGAGTGCGCGGTCAGCTTGATTGGCAGATCGTCTTCGTCGATGATCTCATCGCGCACGAGGTTAGTCAGCGGCACTTCCGCGGTTGGGATCAGCGCGTAGTTGCTGCTGTCAGCTTCCTCGTCCAGCGGACGGGTATGGAACAGATCGCCAGCAAATTTCGGCAGCTGGCCCGTACCGTACAGCGTATCGTGGTTGACCAGATACGGCACGTAGGTTTCGCTATAGCCGTGCTGCTCGGTGTGCAGATCAATCATGAACTGCGCCAGCGCGCGGTGCAGGTGGGCAATCTGGCCTTTCATCACCACGAAGCGGGAGCCGGTCAGCTTAACCGCGGCCGCAAAGTCCAGCCCCGCGTGCATTTCGCCCAGCGTCACGTGATCGCGCACCTCGAAGTCAAACTCGCGAGGCGTGCCCCAGCGTTTCACTTCAACGTTGTCGTTTTCATCTTTACCGACAGGCACGCTGTCGTCAGGAATGTTCGGGATAGCCAGGGCAATATCGCGAATTTCGGCCTGAAGAACATCCAGCTCGGCTTTCGCCTGATCCAGCTCTTCACCCAGTTTGTTCACTTCCAGGCGTAATGGCTCAATATCTTCCCCGCGTGCTTTCGCCTGGCCGATGGATTTCGATCGAGAGTTACGCTCTGCCTGCAGATTTTCAGTTTGTACCTGCAGAACTTTACGACGCTCTTCAAGAGCGCGCAGCTTATCTACATCCAGCTTAAAGCCCCGGCGTGCCAGTTTTTCAGCGACTGCGTCTGGCTCATTACGCAGCAGATTGGGATCGAGCATGCTTATCCTGTGCTTATCGAATTAAAATAGGAAATGTGACCACAGCCTGCGGCCACAAGGATACAATTGCAAACATTACCGCAACGACTGAACTAACGGTAGCGTTTTATAGGGCTATTTTGATCCTGTCCGGCGAGCCAGGTGAGCTTTTCACCAATCTTGCCTTCAAGACCTCTGTTTGTGGGGCGATAATAGCGCGTTTGTGCCATCTCCTGCGGGAAATATTCTTCCCCGGCGGCGTAGGCATTGGGTTCATCATGAGCGTAACGGTACTCCTGCCCATACCCCATCTCTTTCATCAGTTTGGTCGGCGCGTTACGCAGGTGAACCGGCACATCGTAGTCCGGCCGTTCGCGGGCGTCGGACATTGCGGCTTTGAATGCGGTATAAACCGCATTGCTTTTCGGTGCACAGGCCAGATAGACAATGGCCTGCGCAATGGCGCGTTCGCCTTCCGCGGGTCCAACGCGGGTGAAGCAGTCCCAGGCCGACAGCGCGACCTGCATGGCGCGCGGATCGGCATTACCGACATCTTCTGAGGCTATCGCCAGACAGCGACGCGCGACGTAGAGCGGATCGCCACCCGCCGTGATAATACGCGCGTACCAGTAGAGCGCCGCATCCGGCGCGCTGCCGCGCACGGACTTATGCAGCGCCGAGATCAGGTCGTAAAAACGGTCGCCTTTGTTATCGAAACGCGCGCTGCGTTCCCCGGCTATTTCGGTGAGCAGTTCCGGTTTCAGCACCCGCTTTCCGGCATCGTCGACTTCGGCCATATCGGCCATCATCTCCAGCGTGTTCAGCGCCCGACGCGCATCGCCGTTGACCAGTTCCGCAATCGCCCGACGCGTCTCGTCAGGCAGAACGATATCCTGCCCGCCGTAACCGCGCGCGTTGTCGTCCATCGCCTGGGTGAGAACCTTTTCGATATCCTCGGTCGTCAGCGATTTGAGCAGGTAAACGCGCGCGCGGGAAAGCAGCGCCGAGTTCAGCTCAAACGACGGGTTTTCGGTGGTCGCACCGATGAAGAAGATCGTGCCGTCTTCAATATGCGGCAGGAAGGCATCCTGCTGACTTTTGTTGAAGCGGTGGACTTCGTCCACGAAGAGGATGGTGCGCCGTCCGGCATTGCGGTTCTGCCGCGCACGCTCGATCGCTTCACGGATCTCCTTCACGCCGGAGGTCACCGCCGAGATGCGTTCAACGTCCGCGTTGGCATAGCGGGCAATCACTTCTGCAAGTGTGGTCTTGCCGGTGCCGGGTGGCCCCCAGAGGATCATGGAGTGAAGATGCCCGGCCTCAATGGCCCGGGGCAATGGCTTACCGGCAGCCAGCAGGTGCTGCTGGCCGATGTACTGCGCTAAATTTTCTGGCCGCATACGAGCGGCCAGAGGTTGAAACGCGTTATCCGAAAAATCGAGCGACAGGTTGCTCACTCACGCCTCTTACTTATTGCGTTGGTCATCCACCGTTACGCCCTGCGGCGGGGTAAAGGTGAATTTCGATGCATCCACGGCGCCGTTCTGCTGAGACTTGAGCTGGTAGCTGCTGCGCTGATCGTCCTGCTCAACCGCGCCGAACTGATTAATGGTACCGTTGGTGCTTACGTTAATGGTGAACTGCTTCAGGTTGCCGTTGCTGCCTTTCGGCGTCAGGACAAACTCGTCACCCGTCTGTTTAATATTGTACTGCTGCCAGTCGCTGGCCTGGTTACGGGCAATCAGCATAAACGGCGTATTGCTGGTGGCATCTTTCAGCCAGGTCGCCGTAGCCTGCTCAACGAACGGGTTGAAGAACCATAAGGTTTTACCGTCTGACACCAGGATGCTTTCATCCGGCTGGGTCATGTGCCAGTTGAACAGATTCGGGCGTTTAACCCACAAATCTCCCTGACCTTCCTGCACCGCGTTGCCGCTGCCGTCAGTCACTTTTTGCGTGAAGCTGGCGTGGAAGCTGCTTACCTTATCCAGTCGGCTTTTAAGGTCGCTAGCCGCATCAGCCCAGACGCTGCTGGCGACAAAACTGGTGAGTAATGCACAGGCGATGGCGATTTTTTTCATTGTTATTCCTTAAAATACGTCTTCCCGATATGGGGTTTCCGTCTTCTATTCTGGACCTGCCCGCAGGCAGGCGACAGAAGAAAATGCTTAATTTTGGCTGATTTACCCTTCTTTGCAATCGCTGAAGGTTAATCAAACGGCGGCGGCGCCAGCACCTCGCGGTTGCCGTTGTGCCCCTGCTCGCTCACGATGCCCTGCGCTTCCATCTGCTCGATGATGCGCGCTGCACGGTTATAGCCGATGCGGAACTGGCGCTGCACGCCAGAAATGGACGCTTTGCGCTTTTCGGTAACGAAGTTAACCGCCTGATCGAATAACGGATCCAGCTCTTCACCGCCGTCGAAGCCACCGCCGCCGCCTTCGCTTTCCGTATCGCTGGTAATGCCGTCAACGTATTGTGGACGACCGCGCGCCTTCCAGTCCTGCACGACGGCGTGAACTTCCTCATCGCGAACGAACGCACCGTGGACGCGCACCGGAGAGGTGGAGTTCGGGCCGGAATAGAGCATATCACCCATACCCAGCAGCGACTCAGCGCCGCCCTGGTCAAGAATGGTGCGGGAGTCAATTTTACTTGATACGGTAAAGGCGATACGCGTCGGAATGTTCGCTTTGATAAGACCGGTAATCACGTCCACGGAAGGACGCTGGGTCGCCAGCACAAGGTGAATACCGGCCGCACGCGCTTTCTGCGCCAGACGGGCAATCAGCTCTTCCACTTTTTTACCGACGGTCATCATCAGGTCAGCGAATTCATCAACCAGCACGACGATGTAAGGCAGTTTTTCCAGCACCGGATGCTGGGCATCCATGCTGTCGCCCGGCTTCCAGTAAGGATCCGGAATCGGACGCCCCATACGCATCGCCTGGGCGATTTTCTCGTTATAGCCGGCCAGGTTACGCACGCCCAGCGCAGACATCAGCTTGTAGCGGCGCTCCATCTCGTTGACGCTCCAGCGTAGCGCGTTGGCAGCGTCCTTCATGTCGGTCACGACTTCGGTCAGCAGATGCGGGATGCCTTCGTAGACCGACAGTTCAAGCATTTTCGGGTCGATCATGATGAAACGCACATCTTCCGGCTGCGCTTTGTAGAGCATGCTGAGGATCATGGCGTTCACGCCGACGGATTTACCGGAACCGGTGGTACCCGCCACCAGCAGGTGAGGCATTTTCGCGAGATCGGCCACCACCGGATCGCCGGCGATATCTTTACCCAGCACCACGGTCAGCGGAGATGGGTTATCGCGGAATTTGGTGTTATCCAGCACTTCACGCAGGTAGACGGTCTGACGTTTCTTGTTCGGCAGCTCAAGACCCACGTACGGTTTGCCCGGTATCACTTCCACCACGCGCACCGCAACGGTCGACAGCGAACGCGCCAGGTCGCGGGACAGGTTGGAAATGCGCGCGGCCTTCACGCCCGGCGCCAGGTTCAGTTCGAAACGGGTGATAACGGGACCCGGCGAGTAGTTCACCACGTCCGCCTTAATGCGGAAGTCAGCCAGACGGGCTTCCACCAGACGCGCCATCTGCTCCAGCGCGAAGGTATCAACGGGTTCCACTTCTGACGGCGGTGGCGTTAACAGATCCAGAGACGGTAGCGGCGTGCTTGGACGCTGCAGCGGACGGCTGTCGCCGTTACGCATCAGCAGCGGGTGAATCAGGCTCTCCTGCGGCTGAGGTGCAGGCTGCTGGAACTGCGGCGCCTGCTGCGGTTGTGCATACGGCTGTTGAACAGGCTGCTGCGGCTGCGCGTAGGCCTGCGGCGCTGGCTGCTGGCGCACCGGCTCTGCTTCCGGCATCACGCTCGGGGTAAATAAAGGCTCGCTCGGGCCATCATCCACCAGATCCTTCATCGGCGAGAATTCGAAATCAGACAGCGAGAACGGATTTGCACCAGCCGGTTGTTCACCGGAATAGCGCTGCTGCTGGGTGGCGGCAAACTGGCGCGCTAACTCGGCCTCTGCCGCGTCATCTTCGTCTTCCACCACAGGTTCATCGTGCTGATAGTCTTCACCGTAGCGTTGATTCTGCTGCGCGGCGAACTGGCGGGCCAGCTCGTCCTGCTGCATGTCATCGGCATCGTCTTCATACTCAGACTCGCGCGCTTTCTCTTCGGCCATACGCTGGGAAGGCAGCTTGATACCATAAGAAGCAAGCTCGCGACGGGTTGGCACGCGAACGCGGTTAGGGCGAGGCAGCTGTGGACCAATGCCTTCCTTCACCTGAGGACGCGGCGCGCCGCCCGTTGCCAGGCTAAAGACAGGTGCTGCCGCGGCAGCGGCCGCAGTAGCCTGCTTCACGCTTTCCGCTACGGGGGCAACGGCAGGCGTCGGGTCGTTCGGTGGCACTGAAACAGAAGACGTTCTCGTCACCGGCTCCTGTACCGGTTCAGGCACAGGCTGATACCAGGCCGCCAGCTGCTCGCGTTCACGCGCACGGCGCTCTTCGACCTCTTCAAAATAGTACAGCGGTGGACGCGCAGGCTTCACCTCTTCCACGATTTCAGGTTCAGGCTGCGGTGCGGCATAAGGCTGCACAGGCTCGACCGGCTCAGGGACATATTCCTGATAAGGCTGAGCAACAGGCTGCTGATATGGCTGCGGTTCATACTCAGGCTGCGGCGGCTGATAAGGCTGCTGCCACTGCTCCTGTTGAACTGGGATGTAGCTTTCAGGTTCAGGCGCGATAACCGGCTCCGGCGTATGAACGCCTGGCGCGGTCTGCCAGTCAACCTGAGGCTGCTGAATAACGGACTCCGGCGGCGACACCGGCGCGGATGGCGTCACGGCGTCGACAGGCGCGGCATACGCCTGCGCAGCGGTCGTCGCGGCTGCGGCTGCGGCAACCGGTTCGGTGACCGAGTGGCCGTTTAAGAGCGGATCGTATTCGTCGAAATCACCCGGCGTGGCCCGGCTGCCGGAGAAGAGCACATCGTCAGGATCGACGGCGACACCCGCAGCGCGATACGCCACCTGCTCGTCTTCATCCATGCGTTTACCGGAGAAGAGCGCCGCATCGGTTTTACGGCCCAGCGGGTTGGCAAATTTCTCCGCAACACGCTGACGGCGCGCCAGCGCGCCGCGCAGAATACGGGCACGACGAGACTCGCGACGCTGCACAGGCGCGTCATCCTCCTCGTCATCTTCGTACTCTTCTTCATCAACCCAGGTATCGTCACGGCGGGTACGGTTGCTGGCGAAGGTCAGAATGGTGAGGATAAAGCTGCCGATTTTCTCGGCAATGCTCACCCAGGACCAGCCGGTAAACAGCGTCAGACCGGCCGCCCAGATGCACAGCAACGCCAGCGTGCCGCCGCTGCTATGCAGCATCGGTTGCAGCGCAGAACTTAATAAGCTGCCGATGACCCCGCCTGAGGCGAAGTACCAGATATCATCCGCATTAATTGCGGCCAGCCCGCAGGAGGTGAGGATCAGCGCCAGCGCGCCAATCAGGCGCAGCGACACGGCGAAATAGTCGATGTAATCGTCGTTCTGACGATGACGCCACGCAAACCAGCATCCGCCTATGATAATCACGGGAAGCGTATAGGCCATCACACCGAAAATGAAAAACAGCGTGTCCGCAAGCCAGGCACCGGGGACGCCGCCTAAATTATGGATGGGCTCATGCCATGCAGTTTGTGACCAGCTAGGATCTGAGGGGTTGAAACTGAGTAAGGCTGCCATCAGCCAGACGGCAAAAAGGGCAATAACGATCAGCAAAGCCTCGAGGAGACGACGTCCGCTGCTTAGCTTCGATAGTGTGACTTCTTTGTCTTCAGTGTATTCCTGGCTCAAGAAAGGCTCTCCAGGTATCAGGCATATCCTGCCTGTTTGCTAAAACGGACAACAGCGCCGGGGCTCCCCGGCACTGTTGCTGTATGGATTAACAGGAGTGTAATCAAACTACGCTGATTTTGCACCTGTTCCGTGTTAGCGCGTCTTAATAACCAGACGATTGCTCTGTTTGACCTCTTCCATCACCACATAAGTACGGGTGTCGTTCACGCCTGGCAGACGCAGCAGGGTTTCACCCAGCAGCTTACGGTAGGCGGACATATCAGGCACACGGGTTTTCAACAGGTAGTCGAAATCACCGGAAACCAGGTGACACTCTTGAATCTCTTCAAGTTTTTGTACAGCGGCGTTAAATTGCTCAAACACATCCGGCGCACCACGATTCAGAGTAATCTCAACAAATACCAGAAGTGAGGCATCCAGATAATGCGGGTTCAGCAGAGCCGTATAGCCCTGAATGAAACCCTGTCTTTCCAGTCGGCGCACACGCTCAAGGCACGGCGTCGGGGAAAGTCCCACACGTTTTGAAAGCTCGACGTTGGAAATACGCCCATCCTTTTGCAATTCATTAAGAATGTTACGATCGATACGGTCGAGATCTTTGCCAGGGCGCTTCTTGCTATCTACCATTATTATTGTCTCTCTGTATTCCTTCCCTACTCCTGCCTGGACCCTGTGCACATCACTGTTCAGAGCCTGTACCCGTTAGTCATCACATCGCCTGATTTTGTATTAGACGCGATGCGGATTCGGGTTCTGTTGGTAAGAAGACCGTTGCCCGAAGGCCGTCACCGACATCACGTATGGCGTCTGTCCACGCCATGCGTAGATTTCACTGACCCGGTAAAAATGGCATTTACGTGCATGCCTATGCGGCATACGGTTAACGCGGTTTTTTTTCTTCCTTGAATGTTTTCGCAAAAGCGCAGGGGATTGTCAAAGCAAAACATCGTTTTTTAGTACAACATGCCGGATATTCATTACGCTGGGGTATTAATCCTCATTTTATTGCCTTACAAACGACCACTTCTCAGGAGAAAACGTGATGTTATAGCGCATCATTCATCGTCTGTGGCTATTACACGGATTGATATCAAAATTGCTGTGCTCTTTTTTTACGGCAACAAATTCCCTACAATCCAGCCAAATGTCTGCCAACAACAATGGGGATCTCATGGGCACGGCCAAACACAGTAAGCTGCTAATCCTTGGTTCTGGACCTGCGGGATACACCGCAGCGGTCTACGCTGCACGCGCTAACCTGCACCCGGTACTCATCACCGGCATGGAAAAAGGCGGTCAGCTGACCACCACCACCGAAGTGGAAAACTGGCCAGGGGACCCGAACGACCTGACCGGGCCGCTGCTGATGGAGCGTATGCACGAGCATGCCGCGAAATTCGAAACCGAAATTCTGTTCGACCACATCAATAAGGTCGATCTGCAGAACCGTCCGTTCCGCCTGACGGGCGACAGCGGCGAATACACCTGCGACGCGCTGATCATCGCCACCGGCGCCTCTGCCCGTTACCTCGGTCTGCCATCCGAAGAGGCGTTCAAAGGCCGCGGCGTCTCTGCCTGCGCCACCTGCGACGGCTTCTTCTACCGCAATCAGAAGGTCGCGGTCATCGGCGGCGGTAACACCGCGGTGGAAGAAGCGCTCTACCTGGCGAACATTGCCTCTGAGGTGCACCTGATCCACCGTCGCGAGACCTTCCGCGCGGAGAAGATCCTGATCAAGCGTCTGATGGATAAAGTGGCAAGCGGCAACATCGTGCTGCACACCAACCGTACTCTGGAAGAGGTGACGGGCGACCAGATGGGCGTTGCCGGTCTGCGCATCCGTGACACCCAGAACACCGATAAGGTCGAAACGCTGGAAGTGGCGGGTCTGTTTGTGGCGATCGGCCACAGCCCGAACACCGCCATCTTCGACGGCCAGCTGGAGCTGGAAAACGGCTACATCAAAGTGCAGTCCGGCATTCACGGTAACGCGACCCAGACCAGCATCCCGGGCGTGTTCGCGGCTGGCGACGTGATGGACCATATCTACCGTCAGGCGATCACCTCTGCGGGCACCGGCTGCATGGCCGCGCTGGACGCTGAGCGCTACCTCGACGGGCTGGCTGAACAAGGCAAATAATCTTTACAAGTCAGTAACAAACGTAAATAAAGGCGGCGATAAGTCGCCTTTATTGTCTCCCCGTTGTAACATTGCGCTGCCCAATTTCTAATAACGTCACCTGCAAAGTACGCAATGGAAAAAACCCGTCAACAAGAGTTAACACGCTGGCTGAAAAAGCAAAGCGTTATTTCCCGCCGCTGGCTTATGATTTCCCGTCTCCTGGGGTTCGTTAGCGGTCTGTTGATTGTTGCCCAGGCATGGCTGCTGGCCCGCATTCTTAATCACATGATCATGGAGAACATCCCGCGCGAAGCGCTCCTGCTGCCCTTTATTGTCCTGATCCTGGTTTTTATCCTGCGCGCCTGGGTGGTGTGGCTGCGTGAGCGCGTCGGGTTTCACGCCGGACAGCATATCCGCTACGAGATCCGCCGTCAGGTGCTCGACAGGCTTCAGGAAGCCGGGCCCGCGTGGATCCAGGGGAAACCTGCCGGAAGCTGGGCGACGCTGATCCTCGAGCAGATTGACGATATGCACGACTACTACGCGCGCTACCTGCCGCAAATGGCGCTTGCCGTGTTCGTTCCGCTGCTGATCGTCATCGCCATCTTCCCGGTGAACTGGATGGCGGCGCTGATTCTGATAGGCACCGCCCCGCTGATCCCGCTGTTTATGGCGCTGGTCGGCATGGGGGCGGCGGATGCCAACCGCCGTAACTTCCTGGCACTGGGTCGCCTGAGCGGCCATTTCCTCGATCGCCTTCGCGGCATGGAGACGCTGCGCATTTTTGGCCGCGGTGAAGCGGAAACCGAAAACATTCGCCGGGCATCGCAGGACTTCCGTCAGCGCACCATGGAGGTGCTCCGCCTCGCCTTCCTGTCTTCCGGCGTTCTGGAATTCTTTACCTCGCTGTCGATTGCCCTCGTGGCGGTCTACTTCGGCTTCTCCTATCTTGGCGCGCTGGATTTCGGCCATTACGGCACGGCGGTGACCCTTTCCGCCGGGTTCCTGGCGCTGATCCTGGCCCCGGAGTTTTTCCAGCCGCTTCGCGATCTGGGGACCTTCTATCACGCCAAAGCGCAGGCGGTTGGCGCTGCCGACAGCCTGAAAACGTTCCTTGAAACGCCGCTGGCCCACCCGGAGCGGGGTGACGTGACGCTGAACGCTAATGAACCCGTGACCATTGAAGCGCAGGACTTTTCCATTCTGTCGCCCGAAGGCAAAGTGCTCGCCGGTCCGCTGAACTTTACCTTACCTGCCGGACAGCGCGTGGTGCTCGTCGGCACCAGCGGTTCCGGGAAAAGTTCTCTGCTGAACGCGCTATCCGGCTTTATGGCCTACACGGGCTCGCTGCGGATCAACAAAACCGAACTGCGCAACCTCGATCCTGACGCCTGGCGCAAACAGCTCAGCTGGGTCGGGCAAAACCCGCAGCTTCCTGCCGCTACGCTGCGTGAAAACGTCCTGCTGGCGCGCCCGGACGCGCGTGAAGATGAACTGCAATCGGTTCTCGACCGCGCCTGGGTCAGCGAGTTTCTGCCGCTGCTCCCGCAGGGCGTCGATACCGTGGTCGGCGACCAGTCAGCCGGGTTGTCGGTCGGTCAGGCGCAGCGTGTGGCCGTTGCCCGCGCGCTGCTCAACCCATGCCAGCTGATGCTGCTGGACGAGCCCGCCGCCAGCCTGGACGCCCACAGCGAGCAGCGCGTAATGGAGGCCCTGAACGCCGCCTCCCGGCAGCAAACCACCCTGATGGTCACCCATCAGCTGGAGGGCATTGCCGACTGGGACCAGATCTGGGTCATGGAGAATGGTCGTATTGTTGAGCAAGGCGATTACGCCTCTCTCGTTGCCGCGCAGGGGCCGTTTGCCGCCCTGCTGGCGAACCGTCAGGAGGACATCTGATGCGTGCTCTGCTGCCTTATCTGGCGCTCTATAAACGCCACAAATGGATGCTGACGCTGGGGATTGTGCTGGCGATTGTCACGCTGCTCGCCAGCATCGGCCTGCTCACGCTTTCCGGCTGGTTCCTGTCGGCCTCTGCCGTCGCGGGGTTCGCCGGGTTATACAGCTTCAACTATATGCTTCCGGCGGCAGGCGTTCGCGGTACCGCCATCACCCGCACGGCCGGACGCTATTTCGAACGTCTGGTCAGCCACGACGCCACTTTCCGCGTGCTGCAGCACCTGCGTATCTACACCTTCAGCAAGCTGCTGCCCCTCTCCCCTGCCGGGCTGGCGCGTTTTCGTCAGGGCGAGCTGCTTAACCGCGTCGTTGCCGATGTCGACACGCTGGATCACCTGTATCTGCGCGTGATCTCCCCGATCGTGGGCGCGTTTGTGGTGATTGTGGTGGTTACGCTGGGGCTGTCTGTTCTCGATGTTCCCGTTGCGCTGACGCTCGGCGGGATCATGCTGCTGACGCTCATTATTCTGCCGCCGCTGTTTTACCGCGCCGGAAAATCCACCGGGGAAAACCTGACGCGCCTGCGCGGGGACTACCGCCAGCAGCTGACCTCCTGGCTTCAGGGACAGGCAGAGCTGACCATTTTTGGCGCCAGCAAGCGCTACCGCGCCCGCATGGAAAGTACGGAGCTGAACTGGCATGAGGCCCAGCGCCGCCAGTCGGAGCTGACGGCCTTCTCTCAGGCGCTGATGATGTTAATCGGCGGCGTGGCGGTCATTGCTATGCTGTGGCTGGCTTCCGGCGATATCGGCGGAAATACCCAGCCGGGCCCCCTTATCGCCCTTTTCGTCTTCTGCGCGCTGGCCGCGTTTGAAGCGCTGGCCCCGGTGACGGGTGCCTTCCAGCATCTGGGCCAGGTGATCGCCTCCGCCCTGCGCATCACGCAAATTGCCGAGCAGGAGCCTGAAGTGACGTTCAGCGCCGGGCAGACCGCTGTACCCGCGCAGGTTGCGCTGACGCTTGAAGATGTCACCTTCAGCTATGACAAGCAGGCGCAGAACGCGCTGGACGGCATCACCCTTTCGGTCAATGCAGGTCAGCGGATAGCGATCCTCGGCCGTACCGGCTGCGGTAAATCGACGCTGCTGCAGCTGCTGACCCGCGCCTGGGATCCGCAGCGCGGTCAGATTCGTTTCAATAATACGTTGCTGACTGATTTCAGCGAGCAGGCCCTGCGCAAGACCGTCAGCGTCGTTCCACAGCGCGTGCATCTGTTTAGCGCCACGCTGCGCGACAACCTGCTGCTGGCCGCACCAGAGGCCTCTGACGATGCGCTTCGCGCCGTGCTTGAACAGGTCGGCCTGCAAAAACTGCTTGAGGACGATGGGTTGAACGCCTGGCTGGGCGAAGGCGGCCGCCAGCTCTCCGGCGGTGAGCTGCGCCGTCTGGCGATAGCGCGCGCGCTGCTGCACGATGCACCGCTGATGCTGCTCGACGAGCCCACCGAAGGGCTGGACGCCACAACCGAGAGCCAAATCCTTGATTTACTGGCCAATGTCATGACGGGCAAAACCGTATTGATGGTCACGCATCGCCTGCGTGGACTGGCGAGTTTTGATCGGATAATTGTGATGGACAACGGGCACATTATTGAGCAAGGTAATCACGCAGAGCTGTTGGCGAAACAGGGTCGCTACTACCAGTTTAAACAGCGTCTGTAGACTATATTTGTAGCGTCTTCACTCGCGTACTGGAGTTTTGCTGTCATGCGCCTGGTCCAGCTTTCTCGTCATAACATTGCGTTCCCTTCTCCGGAAGGGGCGCTGCGTGAGCCCAATGGGCTGCTGGCCCTGGGCGGTGACCTCAGTCCCGCTCGGCTTTTAATGGCGTACCAGCGCGGTATCTTTCCGTGGTTTTCCCCCGGCGACCCGATTTTATGGTGGTCCCCCGATCCGCGTGCCGTGCTGTGGCCTGAGCAGTTTCACCTGAGCCGCAGCATGAAGCGTTTCCATGCCAAATCACCCTATCGCGTTACCCTCAATCACGCTTTTGGTCAGGTCATTGAAGGCTGTGCCGAAGACCGCTATGAAGGGACGTGGATAACCCGCGATATCATTACCGCCTACCACCAGCTTCATGAGCTTGGCTACGCCCACTCTATCGAGGTGTGGGAAGGCGCAGCGCTCGTTGGCGGCATGTACGGCGTGGCGCAGGGGACGCTGTTTTGTGGTGAATCAATGTTTTCTCGTGCGGTTAACGCCTCGAAAACCGCGCTGCTGGTCTTCTGCGAGGCGTTTGCCCAGCGCGGCGGACGCCTGATCGATTGTCAGGTGCTCAACGAGCACACGGCCTCGCTGGGCGCTGTTGAAATCCCGCGACGCCAGTACATCGAACAGCTGGATGCCAGCCGTCAGGAGAAGCTCCCGCGCGACTTCTGGATACCGAAAACGCTCTTTGTGCCCAATGCCTAAATGTTTTCCGCATATTTTTTGTGAGGGTGTTATAATTACGCCGCAGAGTAGCTTCTGCCTGTTGCCCCGCCGCCGTTTGGGACCCTCGCTTCAGATAACGTCCTGACGTTTATCCTGTCGTCTCCCCTTTACGAATGCGCTTCCTGTTCGGTTGTACCGTGACGCTTGGGCAATGCGCCGAAACTGTTTTGCTGCGTTTTAATCGCGCAATTCTTTACTTAATTGATGAATTTCGGCATTATCTTGCCGGTTCAAAACTTGGTAGTGATACCCCAGAGGATTAGATGGCCAAAGAAGACAATATTGAAATGCAGGGTACCGTACTTGATACGTTACCTAATACCATGTTTCGCGTAGAGCTGGAAAACGGTCACGTGGTAACTGCGCACATCTCCGGTAAAATGCGCAAAAACTACATCCGCATTTTGACGGGCGACAAAGTGACTGTTGAACTGACCCCGTACGACCTGAGCAAAGGCCGCATTGTCTTCCGTAGTCGCTAATTGTTTTCGCCTGTAATGGCAGATGAATATTAAATAAGGCCGGGATTTTCCCGGTCTTATTTTTTTGTGGTGCAGTTGATTATTTGAACAATTAATTGGCGGTTCGTTTCAGGCTGTCTGTTCGACAGTTTAGAAAGTAAGGGGGAGAGACCTTATTTTCTATTTTGCTAAGCTGCCTGTACGGCAGTGCACAAAAGCGCGTTTGTCGATGTTGCTCATTGGGCTTTCTAAACTGCCTCTACGGCAGTGCACAGCAGCCACCAGCAGGATGTTCAAGCCTCTCTTTTCTAAGCTGCCTGTACGGCAGTGCACCTGGCCCGAACGGTGGATGCATCGACACGACCTTTCTAAGCTGCCTATACGGCAGTGCACTCCCTCCCGTCTATGCGACGATGGATTTAAAGTTTCTAAGCTGCCTATACGGCAGTGCACAATAACAGGTCTCCGAAAGCTCGCGACCGTGATTTCTAAGCTGCCTATACGGCGGTGCACTCTTTGATACGGAGGCTGACATACAGCTCAAATTTCTAAGCTGCCTATACGGCAGTGCACATGCTGCGGTGTACGTCGAGGCCGCGCGGGGATTTCTAAGCTGCCTATACGGCAGTGCACTCGATATCGTAGGCCGCCGCCACTGGCTGCGTTTTCTAAGCTGCCTATACGGCAGTGCACCCGTCCGTCATCCAGTAGCGGCTGAAGTGCCTTTTCTAAGCTGCCTATACGGCAGTGCACTGAAATAATATCTCCACACCATTATGATTTTCATACAAAAAAAGCTAAAATCCCTTCTTTTACCCTCTTTTTTACCCTCTCAAAATATCCATTTAATATCAATGCATTACAAACACTCTAAAAATTAGGGTCAAACCCCCTTCTTCTCTCAAACCACCCAGTATAAAAAAACGCCATTCCACTCTACCTGACAAATGACTATACTTAACCATGACAAATGACATCAATCCGGAGGTAACATGAGAACATGGATCCCCGCCCAGCAACCTGCTGATAACGCGCTTTGGCGCTACGCCGGTTTACCTGCAAACAGGGGGATGCGGCTGATTGAGTTTCTCAATCAGGGATTACCCGTCAGCGTCCTCGACAACATTCATGAGTGGACGGCGATGTCGAAAGCGGACATTTTGCGCGTCACCGGAATTAACGAACGTAACGTGGCCCGCCGCAAAAGCGCGGGACGGACGCTGACGCCGGATGAAAGCGAACGCGTGGCCCGTTTCGTGCGGGTGCTGGATGCTGCCGTTGGCTATTTTGGCAGTAAAGAAGAGGCATGGAACTGGCTGCAGGCTTCGGTGCGCGGGCTGGGAAATGTTGCCCCTGTCGACCTGATCGCGACGGAAACCGGTGCCCTGGAAGTCACCGACTTGATTGGTCGACTCGAACATGGCGTGTTCGCATGATTTTTTATCGTCTGGTGACGGGACGCTATGCCAGCGAAGCGTGGAGCGGAAGCGGTGCAAACCAGTATGGCGGACGCTGGAACCATAAAGGGCATCCTGCCGTATATGTGTCCACGTCCATCTCGCTGGCCTCACTGGAGATTCTGGTGCACGTTCGGAAAGATAGCGTGCTGAATCAGTACCAGCTTTTCAGCATCGATATCCCGGATGACCAGATTGATTACCTGGATAAAGCGTGGCTCCCCGACGACTGGCAGGAAAATCCAGCGCCGGTATCCACGATGGATCTGGGAACCGGATGGTTACAGGCTAACAGCGCCCTCGCGCTTATCTTACCGTCCTGCATCATCCCTTATGAGAACAACGCCATCCTTAACCCCTTACATCCGGCGTTCCACACGGCGCTGAACTCAGTACAGCAACTGCCCTTTATATTTGATGTCCGGCTGGCGGAAAAAACCGCACCCTGAATGCGGATGCGGTTATGCGTCTCAGAACCAGGGAACCGTTGCCGAAGCGCTGAGCCCGTAGGTCGTAAATGTCCCCGAGACAGGCGCAGAGAGCACATCCCCGTGGCGGATAAAGAGCTTAAAAGACTGGCCCGTAGAGAGGCTGCGCACGTTAAGCCAGGGCAGATCCGTCCTCGCCTCCTGCATCGTCAGAAGACGCTGCTGCGCCTCCTCCTCTGTTAACCATCCTTTTTTAACCGAACGTCGCAGAAGCCTCTGCGCGCTGCTTTTCACCTGGACGCGGCTCACGCAGCGCCACTGGCTGACGACGGGCACGGGCTGGATGTCCGAAGACAAGCAGTAGTCGCTCAGTCCTTTTCGCCATGTGAGTGATTCGAGTTCGCTTAACGCCGGGCGAGTACCGTGCAGACGTAAAACCGGGCCGGGCTTCATGCCGTGCGCAGGAAAGCTGATGCCAATATCCCCCTGCCCCCGCTGGCCCAGCGCGCGATGCAGCTTAGCCATTAGCGCCGCCATCAACATTTCCTCGCTGAATTCCGGGTCGGGCAGGACGCGGATCTCAAGATAGTGATCCATCACGATTCCTCAATCATCCTTTCCACCAAATACGCCACCACGGATAAGCACAGCCATCACGTAATGCTGTTGCTCAACATCTGGTTTTTGTTTTTTCACCACCCAGTTGTTGAGAAGTGTATAAAAGTCCATTTTGCCAATGGGCTGACGACAAGCCACACCACGAGTAGTGACAGAGCCATAGGGTTCAACGGCAATCGCACCAAATTCTGCGACGTGTGGATGCCAGGTGTCGATGGTACGGATCGCATTGCCAATTTTTTGGGAGTGCATTCCTGCCACACTATCCACCTGGTATAGCAGACGACTTTTATTGTTATTGCCGTCTAGTACAAGCTCCTGCGAAGGAAAGATCTCTTGTCCTGCGCCAAGAAGAACCTGCGCCTCAACGCTCAGCAAGACAAATCCATCACCGTTGAGCCCTTTTTCAATTTCAAGCGCCAGTTCGTCAAGTTGCTTATCGCTTGCAGAAAAATTGTGCAATGTATAATCAAACGCATCAAACGACCATGACCCACAGCCAGTAACTTTTACGACAATTTTTTCAGCACCGACGCGGTTACGCCATAAAAAGCGGCCGTTTGCCAGATTGATTGCATAACGACGAGCCAGTTCAGAAAAACCATGCTCATCGGTATAACCATCAATCACCTGTTTAAGTTCGTTATGATAGACACGATCATCACATAAAGAAGGCGTGGACAAATTACCCAGAACGCGCAGTGTAAATTTCACCATTAAAGTGTCAGCGTCTGCTGGTAGTGCTGCTACATCCACTCGCTGAAGGTTTGCTTTTGTAATATCAGCGTCTAATTTAGTTGGATCACTTGTTGTGGGATGGTGCAAACGATTAGAAATAGTGCCACGCACCGCTTTTTCCTTAACGCGAATCGGTTCCCAATTCTCACCCTCCCAGCATCCTGAATACATCACCGCATCCGACGTTGCCAATTTACGTTCGAACGCAAGTACCATTCCTTTTTTCTTATCTGCTTTTGAAACCTTTGCCATATTCATTCCTTTTAATTTAAATGCTCAAATGCCACTGGCGCGCCCGCGCCCTGACAGTAATAACCCGTTTCTGTCGTTCGGTACCGCCAAAAAATATCCTCAAGAGACCGGATTTTATGCACCGCACACCATTCACCTATGCCATATACCGCTTCAACAAACGCGAAAGGTATTTCTGCATCTCGCACTGGGGTTATAGAGCCAGGAGCATAAAGTTCTGAGATACGCTGATAACCGGTCATTATCGGCACCAGATAACCGGAATTGGGCTTAGGAACATGCTGCCATCTGGCAGAGTCGCCTTCGTGGGTATCCCCCACTTCTGGCGTTTCGGCCTGCATTTTTAACGAAGCGAAGTCGAGCCAGGCGTCAAGAAGCGTGGCATTTGGGTCGTTTTTCAGAAGCGTTTGATGATGCTCACCCAGCCAGCTACTGCGATCGCGCAAGGCAAAGCCCGGCATCAATTTCCACTGTAATCGACTAATTTCCTGACCGCTGGTGGGCATCGCCATAACTGAGATAAACTCAATATTGGTGATTATTCCGCCTGCCAACCTGAGCGTTGGGTACACCTGTGAAAGAAACGCTGCGAGGTCACGCTGCCCGTATTCACCGTTAGGGATTTCGCCGTGACATTCCAGCAGTAATGAAACGGTTAAGTGCATGCGACCCTCCTCATTGAAGGGTGCAATTTCCCCTTTATGGTTAAGGGGGTTACGGGTCAGAGAGAAATGGTAATCATAATTGGACCTGTGCGCATGAATCTGTTGCTCGTGGCTCACAACCGCACAGCCATCAATTTTTAACCCGTATGTTTCCATCAACTTGCGAGATAACGCATGGGAAAATCCCATTAAATGGGTGATTGCAGGAAATCCATACGTAAGGCCAGCAACAGTATTTGCATTTTCAATTTTGATACGACTAAGTAGGATTAACGAGCTCATTTCAGAGCCTCCCGGACAATTTTCTCCATGTCTCGCAGGTTCATGCGCAAATGTGTACGTGATTCCCAAACACGCTTTTCCACTTCTCCCACATCAGGCATTGTCTTTCTCAGACGTGCATTGAGCCAGAGGGCAAAATCTTCCGCCACTGCGTCCTGCCAGTCGTCTTTTTCTCGTTCAAGACGGAAGGCTTCGTCTGATTTTGTACGCCAGGGATCGAGCCAGAGCTGCTGGTGGGATTCAAGAACAGGACATTTAAGCGTCCAATTTTGCCATTTTTCAGACTGGAGTTTTGTTGATATTTCAAACAAGAGATCAATAAGCTGATCAATGCATTCATCGCGATCGTCGCGAATTTTAACGTTTTTACCTGGACGATTTATGACGGCAAGCATGCGTTGAACGATGCCGTAAGCTTTACGATCAAACTCTTCACCAAACTTAAAGATTGAGCGGACTTCAGTCGGCGTTTTTTCCACTTGCGTCCATTGCGGCGGCTGGCAAGAAAGCAGCCAGATTCCCCCTCTTCTCAAGCTATTAAAATACGAAACATTCTGCTTGTTGGAGCCTCCAAAACGCATTTCTGCTGAATTTGGAAATATTGTCAACGGAGTGGGATGCCACGTTTTCTTACTGTGAGCTTTCCATATAGCTTTAGCCTCTTCGCTAAAGCGCACGGCAGCCATTTTCTGATACAGGACGTGAGCCAACGAAGTGGCAAAGAGCGGGCTTAATAGGTGGTAATCATCACCAACAGGGAAATAACTTTGCTTCGCCAACACGTGCGAAACAGGTTTTCCTGGAATCAAAGTTCGTGAGAATCCGGCAATCCATTCATCCAACTGATTAGCATCATCGGTGAAAGTGGCGAGCGCTTTGTGATCGCCACGCTGAAAACTAGCCAATAGAGAATCGCCATCTTCGACTCGAGCCTGTAGCAACTTTGCCACATCCATAACAGCAGCGTTGCCCACCGCATCCGATTCCAGACCTGACAACGCAGCGGTGCTGAGATACCCTTCCTGCGCCACTGCCTCGCTGTAAATACTGCTACTTTTTGAATCCCCGTGGGTAAATTTCGCCGCATGGGTCACGAGGTTAATTTGTCCGGCTCGCTTCGCGGCATCCGTCAGCCATGCTTTCGGCTCATAGCGAAGCTCAAGTTCCCGGCGTTCTGCCGCAAGCGTTGCGCTATCTTCGCTGCGCTTTGCGGCCGCTTTATCAAATGCTTCCAGCTTTGTTTGCCGTCGTCCGGCAATATACTCAGCAATGAAAGCGCTTAGTGCTTCAACTGACATACTCGCTCCTGACTCTTAGAGATATTCCCTGAACACGCCCAATGCGGGGTGATACAACCATTTCTCTGTTTCCTCCTCCTGGGTAACTCTCAGTGTAACTTCGCCATACCGTCGCGACACCGCAGCCAGCTCCATCTGCTTCGTCCCGGCGAGCGTCTGTAATATCTCGGCATAATCGACTGCAACCCACGGCTCTACGCCGTCAGCCATGAACAACGCCTGTTCGCAAAACCGTCCCGCGGGTTTCAACCTGCCGTCTTCCTGCATCAGGCAAAACTCAGGTTCATCGTCTTCCTCTTCCATGCGCAAAAAGAACGTTTCCTGCGGTGAAGCACGGCGAAAAGGCGTCCGCAGCTGAAGCTCACCATTCCACGTCAGCGGTAGCCGCCACCAGGACGCCGCCACCGCATCTGATTTTTTGCCATCGCCCAGCAGCGCGGCGCGCAAACGCTCATGCTCCAGCGCCGCCAGCGCGTTGCCGGGCAGATTTTCAACGATGCGCGGGACCGCATTCAGCGTGCGGTAGCCTTCTTCAGTAAGAAGCTCGTGAAGGTCGTGATGGGCCAGCGGATGCTGCTCGGTCTCAAAACCGGGTCGGCAGTAGGCGATCTTTTCTCCGCGAAGCGCGCGCACGTTGCGCTGGAGAATCACCAGGTTTTCGCGCTCAGGAACGATCTGACGGTGGCGCTGAATACGTCCCGCAAACTGAATAAGCGAACGCTTGGAGCTCGGCTCGATAATCCCCCAGTCGGCATCAAAATCGCGCCCGACTTCAAGAACTGAGGTTCCAAGCACGACAAAGAGGTGGTGCTGTTCCGATGAGGTCAGCGCCTGCTTGATTTCAGGCAGCTGCCAGACCCGCTCCGGCTCGTGCCGCGTGAACGCGGCATCGAGTCGCTTTTCAATTGCCGCGCGCACCGCCAGCGGGTGCTGGCTGTGGTATATGCAATAGTGAATGCGGTAATTGTCCGGAGAAGGGAGTGCCATTAACGCCTGCGCGACGGCAACCAGCGGGTTGATGTTCGCCATCCGCACCAGCCCAAACGACACGGTTTTGCCGCTTTTATGGGTACTGTGATGATCGCCGTGCAGCGCGATCATTTGCTGGTGCAGCGTCTGCGCCAGGGTAGAGACAACATCGCCGGTGCGGGAAGAGTGCGGTACTACGGCGGCCAGCTTACCCAGACGAAGCCGCGGCTGGTCCGGCAGACGTTTAATTCGCTGCCTGACAAAATCGCCATGCGCATGACGAAACTGAGCATCGTCGGCCACATCCTGCGACTGCGCGCCATACTCATCAAACCAGGCGCAGCAGATGCTCGTCGGTCTGTCCGACTGACCGCTCGCGGCCTGCCAGGCTTTACGCCCTTCCCGGTAGGCTTCGAACAGCGCTTCCGTTAATGCCGGGGGCAGCGTGGCGGAGGAGAGAAGCACGCGGGAGCCGAGCATGCCCGCCCAGTTCACCAGCCGACAAAGTGCGTGCAAATCATCAACGTCAAAATCATCAGGCTCATCAAGCACCAGATCGCTGGTCAGCAGGCGCAGCATGGCCGGGATCTGCCTGCCGCCGCGCACGCCTTCCGTTGCAGGCATCAGGTGATCGATGGTTGTTACCAGCACCGGGGCGCTGACCAGGCGATTAAGCGCCGGTTCTTTCGCCAGCCACTGCTGCGCGATACCGCTGCTGGTCGCCCCTTCGTAATGTACGTAGTGATGGCTGGCGAAGAACGCTTCGTCGCTGGCGCTGCGGGTATCTTCCGCCTCGTTATCCTGATACAACTCCTTTACTGCTGCGGCGCCGGTCACCACGGCCAGCGTGTCGTCATCCAGCCCAAGGCGCGACTGCAAAGCCTGACCCGTTTGCAGCGTCAGCGTGCGCAACCCCAGCGCCACGCTAAAACGGCACCCAGCCTGTTCATCGGAAAGAGCGTACATGATTCGGGCATTCGCAAAGGTTTTCCCGCATCCGGTCGAGGCCATATTGATGCCGAAGAAGCCCTGCTCTGCACTCTTCTCGCGCAGGGAGGACGCCACGTCCCACGCCCTGTTTTGCCAGTGAAAACGCGGATCTTTCGCTCTTTCCCGGAACGTCCTGTGTCTTGCGATGGAAGGCAATGAACGGCGCAGTGCGGGAAGAGAACGCCCCATCAACAGGGCGAGATGCGCAACGCCGATATTGTGTTCATCGAGCTTTTGCCTGAGCTGCCCGGACTGGCGGTCGCTGTTGGCCCAGCACGGAACGGCATCATCCTGCCACCCGGCATACGCGGGTTGAGAGGAGTAAACGTGGTCGGCCAGCATCAGCGACAGGCGGGCAAGATGGAGAGTAAAGAGATTATCCAGCGATCCCGCGTGAAGCAGTGCGGGCAGGTTCCGGATGCGCTTACCAATCTGCCGGGCCTTCTCGCGCCACGTTTTACTTTTTAGCGGCGTACCATCGGGGAATTTCCAGACATTTTTAAAATCACGCGCTTTCCACGGATGTTTTTCGGTGGATTTATGATTAAGCGAGTTCCATTCCGGGTTCAGCTGTTTCTCAAACCAGCCTTCGCAATACTCCAGTTGAGGGCGCGTCGTATGCGACTGCGGTAAGCGGTGATGCGACAGCATCAGCCATACCACTACCTTAGCCAGAGGCGGGAGTTTTCCCAACAGGCTGCCGGTCTTGTCTGTATCCATCTTCAGCGCGTTCAGCATGGCATTTTGGTCAGCGGCTTTAAGCTGCGTCAACGATGCCAGCCACTGCTCATCGGTTTGCTCCCCCACAAAGGCCTCAAACAGACGAACCGAGATCCATTCATGACGATACGGCTGACAGACGTGCTTACTTTCCCCTTTAAGCGTCTGCTGGAAGCACATCCCCGCTTTACCAAAATCATGAAACAGCCCGGCGATCGCCGCCAGCAGGGCGATGTTTTCCGCACTTTGCCAGCGCTGTTCGCCGTCGTTGCGGATAATTTGCAGGCTCGTGCGATTGGTTGGCACGCGCCCTTGCGCGTTGAAGCGCCGCAAATTCCCGACTATCCACAGCAGCTCGGTTTGTCCGTTTCTTTTCAGCCAGTGGCAGGCCACCGCGGTGTTACGACGTGCCGTTTTGCGCAGCAGCTTGCGCAGGGTAGTGACGCCTTCCATCGTTATCGTCGTCTGCCATGCCGCGTCACCCGTACGCTCAGCAAACTGATCGATAATCTGGCAGCTTTGCTCGCGCGCGCGTTTGGTACAGCGAGAGATAATCAGCACATTCATTTTGCGACGCCCGCCAGCGCGTGCGAGGTTTCCTGCAGGGTGGCGATCATCACATCCAGCGCGTCAGCCTGTTGAAACGCGTTGATGCAGCGCTGACGAAACTGTTGATTATCCTCACCCTCCATCGCCGCCATAAATGCCTGCGGCATAACGAGGGCATCTTTGATGAGATCTGCAATATCAAAAACCAGCCCGCCGCGTCGGGTTTTACCGTGCATGACGGCCAGACCATGAGGAATGCCCGTCACCCAGGCCGCGACAGCCGCCAGCCCGTAGGCCAGATAATTGCCCTGGTCGAGAAAACGGTTTGCCATATCTGCCCCGCCGCCGCGTTTGGCACGGGTAAAGCTGCCGTAACCCACCGTCTGGCTGACCAGTTTATAGAGCGATTTGGTAAGCTGCGCTTCCTGAAGCATCAGCGACGTGTGATCCTTTGCGCTTTCCATGCCCGCTCTGGCACGATCCAGAACCGTATCCAGCGCGACCGTATCAGGCTGAAAAGGCGTTTCTCGGTTTATCCGCAGCCCTGCCCACTGTTTCTCAATTTGCTGTAAACGAATGAGCTGAAACTGCTTTGCCGCCTGCAGACGTTTTTCTTCATCAAACCAGAATGAGACCCAGTTTTGTAAATATGCAGTCGGACGGTATTCGCTTTGCGGGCTGAGCCATGAGACGTCAATATCCACCTCGTTCGCGGAATAAAGCGGCGTGCCGTCCGTTCCGCAAAAACCAACCATTACCCCTGCCCGCGCAAACTCGCGCATTGCCATTTGCGTAACGGATGTTCCCATTCCCAGCATCACCGCAGTCGTATTCGCGATGGGAATATTCCAGTAAAACGATTCTTTCCCTTCCTGAGTCACATATTCAACACGTCCACCATTCACCTGAATACGACATTTCTCCAGGTAATAAATATTGGCGCGCTTTGAATGCAGGATGGTTTTTAAGTCTGTAGGAGTGATGCTGTTTACGGGCATGGCAAGGGCTTTTATTTCAGGGTGTTGAATGCGAAGTATGTTAGCGAATAACGGATAAAAACAAATGTGACGGGTATCAAATGAATAATAATCACCATGAGAATACGATGAAAAATCAGGTTCTTAGCTGAAGTATTATTTTTGCGAATAATATATTCGTTAGAATATAATTTGTTTGTGAATGAGTTTTTTATTTTTTATGAAAAATAGAGAGTGCGGGTTTGATAGGATGAGGTATTAAATTGGGTTGGTGAATATTTTAAAGTGGGTTGGTTTGAGAAGGATGGTGTGGGGCAGTGAACGTCGGAGTGCCGCGCGTTTTCTAAGCTGCCTGTACGGCAGTGAACATCTCTCGTTTTGAGACCCTGGCACCGCGCCGTTTCTAAGCTGCCTGTACGGCAGTGAACAATGTTGCCCTTTAAAAAAAGCCCCTCACGCGTTTCTAAGCTGCCTGTACGGCAGTGAACATAGGGTAATTTCATCTCATCATACTATACTAGTTTCTAAGCTGCCTGTACGGCAGTGAACATGCATTGCTTCTGCTGCGCGATTAACGGCACCTTTCTAAGCTGCCTGTACGGCAGTGAACTTACCAGATTATGCAAAACCCTCAGCGGGACTTTTCTAAGCTGCCTGTACGGCAGTGAACAAGCCCTCGGAAGCGCCTGACGATACTGACGATTTCTAAGCTGCCTGTACGGCAGTGAACCCTTTATCTATATCAACAAGCACTGCTTTAATTTTCTAAGCTGCCTGTACGGCAGTGAACCAGTTCGCCGGTCGATTCGTTCTGTTCTTTCATTTCTAAGCTGCCTGTACGGCAGTGAACTGGAAAGAAACCACGCCATCTTATTGTTAGCAAACAAAATAATCAACTTATACGCATAAAACCCTTTTTTCTGGCACGTAAATCCGCACCAAACAAATCAATACGTTACGTATACATCAAAAAAAAGGGTCACGCCAACGGCGTCAGAGAAATGCCCCCGACGCCTGGGCCCGAACTCAGGAAATAATGTGAATTACCGGTTCTGCATTTCGAGGCGCAACAACGTCTGCGGCCATAGAATGCGTAATGTCATGAAGCAGCCCCGTGATGTGCGGCAACATATCGCCGTCAAAATTCGCCACCATCAGCACATGATTTAACGCCCGGCAGTAGTCGCATTTCGTTTCGGTATCTTCCAGCAGCCACTCTTTTCGTCGCGGTTGTTCCGCTTCATCCTCAAATTCCACCACCTGAAAATCACACATGGATTCTGTAAGGCCGGATTTTACTTCTTCCAGGTAAGCTCCAAGGCAACGGCATACGGGCTGCGTTTGGGGAAGTGATTTGCAGTCGAGGAGGATTTCGGCGAGCAGCGTGCAGCGCTGAGCAAGGGTTGGGAGATCGGGGTTGAGGGAGAGTTCTGTGTAGTAATGAGCGAGATTGTTTTCTGTATTCATTGGGTAATTCCTTCACACACTTTGAATTTACCACCGCAGGAAACGCCAATTTGCTGGCGGCGGACGAAAAGGAATTGGCGTACCAGCGTGTGTGCTACTGGCGCTTCAAAAGAAGCTTCCGATTCGCCCGCCAGATGCAGAATTATACCCTTTTCCTTAGGGCGAACGAAGCCTGCAGCATTACTGCTGCTCACACACTTTCAGGACGCCAATCCCGACACCTGATTTTGCAGGTGCGCCGCCATTTTATTACTGTGGATCCATCCAGCAACTGTCTTCGAAAGAAACTGGAAAGCGCCTCGCAAAATTCCTCTGCGGCCTGATGCCCTCACCCCGGCCCTCTCCCACGGTGAGAGGGAGAAAAACGGGCACAAAAAAGCCGGGTTAAAAACCCGGCTTTTATACTAAAAAGACTTAATGTGCCGCTTCCGGCTTGTGCTTCGCCGCACTCTGGAAATCGTACGTTAGCTCGTTCTTCGCCTGGTCCAGCGCCACGGTCACCTGGCCGCCGTCCACCAGCGAGCCAAACAGCAGCTCGTTCGCCAGCGGTTTCTTCAGGTTATCCTGAATCACACGCGCCATCGGACGGGCCCCCATCGCACGGTCGTAGCCTTTCTCGGCCAGCCAGTTGCGGGCCTCCTGGCTCACTTCCAGCGATACGCCTTTCTGATCCAGCTGAACCTGCAGCTCGACGATGAACTTATCCACCACCTGATGGATCACCTCGGTTGACAGGTGATCGAACCAGATAATGTTGTCCAGACGGTTGCGGAACTCCGGCGTGAAGATCTTCTTGATCTCCTCCATCGCATCGGTGCTGTTATCCTGGTGGATCAGGCCGATGGATTTACGCTCGGTTTCACGCACACCGGCGTTGGTGGTCATCACCAGCACCACGTTGCGGAAGTCCGCCTTGCGCCCGTTGTTGTCGGTCAGCGTCCCGTTGTCCATCACCTGCAGCAGGATGTTGAACACGTCCGGGTGCGCTTTCTCGATTTCATCGAGCAGCAGGACCGCGTGCGGATGCTTGATCACCGCGTCGGTGAGCAGGCCGCCCTGGTCAAAGCCGACGTAGCCCGGAGGCGCACCAATCAAACGGCTGACGGTGTGACGCTCCATATACTCGGACATATCAAAGCGCAGCAGCTCAATGCCGAGCGCTTTAGAGAGCTGTACCGTCACCTCGGTTTTCCCCACGCCGGTCGGACCGGCGAACAGGAAGGAACCGACAGGCTTGTGGTCATGCCCCAGTCCGGCACGGGCCATCTTGATCGCTTCGGTTAAGGCCTCAATGGCTTTATCCTGACCAAAGACCAGCATTTTCAGGCGATTGCCGAGGGTGCGCAGCGTGTCGCGGTCGCTCTGAGAAACGCTCTTCTCAGGGATACGCGCGATGCGGGCCACCACGGACTCAATATCCGCCACGTTAACGGTTTTCTTACGCTTGCTGGCCGGCATCAGGCGCGCACGCGCCCCCGCCTCATCAATGACGTCAATGGCCTTATCCGGCAGATGACGGTCGTTGATGTATTTCACCGCCAGCTCCACCGCCGCACGGACCGCTTTCGCGGTGTAACGCACGTCGTGGTGCGCTTCGTACTTCGGCTTCAGGCCGTTGATGATCTGCACCGTTTCCTCGACGGACGGTTCGGTCACGTCGATTTTCTGGAAGCGGCGCGCCAGCGCGCGGTCTTTCTCAAAGATGTTGCTGAACTCCTGGTAGGTGGTGGAGCCAATCACGCGGATCTTGCCGCTGGAGAGCAGCGGTTTGATCAGGTTAGCCGCATCCACCTGGCCGCCGGAGGCCGCACCTGCACCGATGATGGTGTGGATCTCATCGATAAACAGGATGCTGTTGGTGTCCTGCTCCAGCTGTTTTAACAGCGCCTTGAAGCGTTTTTCAAAATCACCGCGGTATTTGGTGCCCGCCAGCAGCGAGCCGATGTCCAGCGAGTAGATGGTGCAATCGGCAATCACTTCCGGCACGTCGCCCTGCACAATGCGCCAGGCAAGCCCTTCGGCAATCGCGGTTTTACCCACGCCAGATTCCCCCACCAGCAGCGGGTTGTTCTTGCGGCGACGGCACAGCACCTGAATCGCGCGTTCCAGCTCTTTATCGCGACCAATCAGCGGGTCGATACCGCCAACGCGAGCAAGCTGGTTAAGGTTGGTGGTGAAGTTTTCCATACGATCCTCCCCGCCTGCTTGCTCTTCATTGTTATTGACCTGGTTGCTGGAATCCGATGCCTGGTTAGGCTCGTCTTTACGCGTTCCGTGAGAAATAAAGTTCACCACGTCGAGGCGGCTGACTTCGTGTTTGCGCAGCAGATAGGCAGCCTGCGACTCCTGCTCGCTGAAGATGGCGACTAAGACGTTTGCGCCAGTCACTTCGCTACGTCCGGAAGACTGGACGTGGAATACCGCGCGCTGCAGCACCCGCTGGAAGCTGAGCGTCGGCTGCGTGTCGCGCTCTTCTTCACTGGCTGGCAGCACCGGTGTGGTTTGTTCGATGAAGGCTTCGAGTTCCTGACGTAGCGCCACCAGATCCACGGAGCAGGCTTCCAGCGCTTCGCGGGCAGATGGGTTGCTAAGCAGTGCGAGCAGTAAATGCTCGACGGTCATAAACTCATGTCGGTGCTCACGCGCTCTGGCGAAAGCCATGTTTAAACTGAGTTCCAGTTCTTGATTGAGCATAGGCACCTCCCCCAATTTTATGCCTTATCAGGCCTTTTCCAGCGTACACAGCAACGGATGCTCGTTCTCCCTCGCATAGTCGTTCACCATCGCCACTTTGGTTTCCGCCACTTCTGCCGTAAAAATGCCGCAGATGGCTTTGCCTCGATAATGAACGGTAAGCATCAGTTGCGTTGCACGTTCTACATCATAAGAAAAGAACTTTTGTAGCACGTCAATAACAAATTCCATCGGCGTGTAATCATCGTTCATTAACATAACTTTATACATAGATGGCGGTTTTAGCGCGTCGCGCACTTTGTCTTCCGCCAGCTGGTCAAAATCCAGCCAATCGTTGGTCTTACCCATGATGCATAACCACTTTGAATCTACCTCAGATGTTAGATAACAATCATCTATTACTGTCATCCGCGATGTCTGTCACAAACTGTCGCAATAGCGTTAACTGCTTCAAACTTTGGTTGATTATTGTCCCAACTCCAGCGCCAAACGCTTGACGACGTCTTTCGTTTCTCTAAATTGTACAAGCGTGAGATGGCGAGGTTTTGAACAGCCCCCACTCCACCACCGGTTCATTCCATCTTAACTTATAAGATTTACGAAGGATGTCGAAGCATGGAAATGGGTACTGTTAAGTGGTTCAACAACGCCAAAGGGTTTGGCTTCATCTGCCCCGAAGGCGGCGGCGAGGATATCTTCGCTCACTATTCCACCATTCAGATGGATGGTTACAGAACGCTCAAAGCCGGGCAATCCGTCCGGTTCGATGTACACCAGGGTCCTAAAGGCAATCATGCAAGCCTTATCGTCCCCGTTGAAGCAGAGACGGTTGCCTAGCTCTCTGTTTTATTGTGTACATCCCGCCGTCAAAATGCCAGCCCGATCGGCTGGCATTTTTATTTTCACTGTTCTGCGCCACTTTGCCCGGCGGCGCTACGCTTGCACAGGCCTACGTCAAGTGTAGGCCGGGTAAGGCGAAGCCGTCACCCGGCAAAAGCTATTCCCGAGCCAGCGCGTCCACCGGATCCAGCCGCGCCGCGTTACGGGCGGGGAGCCAGCCGAACAAAATGCCGGTAAAGGTCGAACACAAAAACGCGGTAATAATGGCAACCGGCGAGAAGCCAATCTCCCAGCCGGGTAAAAAGAGCTGGAGCGCAAAGGCGATCATCATTGAGAGCGCAATGCCCATCGCCCCGCCGACCAGGCACACCAGCACCGCCTCAATCAAAAACTGCTGCAGCACGTCGCTGGCTCTGGCCCCGACCGCCATGCGGATGCCAATCTCCCGGGTACGTTCCGTGACCGACACCAGCATGATGTTCATCACCCCGATACCGCCGACGACCAGCGAAATCACCGCCACCAGCGTGAGGAACAGCTGAAGAGTACGTGTGGTCTTTTCCGCCGTTTTCAAGAGGCCGTCCATGTTCCAGGTGAAGAAATCTTTCTTCCCGTGGCGCAGGGTTAGCAGCCGCTCAAGCTGCTGCTCGGCCAGCGCGCTGTCGTAGCCCTCCTTCACGCGTACGGTGATGGAGTTGAGCCAGGACTGCCCCATAATCCGTCCGGAGATGGTGGTATAGGGCAGCCACACGCGCAGAATCTTGCTGCTGCCAAACATCGACTGCTTCTCCTCCGCCACTCCGATGACCGTGGCAGGCATATTGCCGACCAGGATCACTTCGCCCACCACGTTGGCCTTATTGGGGAAAAGCTGCCTGCGCGAGTTAGCGTCCAGCACCACCACCTGCGCCCTGCCCGCCAGCTGTTCGGCGTTGAAGGTGGCGCCTTCGCTGAAGGTCATGCCGTAGACGTTGAAATAGTCTCCGCTGACGCCGTTGGCGCTGGCGGCCACGTCAACATTGCCCACGCGCAGGCGCAGGTTCTGCGACACCGCCGGCGTGGCGGAGTTGACCCACGGCTGCTTCTGAATCGCCGCCAGATCGTCGTATTTCAGCGCCTGCTGATACTGCGGCTCGTCGTCGCCGAAGTCTTTACCGGGATAAACGTCAATCGTGTTAGTGCCGATGGCGCGGATATCGGCCAGCACCAGCTGCTTCGCCGCGTCGCCCACCACCACGATCGACACCACCGAGGCGATACCGATAATGATGCCGAGCATCGTCAGCAGGGTGCGCATTTTATTGGCCGCCATCGCCAGCCAGGCCATGGTCAGCGCCTCACGAAAGCCGCTGGAAAATTGTCCCCAGCCGGTTGCCGCCGGTAGCGCTTCTTTCGGCGCCGCCGTGCTGGACGCCCGCGGCGGCGGGTTGCTCACCAGCTCGCCGTCGTGGATCTCAATAACGCGTTCCGCCTGCGCCGCCACCTGCGGATCGTGGGTAACGATAATGACCGTGTGCCCCCGATCGCGCAGCTGGTGGAGGATCGCCATCACCTCTTCGCCGGAATGGCTGTCAAGCGCGCCGGTCGGTTCATCCGCGAGGATCACCTGTCCGCCGTTCATCAGGGCGCGGGCGATACTCACGCGCTGCTGCTGGCCGCCGGAAAGCTGCGAGGGCTGGTACTCTACCCGCTCCGCCAGCCCCAGGCGCGTCAGCAGCATCTGCGCACGCTCAAGACGTTTTTTCCGCTCGACGCCCGCATACACCGCCGGTACTTCAACGTTCTGGGCCGCACTAAGATGAGAAAGCAGGTGGTAGCGCTGGAAGATAAAGCCAAAATGTTCCCGGCGCAGCTTCGCCAGGGCGTCGCCGTCCAGCGTGGAGACATCCGTTCCGGCCACGCGATAGGTGCCGCTGGTCGGTTTATCCAGACAGCCGAGAATATTCATCAGCGTCGATTTACCGGAGCCCGACGCCCCGACAATCGCCACCATCTCGCCCGCCTCCACGCGCAGGGAGATGCCCTTCAGCACCTCCACCGGGCCATCGCCGGACGGATAGCTGCGGCGAATGTCATTCAGCTCAAGCAGCGCCGTCATTTGGCGGCTCCGGGCAGGCTTTCGCTGACAACAACCTCCTCGCCCTCTTCCAGCCCTTTGACCACCACCACGTCGGTGTCGTTGCGCGCGCCAATCACCACCTCACGCTCGCGCGTTTCGCCGTTGCGCAGCACCTTCACTTTGTAGCGGCTCTCCCCGGCGGATTCACCCAGCGCCGAGAGCGGAATGGTCAGCACGTTCTTCACGCCGGTCAGCTGGATATGCACCTGCGCGGTCATGTCCAGACGCAGCACGCCCTTCGGGTTGGGCACCTCAAAGCGGGCATAGTAGAAGATGGCGTCGTTCACTTTTTCCGGCGTCGGCAGAATGTCTTTCAGCACGCCTTCGTAGCGGGTCTGCGGGTCGCCCAGCACCGTAAACCAGGCGTTCTGCCCCGGCTTAAGGTGGATGACATCCGCTTCTGAGACCTGGGCCTTCACCAGCATGGTGCTCATGTCTGCCAGGGTCAAAATATTCGGCGCCTGCTGGGCGGCAATCACCGTCTGGCCCTGCAGGGTGGTGATCTGGGTGACCTCTCCGGCCATCGGCGCGACGATTTGGGTGTAGTCGAGGTTGGTTTTCGCCGTGTCCAGCGAGGCCTGGTTGCGTTTGATCTGCGCGTCAATCGTGCCAATCTGCGCCTGTTTTACCGCCAGTTCCGTGGTGGCCGTGTCTAAATCTTGCTTCGAGATAGCCTGGGTTTTGGCCAGCGCCTGCTGACGGGTCAGCGTCACCTGAGCCAGGTTACGCTCGGCCAGCGCCTGCGCACGCTGCGCGCGCAGCTCCATCAGCGTGGCTTCCACCTCGCGGATCTGGTTCTCAGCCTGTTCAGGATCGATCACGCCGAGCAGCTGGCCTTTTTTCACCTTGTCGCCAATCTCAACCGACAGCGTTTTCAGCTGACCGCTGACCTGCGCACCGACGTCAACCTTGCGCAGCGCGTCGAGCTTGCCCGTCGCGAGGACGTTTTGCTGCAGCTCGCCCGGGCGAACAATCAGCGTCTGATACTGCGGCACCGGCGCATTCAGCACCTGCCATAGCCAGTATCCACCGGCTAAAACCACAACCGCCAGCAGCAGAAACAGCGTTCTGCGTTTTCCCTTGAGGTTCATAAATATTCCAATTAAATGTTCTGGCAATGATAAAGGTTGATTCTAACTAAACGACTCTTCAACGAAACCCCTGTTCTCCGAAATCGCCCCAATTTGTTTACGAGACGTTGACATTTCCCCTGTTGAAATAGCGATATTCCACAAGGATCAGGATCTACCATGTCTTCTATCGTCGATACATCACTTTCAAACCTGCCGCAGCCAAAATCCGGCTGGCAGCTCTTCAAAAGCCTGGCTTTCGGTGAGATTGCGCCAGGGCTGGCATGGGAAAAAACCGCCTACCGACGCAAGTTCATGCTGCGCTCGCTGGCGACACCGCTCAGCACCGCTCGCCTGCTGTCTGCGCTGGCAAAGCATCCGCACCTGATGCAAATGCTCCAGGTTCAGCCGGGGCTGCCCTGCCGCCTGCATCGCCCGTGGTTGACCGTCAATATGGATCGACAGCGTACGCTGGAATCGCTGTCCTGGCACTATCAGGTCATGTCACGCCAGCTGCCGCCGACGCTGATAAATGGCTACCTCTCAAATTCGGGCGTGACGCTGCTGACCTTAACCGGAAAAGAGGAACAGCAATTTACCGTTCGCCTGTGCGCCGATGCGTTTATGGATAAAGAGGGAGAAGCGACCCTCGTTTTCTGTGACGGTCAAAACACCGCGCTGGCGGAGATGACCTTTACGCTATGCCCGTTTGAGGGAAAATCGACGCTGTTCATTGGCGGTTTACAGGGCGCAAAAGCGCACGTTCCCCACGAGCTGATCCAGGGAGCGACGAAAGCCTGCCATGGCCTGTTCCCGAAACGTCTGCTGGTCGAGGCCGCCATGACCCTCGGCGCCGCGTTCCCGGTAGAGCAGATTATCGCCGTCAGTAACGATACCCATATTTATCGCAGCTGGCGCTACCGCAAGAAAAAAGAGGGGAAACTGTTGGCCGATTACGACAGCTTCTGGCTCTCCCTCGGCGGTGAAAAGCAGGACAACGGTAACTTTACGCTGCCGCTCGTCATGCCGCGTAAACCGATGGAAGAGATCGCCAGCAAAAAACGCTCGGAATATCGCCGCCGCTACGAACTGCTGGATAGCCTGATTCAGCAGGTGAAACAGGCGACCCGGCGTTAATCGGCTCTCCCGCGCGCCAGCCACAGCACGCGGGAGAACATCTTCCTCAGCAGCGTGGGCACTGCCTCTACCCCCCGCCTTCCCGCTTCCGTCGCCACCTCAATGGCGAGATCCGGTTTTGACGAGCGATGAATGGCCTTGGCGATCACCCGCCGCATGTTCATCGGGACATCGACCGGCACCATCGCAACGCGGTGGAAGACGTCGTCGAACCCCTGACGATACATAAAGTGCTCCATGTCCATCGCGGGGAGCATGGTCAAATGGTCGCGCTCTTCTTCCCGCTCGTTATTCAGCAGGCTACGCACGGTCGAGGCATATTTTTTGCCCGCCTCATCACCGTCGACCAGGACGTGCCACTCGATCCCCATCCGGCGGGCGAATTTTATCAGCGGCTTTAATCCCGACTGGGCGAATTCAATCACCTTAATGCCTTCCGCATCAAAATGGTGGCCGCACTGGCGCGCCAGCTCGTTGATGACCCAGGTTTCCGTTTCCCCCTCCACCAGCAGCCAGCAGCGGGCAAAGAGCGACGAGGCGCGGTTAAAGCGGATATGAAAGGCGATGCGCCGCCCGTCTTCCGCGTTCAAACCGCCCGGCCCAAGCCGGAAAGCGGAGACGCGGGAGGATTCGCGCACCAGACGGCAGACGTGTTCTACCGGCGTCAGGGACAATAGCTCCCCGGAATTGGTGGTCGTAATACGCTGGAGCGGCAGCAGATTCAGCAGATGCCAGGCCACGGAGAGCATGATGGGATGCAGACGCGTTTCCGGGTCTTCCACCAGCAGCAGCGGCCGGGCGTCCCGGTCGAGACGGACGGTGCCTTTGGCCTGCAGAAGCGTTGAGAACAGCCCCAGCAGAATCACCCGATGGGTACGGCCGCCGGGCCGGTCAATCATCCGGTTAATGATATCGAGGTAGCGCCAGCTGCGCTGCTCGTCATGAGAGCGGCGGCGCATCAGACGATGGCGCGACTCGGACGTGCCCTGCTCGGAAAAATAGTGCTCCAGAAGCTGCACCATTGCGGACAGCCCCTGGCGGATTTGACCATCAGTCAGGTTCTGCGGGCGCGACACCAGCTCTCTTGCCAGAAAATCCAGCTCGCGAGCGGTCACTTCCACTTCCGGCATATTCGGGACGGTACCGTTACGAATACGCCGCATAAAGCGCGCGTCGCGCAGGCGTAACACGGGCGTCAGGCGGATCAGGTGGCGGGCGAGGTCGTCGATATTGTCCAGCGGGATCGGGTTGGCTTTCTCATCGAGGAAATCACGGAGGGTCAACACGCCCTCGTTTTCCGCCATTTCCCCCTCCAGCCGATAGAAAATCCGGTGGTGGCCGTCATCGCACGGCACCCAGCAGGGCGACAGCGGGCGGAAGCGGCGCACGCGGTGGCGGCCCGGTTCGGCTTCGCGAAACGTCAGGATGATGTGCAGGTGCTTCTCGCGCCCCGTCACGTCGCCCGGCGGGAACCAGAAATCCTCGCGGACGAAGTGATACAGATCGTCTTCGGGGGAAAGCAGCAACGTCAGCGCATCCAGCAGGCTGGACTTCCCCCACGCGTTCTCACCGATCAGGACGTTGTTCTGCTCAAGCTGCAGCGACAGGCGGTTAATACCGCGAAACCCGACAATTTCCACACGTTCGAGAAGCATAAATCCCCCGCGAAATGATCACTTTTTCCTTTAAGTTATCAGCAGTATAGCGGGAGGCGTTCTGTCACGACAGCACAACATTCACCCTTGCGGGAATTGGTCTATGCTCTATTTACCGCTGATTAGAACAAGGATTGACATCACATTGCCTTAAATCAAATTAATCGAATTTATTTAAGTGGCGAAGGGATGTTGTTGGTTTCTAAAATACGAGCTCTTTGAGTCGTCATCCCTTTATGGCGATATATGCCGCGCGCGGGAAGCGTGCGGAAAATTATTTTGAGGTGGTTATGTTTAGAAAATTAGCGGCGGAATGCTTTGGTACATTCTGGCTGGTATTTGGTGGCTGCGGTAGCGCCGTTCTGGCAGCAGCATTCCCGGAATTAGGCATTGGTTTTGTCGGCGTCGCGCTGGCATTTGGTTTAACCGTGTTAACCATGGCGTTTGCCGTGGGGCATATTTCCGGCGGTCATTTTAACCCGGCGGTAACGTTAGGCTTATGGGCGGGCGGCCGTTTCCCGGCTAAAGACGTGATTGGTTACATCGTGGCGCAGGTGGTTGGCGGTATTATTGCGGCCGGCGTTCTCTACGTGATTGCCAGCGGCAAAGCCGGCTTCGACGCGGCGGCCAGCGGCTTTGCCTCTAACGGCTTCGGCGAACATTCCCCGGGCGGTTACTCCATGCTGTCTGCCATCGTGATTGAAATTGTGCTGACTGCCGGCTTCCTGCTGGTGATCCACGGCGCAACGGACAAACACGCTCCGGCAGGCTTTGCCCCGATTGCGATTGGTCTGGCGCTGACCCTTATTCACCTGATTTCGATTCCGGTCACCAACACCTCCGTTAACCCGGCGCGCAGCACCGCCGTCGCCATCTTCCAGGGCGGCTGGGCGCTTGAGCAGCTGTGGCTGTTCTGGGTGATGCCGATAATCGGCGGTATCCTGGGCGGCGTGCTGTACCGCACTCTGCTGGAAAAACGCGATTAATTGCGCGCGGTATCGGGTAGCGCTAACGCTTACCCGACCTACGTGAACGTGCACCTTTAAGCCGGGTAAGGCGTAGCCGCCACCCGGCTTTCTTATGCCGCTTTACTGGACAGCCTTTATTGGGTAGTGTCTCTGGCGCTCACCAGATACTCAAAAGGACCGGCTGTTCATGTTTTCAGGACTCCTCATTATTCTGCTGCCCCTGATTGCGGGCTACCTTATTCCGCTGCATCAAGAATCGGCATTACGGCTTATCAACCGTTTTCTCAGCTGGATTGTTTACGTCATTCTTTTCTTTATGGGGATCAGCCTGGCCTTCCTGGATAATCTGGCCACCAATCTGCTTTCCATCCTGCACTATTCTGCGGTCACCGTGGTGGTTATTTTACTGTGCAATATTGCCGCGCTGCTGTGGCTGGAACAGACTATTCCATGGAAAAATCACCATCATCAGGAAAAACTGCCTTCCCGAATTGCGATGGCGCTTGAATCATTAAAATTATGCGGCGTCGTGGTGCTCGGTTTTCTTCTTGGGCTGACCGGCTGGGCATTTTTGCAGCATGCGACGGAGGCCAGTGAATATACGCTGATCTTCCTGCTGTTCCTGATCGGTATTCAGCTGCGAAATAACGGCATGACGCTGAAGCAAATTGTCCTCAACCGCCGGGGAATGATGATTGCCGTTATCGTTGTCGCCAGCTCCATGGTGGCGGGTATCATTAACGCCTTTATTCTCGATCTGCCGCTGAAAACCGGCCTGGCGATGGCCTCCGGTTTTGGCTGGTACTCTCTCTCCGGTATTCTGCTGACCGAATCATTCGGCCCGGTCATCGGCAGCGCCGCCTTCTTTAACGATCTGGCGCGAGAGCTGATTGCCATCATGCTGATCCCGGGCCTGGTTCGCCGCAGCCGTTCTACCGCGCTGGGTCTGTGCGGCGCGACGTCGATGGACTTTACCCTTCCGGTACTCCAGCGCTCCGGCGGCCTGGAGCTGGTGCCTGCCGCCATCGTTCATGGCTTTATCCTGAGCCTGCTTGTTCCCATTCTGATGGCGTTTTTCTCCGCCTGATACTTCTTTGGCGGTAGGGTTCCTGCCGCCAAAATTGCGCTAAATCAATCTCCCTCGATTTTGTAGCAGAAAGCCCTTTTCACCCTTCCGGCACAGGCATAACCTTAAACATGTATCTTAAATATAACTTTAACAGGTGTGATTATGTTTTGTGTGCAATGTGAACAAACTATCCGTACTCCGGCCGGTAACGGTTGCTCTTACGCACAGGGTATGTGCGGCAAAACCGCAGAAACATCTGACCTGCAGGACCTGCTGATTGCGGCCCTGCAAGGCCTTTCCGCCTGGGCGCTCAAGGCCCGGGAATACGGCATTGTCGACCATTACGTCGACAGCTTTGCCCCGCGCGCCTTCTTCTCCACGCTGACCAACGTTAACTTCGATTCGCCGCGCATTGTTGGCTATGCCCGTGAAGCCATCGCTCTGCGGGAAGCGCTGAAGGCGCAGTGCCTGAACGCCGATGCTAACGCCCGCGTGGAAAACCCAATGGCAGAACTTCAGCTGGCGAGTGACGATCTGGGCGACCTCCAGCGTCAGGCGGCAGGCTTCACCCCGAATAAAGACAAAGCGGCGATTGGCGAGAACATTCTCGGCCTGCGCCTGCTGTGCCTGTACGGTCTGAAAGGCGCGGCGGCCTATATGGAACACGCCCACGTGCTCGGCCAATATGACAACGATATTTACGCCCAGTACCACAAGATCATGGCGTGGCTCGGCACCTGGCCTGCCGACATGAACGCGCTGCTGGAGTGCGCAATGGAAATCGGCCAGATGAACTTCCGCGTGATGAGCATTCTGGACGCCGGTGAAACCAGCACCTACGGCCACCCGACGCCGACGCAGGTCAACGTTAAGGCGACCGCAGGCAAGTGCATCCTGATTTCCGGCCATGACCTGAAAGATCTCTACAACCTGCTGAAGCAGACCGAAGGCACCGGCGTGAACGTCTATACCCACGGCGAAATGCTGCCCGCGCACGGCTACCCGGAACTGCGTAAATTTAAGCATCTGATCGGTAACTACGGCAGCGGCTGGCAGAACCAGCAGGTAGAGTTCGCCCGCTTCCCTGGCCCTATCGTAATGACCTCTAACTGCATTATCGACCCTACCGTCGGCGCGTATGACGATCGCATCTGGACCCGCAGCATCGTCGGCTGGCCTGGCGTGAGCCATCTTGAAGGCGACGATTTCGCTCCGGTTATCGCCCAGGCGCAGCAGATGTCGGGCTTCCCGTACAGCGAAATTCCGCATCTCATCACCGTCGGCTTCGGCCGTGAAACCCTCCTCGGCGCCGCCGATTCGCTGATCGATCTCGTTAGCCGTGAAAAGCTGCGCCACATCTTCCTCGTCGGCGGCTGTGACGGCGCGCGCGGCGAGCGTAGCTACTTCACCGATTTCGCCACCCGCGTGCCGGAAGACTGCCTGATCCTGACCCTGGCGTGCGGCAAATACCGTTTCAACAAGCTGGACTTCGGCAACATCGAAGGCCTGCCGCGCCTGATTGATGCGGGCCAGTGTAACGATGCCTACTCGGCCATCATCCTGGCGGTCACCCTGGCGGAAAAACTGGGCTGCGGCGTGAACGATCTGCCGCTGTCGCTGGTGCTGTCATGGTTTGAACAGAAGGCGATTGTCATCCTGCTGACCCTGCTCTCTCTGGGCGTCACCAACATCGTGACCGGCCCGACCGCGCCAGGCTTCCTGACGCCGGACCTGCTGGCGGTGCTGAATGAAAAATTCGGCCTGCGTTCCGTGACGAATGTTGAAGACGATATGAAACAGCTGCTGAGCGCGTAAGGAGGTATTTATGACCATGCCAACCCCACAATGCCCGTGGCGGATGCAGGTTCATCACATCCAGCAGGAGACGCCGGACGTGTGGACGCTGTCGCTGATTTGCCACGACTATTACCCGTACCGCGCAGGCCAGTACGCGCTGGTCAGCGTTCGACATTCGGCGGACACCCTGCGCGCCTACACGCTCTCGTCAACGCCGGGCGTAAGCGAGTACATTACGCTCACCGTCCGCCGCATTGATGACGGGGCCGGCTCCCAGTGGCTGACCCGTGACGTGAAGCGCGGGGATTATCTTTGGCTTTCTGACGCGCAGGGTAATTTCACCTGTGACGACAAGGCGGACGATAAGTTCCTGCTGCTGGCAGCGGGCTGCGGCGTGACGCCGATTATGTCGATGCGCCGCTGGCTGGCGAAAAACCGACCGCAGGCCGACGTACAGGCGATCTTCAGCGTGCGTTCTCCAAACGATGTGATCTTTGCCGGGGAGTGGCGCAACTATCCGGTGACGCTGGTGGCCGAGCACAACGCGACCCACGGCTTTGTGCCCGGTCGCCTGAGCCGCGAGCTGCTGCAGAGCGTGCCGGACATTGCAAACCGCACCGTGATGACCTGCGGCCCGGCACCGTACATGGACAGCGTGGAAAAAGAGGTGAAAGCGCTTGGCGTGACCCGCTTCTTTAAAGAGCAGTTCTTCACGCCGGTGGCGGAAGCGGCAGCCAGCGGGATTCAGTTTACCAAGCTACAGCCTGCGCAGACCTTCTTTGGCCGCGTGGGGACGACGCTGCTGGAGGCGCTGGAAAGCAACAGGGTGCCTGTCGTGGCAGCCTGCCGCGCGGGCGTGTGCGGCTGCTGTAAGACGAAGGTGGTTTCTGGGGAGTATACCGTCACCAGCACCATGACGCTCTCCGACGCGGAAGTTGCCGAGGGCTACGTGCTGGCGTGCTCGTGCCACCCGCAGGGGGATTTAGTTCTCGCATAATCTGACGCGGTGCCGCCGTTTTTTGTCGGGTGGCACTGCGTTTACCCGGCCTACCTTATCCATTCAGGCTTTTTGTCGGATGGCACTGCGTTTACCCGACCTACCTTATCCATTCAGGCTTTTTGCCGGGTGGCACTGCGTTTACCCGGCCTACTTTTTCCACTCAGGCTTTTTGTCGGGTGGCACTGCGTTTACCCGGCCTACTTTTTACATGCAGGCTCTTCGTAGGCCCGGTAAGCGCTAGCGCCACCGGGCTTATAAACAGGCAGCACAGTGTTTGACCGAACTAGATGTGGTTGCTGCCTGTACGGCAGTGAACAACGACGGCAAGACAGCTAAATCACCCGGCAATTTCTAAGCTGCCTGTGCGGCAGTGAACCATTATCCAGTGTGGTGACATTTATTTGCGTTTTTCTAAGCTGCCTGTACGGCAGTGAACTCTTTTCTTGGCGACTTGTACGACGCGTACACTTTCTAAGCTGCCTGTACGGCAGTGAACCACACCTTCCCATTTGGGTATAGAGTAGTTAATTTCTAAGCTGCCTGTACGGCAGTGAACAATAGAATTGCGCTGGGCGGCGTCGATTGGCGTTTCTAAGCTGCCTGTACGGCAGTGAACGTGCTGGCCGTGGGCGGCCGCCGTGAGTCGATTTTCTAAGCTGCCTGTACGGCACTGAACCCAGCATCAGGCGCAGTGCCTACCACTCTTCTTTTCTAAGCTGCCTGTACGGCAGTGAACTGGAACAATCTACACCTATCACCTTGTCAGATAAAGAAATTACCTAAAAAAATCGTCTCAACCCCTTTTTTCTTTGCATACATTTCAGCACAATAAAATCAATGAGTTACAAATCGCCAATAAAAAAGGGTCCTCAGACCCCTTCCTTCATACCCGAGCCCAAACCTCAACGCCACGCTGGGTCTTTCCCCACCGCGTAACGCCCTGCCCCTAAACACGCCACCGCCAGCGAGCCAACAAAGAAGTACACCAGGCTTTCAATCGCCCATGCACCAACCTTATCGAGGGCGAACGTTTCACCCATTCCCACCATCAGCCACGCCACAATCATCGTAAACGCCAGCACCAGCGCGGCCGGGCGCGTAAAGAGCCCGATAATAATCAGGACTGGCGCCAGCACTTCGCCAATCAACACGCCGTAGGCGATAAATCCAGGCAATCCTTTTTCCACCAGCATGCCGCTGATAAAGCCCACGCCGCCAAAAAGCTTGTGCAAACCGTGAAAAAGCATCAGCCCGCCGACGGCAAGTCGTAACAAGAGTTTGCCAAGATCGTCGCACGATAGCTTTTCATTAACAGCAATTAACAATGATTTAACCATTTGAAATGATTCCTGTTTTCACTGAGGTATCACCAGATTATGCCGAATAATTGCGCATGAAAAGCACCTTTAAATTGGGGGGAAATGACGGGCAAGACGGAGACTTTCTTCTAAGCTTGTAAGCGATATCACAAAAAGGAGAAGGACAACCATGAAACAAACCGTGGCTGCATATATAGCGAAAACCCTGGAACAGGCTGGCGTAAAACGCATCTGGGGCGTCACCGGCGATTCCCTCAACGGGCTGAGCGACAGCCTTAACAAGATGAAGACCATAGAATGGATGCCAACCCGCCATGAAGAGGTTGCCGCCTTCGCCGCAGGCGCTGAAGCACAGCTCACCGGTGAACTGGCCGTCTGTGCCGGCTCGTGCGGACCGGGGAACCTGCACCTGATCAACGGCCTGTTTGACTGCCACCGCAATCATGTTCCGGTTCTGGCGATTGCCGCCCACATCCCCTCCTCCGAAATCGGCAGCGGCTATTTTCAGGAGACGCATCCGCAGGAGCTGTTCCGTGAATGCAGCCACTACTGTGAGCTGGTTTCATCCCCGGAGCAGATCCCGCAGGTGCTGGCGATCGCCATGCGCAAGGCGGTGCTGAACCGCGGCGTTTCGGTGGTCGTGATCCCCGGCGACGTGGCGCTCAAGGCCGCGCCTGAAGGGGCCAGCACCCACTGGTATCACGCCCCGCAGCCGGTCGTGACGCCTGCACAAGAAGAGCTGAAAAAGCTGGCGCAGCTGCTGCGTTACTCCAGCAATATCGCCCTGATGTGCGGCAGCGGCTGCGCGGGCGCGCACAAGGAGCTGCTGGAGTTCGCGGGTAAGCTTAAATCGCCGATTGTTCACGCCCTGCGCGGCAAAGAGCACGTGGAGTACGACAACCCCTATGATGTGGGCATGACCGGGCTGATCGGTTTTTCCAGCGGCTTCCACACCATGATGAACGCCGACACGCTGATCCTGCTCGGCACCCAGTTCCCGTATCGCGCGTTCTACCCATCGGATGCGAAAATCATTCAGATTGATATCAACCCGGCCAGCATCGGCGCGCACAGCAAGGTCGATATGGCGCTGGTGGGCGACATCAAATCTACGCTCGCCGCCCTGCTGCCGCTGCTGGAAGAGAAAACGGACCGCACGTTCCTTGATAAGGCGTTAAGCGACTATCGCGATGCCCGCAAGGGGCTGGACGACCTCGCCAAACCGAGCGACAAGGCCATTCACCCGCAGTATCTGGCGCAGCAAATCAGCCATTTTGCCGACGACGACGCCATCTTCACCTGCGACGTGGGCACGCCAACGGTCTGGGCGGCGCGCTATCTGAAGATGAACGGCAAACGCCGCCTGCTCGGCTCGTTCAACCACGGCTCGATGGCCAACGCCATGCCGCAGGCGCTGGGCGCGAAAGCGACGGCGCCGGAGCGTCAGGTGGTGGCGATGTGCGGCGACGGCGGGTTCAGCATGCTGATGGGGGATTTCCTGTCGGTGGTGCAGATGAAGCTCCCGCTCAAAATCGTGGTCTTTAACAACAGCGTGCTCGGCTTCGTGGCGATGGAAATGAAGGCCGGCGGCTATCTCACGGACGGCACCGAGCTGCACGACACCAACTTCGCGCGCATTGCCGAGGCCTGCGGCATTACCGGCATTCGCGTGGAGAAAGCCTCCGAGGTGGACGAAGCCCTGCAGCGCGCCTTCTCCATCGACGGCCCGGTGCTGGTAGACGTTGTCGTCGCCAAAGAGGAGCTGGCGATCCCGCCGCAGATCAAGCTGGAGCAGGCCAAAGGCTTTAGCCTGTATATGCTGCGCGCCATCATCAGCGGTCGCGGTGACGAGGTGATCGAACTGGCAAAAACCAACTGGCTCAGGTAAAACATCTGGCATCGCCTTTTTAATAATAAGGACATGCCATGATCGATTTACGCAGTGATACCGTTACCCGCCCGAGCCGCGCCATGCTCGAAGAGATGATGGCCGCCGCGGTCGGGGACGACGTCTACGGCGATGACCCGACGGTCAACGAACTGCAGCGCTATGCGGCAGAGCTGAGCGGCAAGGAGGCTGCCCTGTTCCTGCCCACCGGTACGCAGGCTAACCTGGTGGCGCTGCTCAGCCACTGCGAGCGCGGGGAAGAGTACATCGTCGGTCAGGGCGCGCATAACTATCTCTACGAAGCCGGCGGTGCCGCGGTGCTGGGCAGCATACAGCCGCAGCCAATTGACGCCGCGCCGGACGGCTCCCTGCCGCTCGATAAGGTGGCGGCGAAAATTAAAGCCGACGACATCCACTTCGCCCGTACCAGGCTGCTCAGCCTGGAAAACACCCACAACGGCAAGGTGCTACCGCGCGAGTACCTGAAGGCCGCGTGGGAATTTACCCGCGAGCGTAAACTCGGCCTGCACGTGGACGGCGCGCGTATCTTCAACGCCGTCGTGGCGTACGGCTGCGAGCTGAAGGAGATTACGCAATACTGCGACTCCTTCACCATCTGCCTCTCAAAAGGGCTGGGCACGCCCGTGGGCTCTCTGCTTGTTGGCAATGCGGACTACATCAAGCGCGCCAACCGCTGGCGTAAAATGACCGGCGGCGGCATGCGCCAGGCGGGAATTCTGGCGGCGGCGGGGCTGTACGCGCTAAAAAACAACGTGGCGCGTCTGAAGGACGATCACGATAACGCCGCGTGGATGGCCATGCAGCTTCGCGAGATTGGCGCCGAGGTGATGCGTCACGACACCAACATGCTGTTCGTTCGCGTCGGCGATGAGCATGCCGCCGCGCTGGGTGAATTTATGAAAGCGCGCGGCGTGCTGATCAACGCGTCACCGATCGTGCGCCTGGTGATGCATCTTGACGTCAGCCGCGAGCAGCTGGCGGACGTGGTGAAACACTGGCAGGCGTTTTTACAGCGCTAAGGAGCCCGACGTGCCGCAACGCATTCTGGTGCTCGGCGCCAGCGGATATATTGGCCAGCATCTGACCACGGCGTTAAGCCGGGAGAGGCACCGGGTGCTGGCAGCGGCACGCAACACCGAACGCCTGCAAAAACTGAGTTTGCCCGGCGTCACCTGCCACAACGTTGACCTCAACTGGCCGAAGGAACTTCCCGCGCTGCTGGAAGGGGTCGACACGCTTTACTACCTGGTGCACAGCATGGGCGAAGGCGGGGACTTTATCGCCCACGAGCGTCAGGTGGCGATGAACGTCCGCGATGCCCTGCTGCAAACCCCGGTGAAGCAGGTGATTTTTTTAAGCTCGCTCCAGGCCCCCGAACATGAGCAGTCCGATCACCTGCGCGCCCGCCAGCTGACGGCGGACACCCTGCGCGGCGCCACTATTCCCGTCACCGAACTGCGCGCGGGGATCATCGTCGGCGCGGGGTCGGCCGCCTTCGAAGTGATGCGCGATATGGTCTACAACCTGCCGGTGCTCACGCCGCCGCGCTGGGTGCGCTCACGCACCACGCCGATTGCGCTGGAGAATTTACTGCATTATCTGGTGGCCCTGCTGGATCACCCTGCGGAGCAACACCGCGTGCTGGAGGCGGCCGGTCCTGAGGTGCTGAGCTATCAGGAGCAGTTCGAACATTTTATGCGCGTCAGCGGACGCCGCCGCTGGCTGATCCCCATCCCCTTCCCGACCCGCTGGATTTCAGTGTGGTTTTTGAATGTCATCACCTCCGTGCCGCCGACGACCGCCAAAGCGCTGATCCAGGGGCTGAAGCACGATCTGCTGGCGGACGATCGCGCGCTGCGGGCGCTCATCCCGCAGGATCTGATCCGCTTTGACGATGCCGTGCGCAATACGCTGAAAGAAGAAGAGCAGTTGGTGAACTCCAGCGACTGGGGGTACGACGCTCAGGCGTTTGCCCGCTGGCGGCCGGAGTACGGCTATTACCCGAAACAGGCGGGCTGCCCGGTGAAGACTTCCGCCAGCCTTGCAGATCTGTGGAAGGTCGTGAACCAGATTGGCGGAAAAGAAGGGTATTTCTTCGGTAATCTCCTCTGGCAAACGCGCGGGGCAATGGATCTGCTGGTGGGCCACAGGCTGGCTAAAGGCCGCCCGGCCCGCCCGTATCTTGAGGTGGGCGACGCGGTCGACAGCTGGAAGGTGATTATCGTCGAGCCGGAAAAACAGCTGGCGCTGCTGTTCGGCATGAAGGCGCCGGGCCTGGGGCGACTCTGCTTTACGCTGAAAGACAAAGGCGATTATCGGGAACTGGACGTCCGCGCCTGGTGGCATCCGCACGGAATGCCGGGTCTGTTCTACTGGCTGTTGATGATCCCCGCCCACCTGTTTATCTTCCGCGGGATGGCGAAACGGATTGCGCAACGGGCAGAACAAAAGACGGAAAAGATCTAAATAAAACTCTCTTTCTTTCACCTTTCCCATTGCATAGCGCCGTAATTCACGAAAGAATGCGCACGAAATTCTTTTCAACACAGTGGATAGTTATGAAGGTACTGGTTACCGGGGCGACCAGCGGCTTAGGCCGAAATGCGGTCGAATTTCTGCGCAACAAGGGCATCAGCGTCAGGGCTACCGGTCGCAACGAAGCGATGGGTAAACTTCTGCAAAAAATGGGCGCAGAGTTCGTCCATGCCGACCTGACGGAGCTGGTCTCCTCGCAGGCGAAAGTGATGCTCGCCGGTATCGACACGCTGTGGCACTGCTCCAGTTTTACCTCGCCGTGGGGAACCCAGGAAGCCTTCGATCTCGCCAACGTGCGGGCCACTCGCCGTCTGGGCGAATGGGCCGTCGCCTGGGGCGTGCGTAACTTTATTCATATCTCGTCCCCGTCGCTCTATTTCGACTACCACCACCATCGTGACGTGCAGGAAGATTTCCGCCCTGCCCGCTTTGCCTGCGAGTTTGCCCGCAGCAAGGCGGCCAGCGAAGAGGTGATCGACCTGCTGGCGCAGTCGAACCCGCATACCCGGTTTACGATCCTGCGTCCGCAAAGCCTGTTCGGACCGCACGACAAGGTATTTATTCCGCGCCTGGCGCAGATGATGCATCATTACGGCAGCGTGCTGCTGCCGCGCGGTGGCGATGCGCTGGTGGATATGACCTATTACGAAAACGCCGTCCACGCCATGTGGCTGGCAAGCCAGCCGGACTGCGATAAGCTGATCTCCGGTCGCGCCTACAACATCACCAACGGCGAGCCGTGCACGCTGCGCAGCATTGTGCAGCGGCTGATCGACGAGCTGCAGATCGACTGCCGTATCCGTTCGGTCCCCTACCCGATGCTCGACATGATTGCCCGCAGCATGGAGCGTTTTGGCAGTAAATCGGCCAAAGAGCCTGCGCTGACGCATTACGGCGTATCGAAGCTTAACTTTGACTTCACGCTGGATATTTCGCGGGCGGAAAATGAGCTGGGGTATCAGCCGGTGGTGACGCTGGATGAAGGGATTGTGCGCACGGCGGCGTGGTTACGGGATCACGGGAAACTGCACCGCTAGCCTGTTGCCCGGTGGCGGCTTCGCCTTACCGGGCCTACAACTGCACCGTACCGTTCCCTCGCCCCTTTGGGGAGAGGGTGCAAAAACTAAAACGGCAACCTTTCGGTTGCCGTTTGCTTTTACAGAGCCGTCCAGGCATCAGCCCACGCCAGGCCTGCACCTGGTTCATAGTATGCCGGAGCGTTGTTACACCAGCCGCTGTACGGGAACGGTTTGCACTGGAACAGTTTACCGTGGTTGTTCACGATATCGCCCGCCTTGTACTTGCTGTTCGCGCTCCACGCGGCGTAATTGCCGGATGTGCCTTCGTCCTGAGACGGTGCCGCTTTGGCCTTCACGTTCAGCAGATAGGAGGTCGTGCTGCTCAGCTCGCCGTCGCTTACGGTCAGGCTGATTTCAATCTGCTGAGCCGTCGCCGCTTCTGGCGCCTTGAACGTCACCACAGCTTTATCCTGACCGGTCACGGTCTGGCCGTCCTGAGAACGCCAGGTGTAGGTCAGCGCGTTGCCGTCAGCATCGGTAGAGCCTTCTGCGCTCAGTGAAACCTGCGCACCGGCGTCAACCGCGCCGATTGGACCGGCGATATGCGCGACCGGCGCGTGGTTCACCGCAGCAGGTTCTGCCGGGGTTTCATCCGGTACTGGCGCTGGCGCCGGCGTTTCGTCTTGTGACGGCGCTGGGGTCGGCGTCGGCGTTACCGGGGTTTGATCCGGCGTAGCGGAACCGTCGTCGTTAACGATGTTCACGTTAAAGAACTTCTGCACGCACTTGCTGTAGTCACCCTCTTTGAACGCGCTGAACGGCGTCTGGTAGCCAACCAGCTGGCAAGAGTAGGTTGCGCCGCTTGGCGTATCCGCGCTCCATCCCCAGTCCTGCTCCCAGTAGATCTTCAGCGCGCCAGCGCCGCCTTCGTCGAACTGCTTCATGTTCGCGCAGCCCAGCACTTCGTTCGCCGGAACGGGAACCTTCAGGTAGTTCGCGAACTCTTTGTAGTACTTGATACGGTTCTCAGACTGTGCAATTTCAGTTGGACCGCCGCACTCAACGCCGCCGTTGATGATCTGAGTGGTCACGCCGAAGCCAGGGACCAGGCCGTTGGCTTTATCGTGATCGTTCGGCTGCCAGGTGCCGTCGATGACCTGCAGCATGCTTGGTTTTGGCGGCTGTGGATAGGCGAAGAAGAAGATCGCACTCGCCAGGTTCAGCCAGGTATCCGCCACCAGCTCAGGTTTGTCGAGCAGGGTACGCACGTCGCCGTACATCGCTTCAGAGAACGGACCGTAGTTGTAGTTGTAGGACAACTGCTTAGCACCGCGACCAAAGTAGCTCAGGAAGTCGCCGTCTTTGTCTTTACCGCACGGCCAGGTCTGACCCTGCCAGACGTCCGGGTTACATTCGCCGTTATAGCCGCCCTTCTGGCCTTCGCTCCAGCCCATTTCACGCACGTGAACCAGGGCCTGACGCCATTCGGCTTCCGGACGCCAGCTTTCGTGACCGCCGGTTTCCTGGGCAAAGTGGGCAAACATGGTTGCCAGCTCTTTACGGCAGATGGCGTCACTGTCGCGACCGTCGTTATAGGTCTTACACAGCGCCGGGAACTTACCTACCGCTTTCAGGAAGTTGCTGTAGGTGTACGCCTGCGCGCGCAGCGGGAAGAGATACTCCCAGTCGCTGGCCTTCACAATCCCTTCCACGCGTTTCACGTTATCCGGGTTCGCCGCACGGCCTGGCTCAATCAATTCAACCTGAGCGTTGTCCAGCGTCTGGATGGTCTCTTTTACGGAGGCCATCAGCGGGAAGCTGGTCAGCTCTTTCTCTTTCTTCGCCAGATCGCTGGCTTTGATGGTGTATGGTTCACTGGTGGTCGCTTGCAGCGAGGCAGCCTGGGCCATAAACGGTGCTACGCATGCGCCGGCAACGAGTACACTCAGTAACGTCCTTTTGTTCATTTCACTATTCCTGTTTATCTAAGTTAAATATTAACAATCCAGGCTTATGTATTAATCCGTTAATAAATAAACCGCGGAAAGCTGTTTTCTCTTTTCGAAGAACACCTTCAGGAATTCTTCAAAAATAAAAAACTCATTCGGCTGCTGCGATTTTCAGCTCCTGATACTTCTTCCATACCTTGTGGGCATATATCATGCGTTGCGGATAATTCTCTTTTTTTAACCCGGCGTTATACGCGCCTACCGCCTCCCAGTTATAGCCATACACTTTAATCATGCTGGACAATATCGATGCGCCAACCATAATCGAGGTGCAGGGTTCGGTTATCAGCCGATACTCATCTATTCCCCGGCTCTCCAGCTCGGAAAAATGCGAGCTGTTAATTTGCATTAGCCCCACGTCGCGGGTACCGTCATGATTTTCGCCAACGGCATACGGGTTCATGCCCGATTCCACGTTTGCAATGGCGTACAGCAAATAAGGATCGACGTGATAATAATGTGCAGCTTTGTCCCAACAGTTTGCCAGCGCGCTCTGGCTGACTATCAATAATAAAAAAAATAACTTTTTCATTTTTACCTGCTGACCGTTTCGCTAATTTCTCCTTAACAACATCCTGTAAAATAATTTTTGATTCACTCCCCCCTTAAACGGGGGGAGTTTTTATCAGCTCAGATTAACGGCAATCTGTTGCTGGACCTTCTTTTACCCATACATCGCTGTTCGCTGGGTTATCACCACGGGTCCACCATTTGGCACGGTAAACGTTACCCTTGTAAGTGGTGGTGTCGCCGCCGTTGTATACCAGGTCAGAACGCCAGTTCATCTTCACGTTGCTCATGAGTTCCCACGCGTCTACGCCGAAGCCAGGCTGGTTGCCCTGAGTCCAGTACTTCGCTTTCCATACCAGATGGTCGAAGCTGACGGTATCGCCAGTGTTGTAGATTTTGCTGGAATCCCACGCAGCATATTTGCTGGCGTTAGCGTCAACCGGTGCGTCGCAGCTGCCGGTTGCAGTGCCTTCATCAGATGGTGGCGTCACGTCATCAGCTGGCGGAGTCACCTCGTCAGACGGCGGAGTCACGTCATCAGCTGGCGGCGTCACGTCGGCCGGTTTCGGATTGACCGTAACCTGGACGTTAGACTGCACGCTGGTTTTACCATCGCCGACCACCACATTCAGGGTGTAGGAAGAGGTAGAGGTGACTTCTGGCGCCGTGATGGTCACGTTCGCGGTATCAGTACCGGTCGCGTGCATATCCGCCGGAACGCTCCAGGTGTAGGTCAGGTTATCACCGTCCGGATCTGCAGCCTGCGCGTGCAGGGTATAGGTTTCACCCGCCTGCAGCGTTACCGCTTCCATTGGGTTCACAACCGGTGCCTGGTTAGCCTTCGGCGCCTTGTTAACTACCTGCACGTCAATCGCGTTGCTCAGGCCTTTTGCGTCGGTTACCGTCAGGCGGAACACCATGGTCTGATCGCTGGTGACAGCCGCAACGTTGAAGGTGGCTTTCGCTTTGGTGCTGTTGGTCAGGGTCACTGACGGGCCAGAAACCTGAGTCCATTTGTAGGTAATCGCATCGCCGTCCGGATCGCTGGACGCTGAACCATCGAGCGTAACGGTTGCCGGGCCAGAAACGTTCTGATCTGCGGAGGATGCGATTGGCGCATGGTTGGTCACAACAGGATCAACCGGCGTTGTGCCGCTGCCCAGCAGGCTTTCGTTCATGGCGTTCAGGATGTCCCCGGTATCGGAATCAATAGACCATGCGAACAGGCCACCCAGGTTTTTCTGGAGTACGTATTTGCCTTTTGCCGCAGTAGAACGCGCGTCTTCATACGAGATCAGGTCGCCGGTTGACTTGTTGAACACGTATGGCGCTTCCGCGTCAGCATCGTAGCCGTATTCCCAGCCTGGTTTACCTTTGTACTCGTTAACGATCTGGCGATAGTCAACGACGCCCGGTTCCCAGGTGCCTCGCACCATACCGGTCGCGGTGCCGGTGAACGGATTGTTGCCGGTGTAGCCGTGTACGCCGGTCCAGCCGCGGCCATACATGCCCGCACCCACCACGATCTTGCCAGGCTGTACGCCTTGCTGCAGCAGGGCATCAACCCCGTTTGCGGTGGTGTAGTTGGTGTCTGGTCTCCATGCTGGCGCATTCAGCGCAGCCTGGTGGCCCAGCTCGGTGTTGCTCCAGCCGCCGTAGAAGTCGTAGCTCATCAGGAAGATGTGGTCGAGGTACTGCTGAGCAGTGGTGTAGTCCACGTCTTCAATCTTGTCTTTACCGGCACCGATAGCGCTGGTCAGCTCGTAGGTACGGCCAGTCTGGGCAGACAGCTCGTTCAGCATGGTGCGCAGATCGTGCATCAGCGCGGTATAGGTCGCTTTATCCTGCTGCGGGTTGCCTTTAGTCTCGGTCACACCGCCGCCGCCAGGGAATTCCCAGTCGATATCCACGCCGTCAAAGAATTTCCAGGTCTGCAGGAAGTCTTTAACAGAGGAGACGAAGCGCGCGCGGATGGCCGGGTCGCCCATGTGGAAGAACGGATCGGACAGGGTCCAGCCGCCGATAGATGGCAGCACCTTCAGGCCTGGGTGCGCTTTTTTCAGCGCCATCAGCTGACCAAAGTTACCTTTGTACGGGTCGTCCCAGTTGGAGACGCCAGCCTGTGGTTTCTGCAGCGCAGCCCACGGGTCGTGGATCGCCACGGTAAAGTCAGGACGGCCCTGGCAGTCGCGCTGCAGCACGGCGAAGCTGTTGCCGCCTTCAACGGTTTTCAGGCCGTCGTTGATGCCGTCACCGCCACAGATTGGAATGAAGCCGTACAGAATGTGGTTCAGGTTAGCAGCAGGAATTTTGTCAACCGGGAAGTTACGGTCATAGACGCCCCACTCCGGGAAGTAGGCCGCAACCACTTTATCGGTATGTTTCGCGAAGGATTTATTGTTCTCCTGCAGCGACGTGTTCAGCGGCAGCAGGTGGCTACCGTCGGTATCCGCAACGAGGATCAGCTTGCTGGCGCTTTTCGTACAGCCGCTGGCGTTACAAACTTCAACCTGCTCCTGATAACGTCCACCTTTTTTCACTTTGAACGTCGCAGAGCCCGACGCGCCGCCGGCACCGGTCCACACGGTTTTACCGTCCAGCAGAACTTTCGCGGAGGTTGGCGCATCGCCGCTCCAGACGTTCCACTCCACTTTCACATCGACGCCGTCATTATGCACTTTGACCAGATTGTTATAATCCTGAGCGGCCTGATCCACTTCAACCAGGGCAAACTTGTCATTGCCGGAACCAATGGTCGGTGCACCTGGCGCCGCTGCGAATGCGGAGCTGGTTGCTGCCGCAATAAAGAGCGCCAGATATTTAGGCTTCATAAATTTCATTCGTTATTTCCCGATAAATATATTCTTAACGTTAATACCCATGTCTTCCTTGAGAACATGGCATGTTTCGCGTAATGCGTATTTAACTAACCTGACAACCGTGACAAAAACGTTTTGCTGCGTTGTATTCCCCCATAAAAAGATACAAGCCCCAATTCCGTGTAGCTTATATCCCCTACGATACACAGAGCGCAAAGAGACGTCCTTCTCTTCCACCGTCGAAAAAACTTATAAAAAAACTTGACCCGTATATTTAAAATATGGAAGCAAACTGCTGTCCAATAAACACCACTATTCCAGCAAATGAGAGATAGGGACCGAAAGGAATAGTGAGGTTATTTTTATTTAAACTATTTAAGGCGAAATATCCCGCAATACCGCTCAGCGCGGCCGCGAGTTGAATTGCAGGCAGCGCCTGCCAGCCGCACCAGGCACCCAGAGCCGCCAGCAGCTTAAAGTCGCCATACCCCAACCCTTCCCGGCCGGTAAACAACCGAAATGCCCAGTAGAGCAGCCACAGGGAAAGATAGCCCGCTACCGCGCCGAACAGCGCATCGCGCAGCGCTAGCGAGTGGCCAAACGCATGGAACAGTAATCCTGCCCACAGCAGAGGCTTCGTCAGACAGTCCGGCAGCAGCTGGTGCCGCCAGTCAATCATCGCCAGGGGCAGCAAAAAGGCGGCCAGCAACCATACGGCAAGGAGGGACGGGATGTCCGGCGAGCACCAGGCGGTGATACCACAAAACAGTGCGGAAAAAAGTTCGATTAAAAATATCCGCAAGGGAATAGGCGTTCTGCACCGGCGGCAGCGCCCGCCTAATACAAGCCAGCTGACCAGCGGAATATTCTCCCAGGCGGCCAGCCTGTGCTGGCAGACCGGGCAGTGCGAGGCCGGAAAGAGCAGGTTACCGCTCCCCTCCTCCTCCATGACCATGCCCGGCACGCGTTCGGCGACCACCCCAAGAAAGCTCCCGACAATGCCGCCAAAAATCGCACTCATTAGCGGGAATCCCACCGGGTAAACCTCCCGCATCAGCGCGACGGTGTTCATGCGGTTTTGCTCCAGGTGAGCTGGACTTCCGCCCTGACATCGCTGAGGTGATCGACCGGGGTGAGATTCATTTTCTGCAGCCTGACGCCGGAATTCTGGTTTATTTCCCGCAGCCAGTTTTTCAATTCGTAGACGTTTACGCGATTAACCACGAACGATAAGGTTTGTCCATCCTGATGCACCTCCGTCAGAGGAAGATGAATTTCCTGCGCGCTGTTCTCCACCACCGCGCGCGGATTATCCGTTTTGACAATCTGGACCTGGAGATGGTTTTTATCTATTTCACTGCGCATCCAGTTGAGCGTCTCTTTTTGTCTGCTCAGCGTGGCTTTGCTGTTCTGAATCATATTATCCAGCGGGACCATACCCGCGTAATAAATAACCGCTCCCGCTATTGCGGCGGCACATATTTTCAGAATAACTTTTTCCCTGGCGCTGTAATGTTGATAACGAGACTTAAGCTGCGTGATTCGCTCTTTCATTTATGTTTCCCTGCGATCATGGCGGTATAAGGCGCAGAGGTCGACACAGGCTGTAAGGTGAAATCAAAATATTCCCCCGCCTGTGTTACGAACGTCTGCAACGCGGATTGGTTTTGCGAACGGGCGCTCAGCGTCAGCGTGTTTTGCTGAGCATCGTATTCGAGCAGCGTGATCTCCAGCTCGGGCACGGCCTGCCTGGCTTTTTCCAGATCGTCCAGCTGCAGAAACACCCCTCTGGTCTGCTTTTTCACATTTTGACCAAAGTGATATTTGATGTTGGTCTGCTGACGCATGCTGGGAAAATGGTGCTGATAAACCTGCAGGATCTCCTGCTGAACCTGATTTTCCTGCTGTACCAGCATCCAGGCCATCGCGACGCGCGGGCCCAGCAGCAGGCCGAGAGAGAGCAGGCCCGCCGCGGCCATCGCGGCCTTGATGCCCTTAGAGGCTTTCCCCGCGCCCGCTTTCGCGCTGAACTCACCGTGCAGGAGCGTGACGCGGCTGGCGCGCCACTGCGGCTGGATCAGGACCAGCGGATGCTGCCAGGGAAGCACGACGTCAACGTCCACCCCGTCAGGCGCGTCGCCGTAGCAGCACACCTCCCCCTCTCCGGCTTTCTGCATCAGAAGCGGCAGCAGGCTCGCCTCCATTTCGCTGCCAACATGGGGCGATAAGCGCAGCCAGTAGCACTGATCCATAGCGACCAGCGTACTTCCCCCTGCCGTCACGGGCAGCAGCCAGGCATCCGGCAGCGCCTGAATCACCTTCAAACCGGCCTCATGACAGCGGGTTAACCATCCGCGCAGGCAATCGGCGTCGATCGCCACCGCGTCCACCTCGGCACCCTTTTTGTGAAGCACCGTCCAGTGAAGGTTATCCACGTCGCCAATCAGCGTCTCTTCCGCCATCCACGAGAACGCCGTCGCCTGCGAGGCGACTTTCTTCGGCAGCGTAAAGTGGCGGAAGATCATGTTGCTGGCAGGCAGCAGCAGGCAAACGCGGGCGGCCAGGGGATGGTCTGCCAGCGCGTCCAGGCTCTCCAGCACCTCAACCTGCTCGCTGCCGGAGACACACCACGTTATTTTCCCGCCCTCGCGGCTGTCGGGACGAACAAAAAGGACCTGTTTCATAGCGTTCTACTTTTCTTATTCAATCATTCGGTAACGACGTTGCCACGTCACGATCTCACCGGCTTCGTTATTGACCTGAAGCTGGCTTACCACGCGAAGCGTTAATGCATCGGTATTGCCGGTATAGTTAACGCGAAAATACCGGCTGTTTATCGAGAGAAGCTCGGCCACCTGCGGGAGATCGTCCTTTAGCTGCGGGAAGGTTTGCTCCAGCGCTTTGCTGAAGGTCTCCATGTTTTCCCAGCCGCTTTCAGGACGCGATTCGATCAGGCGAAGCGCGTCATCTTCAGTTAGTTTCCCCGGAAACAGGGCGGCCAACAGGGCGGCCTGCTCCGGCTTCAGGGTGTTCACATCCACCCTGCTGGCGCTGTCCGGCAGCGCACACAGCAGCTTGCTCACCTTCGGGTATGCCGACGCCGGAAACGCAGGCAGCAGTTTGATCTCCGAGATAGTGCGCATCATCTGGTTAGCCGGCTGACGGGCGGGTACCACGCCTGCCCAGGCGTCGGTCTCGGCGCCGTCTTTGGCCGTGGTGGTGTCACCGTCGAGATAGCCCACCAGCTGAAGGTAAACCTCTTCCGCCGTGGTCTGGCTCAGCCCGCTCTGGGTCAGGATCTGCTCAACAATTCGCTCGTTGCGCGGCTTTTCCGGCACGGCAGACTGGTCTTGCCCCTGGGCCGGTTTTTTTTCTGCGGCCAACAGGTTATTGACGTTGAAGCAGTCCTGGGCGTCTTCCACCTGGCTGACCACCGTGTAGTCATCACCCTGCGTTTCCAGCGGCTGATGCCAGTCACCATCGGGGGATAGCGCGTTGCTCTCGCCGCTGGCGTCGCTTTGCAGACGGTCTTTGACCACTTTTTCCTGGGCCTGCATCGCCCAGCGCAACTGCTGCTGGCTCACCTGATAATGCGTTTTCTGCAGGTTGCGGCAGAACTGCTGGCTGATTTTGGCGGCCAGCGCCGACATCATCACCAGCAGGATCAGTACCACCAGCAGCGCCACCCCTTTCTGTTTGCGTAAGACACTCATGGTTTCGCTTCCGGTACGGCCTGTGGTGCAGGTTGCGCCACAGCGGCGGCCTCTGGCGCGGGCGCCGCCGTCGGCAGATCCCCCGGGGTCGTAAACACCCAGCGCCAGGTCTCGCCGTTTTCCATGGTCAGCGTCAGCTCCACTCCGTCCGGCAGGTGCGCCGGGTCGCTCCAGCTTTTCTGCCAGCCCTGGCGGTAAAAACGCCACGTCAGGGATTTCACGTCGCTGACGATCGGCACTTCATCCGGCTTAACGTCCGCCGGGCAGTCGATGACCGGCCAGACGTCGCGATACAGACGCCCCTCCTCCAGCCGCCAGCGCACGCGCTCAAGCTGCACCGTACCGCTCACGCCGTTTAGCGTGGTCAGCTCAAGCGCGTCATCCTCCTGGCGGAACAGATCCGGCTCGTTGCGCGGCGCGCGCGCCTGGAGCTGGTAGAAATCACGCTCCATCAGGTTCCAGGCGCGCTGAAGCTGGTTAAGCTTCGCCGCGCTGGCATCGGTGGCAGAACTGGTGCGCATTGCGCCATCCAGAATTTGCCAGGCCAGGGTGCTGATCACCGCAAAGATGGTCAGCGCAATCATGATCTCCAGCAGGGTAAAACCGCGCTGGCGTCGGGCTTTGTTCACTTGATCTCTCCCGGCGGAATGATTTGCAGCGCGATCACCGGCTGGCTGTCATCGCCTTCCGCATACACGCGGATGGCGTTAGCCCAGCCGTTGTCGGCGGTTTTGACCCGCTGCTTGCGCCAGTTCCAGCTGCGTCCGCCCATGATTTCGGTTCCCTGCTGTTCTGCATCCGGGAAGTCGGTTTTCGCGAGCTGCGCCTCCGCGAGCTGGTTCTCGGCCACCCAGCTTGCCTGCAGCGTATCGGCCAGCCCGTGGGTAAAACGCACGTTCAGAGAGACCGAGTTCATCAGCGCCAGCGCGGCGGTGGAGAAGATGACCAGCGCCACCATGACCTCCAGCAGCGTCATCCCCGTTTGCTTTTTCTTACCGTTAGCCATCGTTTTCTACCGATACAGGGGCCGCACCTTGCGACACCACGCGGAAATGGTGCGCTTTGTCGTAGCTTTGCAGCGTCAGCGTGAAGCGGCTGATTTCGCCGTCCGGCAAAAAAAGCACCTGCGGATCGGACGTTAGCGTGGCGGCCAGACGCTGCGGCGAAAGCGAAACGTGCATCTCTTCCGGGAAATCCCCTTTGGTGGTGATACGCCCCGCGGATAACGGCACCCAGCGACGCTCGCCATTTTTATCTTCAAGCGTCACCAGCTGATAACTTTCCGTGGTGATCGCCAGCCCAACGATATTTCCGTCCATCACCGCGCGGTCAGAGCCATAATCAACGAGGGCTTTTAATTGCTGGCCAAAAATATCCGCTCCGCTGCGCGAAGGTATTGTTGACACCACCATCATGGCGCAGCTGGCAAATATCACCAGCGCCAGAATAATTTCCAGCAACGTAAAGCCGCGTTGATTTTTCATTATTTCTCTTTCTTATCCAGAGACCAGTTCGTAATATCATCGGCGGTATTGGCTTCACCGTCCGGACCGGCAGAGAAGACGTCAACCGCGCCGTGTTCACCCGGGCTTACGAGCAGATAATCGTTGCCCCACGGGTCCTGCGGCAGGCGGCGAATGTAGCCATCCGCGCGGTAGCCGTTCGGGATTGGCGCGATTTCCGGCTTGGTCACCAGCGCCTGCAGGCCCTGTTCGGTTGTCGGGTAACGGTGGTTATCCAGCTTGTACATATCCAGCGAGCCTTCGAGGGCGACAATATCGCTGGTCGCCTTTTGGGCATCCGCTTTTTCTTTATTACCCATTAAATTGGGCACCACCATACTCGCCAGCACGCCGAGAATAACAATGACCACCATTAATTCGAGCAAAGTGAAGCCCGCCTGACGCGCCAGGTTTTTACGTTTTAAAGCCATGATTTAACCTACCATATTATTAAGTTGCAGAAGCGGTTGTAATATTGACAGTACGATGAATAAAACAATCGTTGCCATGGAGACCACCAGCGCCGGTTCAAATACCGACAGCGTTAAGGTAATGCGATGCTGTAATGCCGATTCCTGGTTTTCCGCCGCGCGGTCCATTAAATTGCCTAACTCGCCGCTCTCTTCCCCGGAGGCAATCATGTACAGCATGGTGGGCGGAAAGAGCTTCGCCTGCTCCAGCGCGGCGTAAAGCGATGCCCCCTGGCGCACGGTATCCGCCGCCTGCTCCAGCACCTGCCGGGCATAGAGGTTTTCGATACCGTCCATCGCGATATACATCCCCTCCAGCAGCGGCACGCTGCTGGCCTGCAGGATGCTCAGGGTGCGGATATAGCGGGCGCTGTTGATGGCGCACACCAGCTTTTTAATAGGCGAGCCGTTGACCAGCCAGCTGTGCCACTTAAAGCGGTTTTTGGCACTTTTGAGCCACGCCTTAAAGCCGATAAACCCGCCGCCCAGCACGCCGACAATATAGATGCCGTAAGCCTGCAGGAAGTCGCTCACCGCAATCAGCGTGCGGGTGGTGATCGGCAGCTGCTGCTTCATGTGGGTGAACTGCTCGATCACCTGCGGCACCACCGCCACCAGCAGAATGCTGATGACCGCAATGGCCACCACCGTCAGGGTGATCGGGTAGACCATCGCCTGCGTCAGCTTGCTTTTCATCTTCTGGCGCTGCTCGCTGTACTCCGCCAGCTTCTCCAGCACGTCGCCCAGGTGGCCGGTCTTTTCACCGGCCATCACCAGCGTGCAGTAGAGCTTGTCAAAGGTGCGCGGAAACTGGCTGAAGGCGTCAAAGAGCGTGTGCCCTTCCACCACCTTCTCGCGAATTTCAACCACCATCGCCGCCAGCTTTTTGTCCTCCGTCTGCTTCGAGATGGCCTTCAGCGCGCTCTCGAGCGGCAGCGCGGCGTTGACCAGCGTAGAGAGCTGGCGGGTAAACATCGACAGCACCGGCGTGGAGAGCTTTGCCCCGGTTTTCGCTTTTCCGGCGGCCGCCGCTTCGCGGGTTTCGGTGATGCTGACGGGCATCAGCTTTTGCTCGCGAAGCCACTGGCGAACCTGCTTCTGGCCCTCGGCCTGCAGGGTGCCGCGCTGGGTTTTACCCGCAACATCCGTCGCCGTCCAGGCGTAGAGGGCCATTACGCATCACCTCCACGCTCGGCGGTGACGCGCATCACCTCTTCCAGAGAGGTGACGCCGCTAATCACCTTCAGCAGCCCGTTTTCGCGCAGGCTGTAGGCCTGCTTAAAGAGCTGCGTTTCGATGGACATTTCGTCCTTATCTTCATGAATGGCGCGGCGCATGGTGCTGTCCACCACCAGGAATTCATGAATACCGGCACGGCCCTGGTAGCCGCTCTGGCGGCAGTGCTCGCAGCCCACCGCGCGATAGATCGCCTTCGGCGGCGCGTCCATAAAGCTGAACAGCGCTTTTTCATTGGCGTTCAGCGGGCTGGTGGTCCGGCAGTGCGTGCACAGCCGACGCACCAGACGCTGGGCAATGACGCCGAGCAATGATGAACCGATTAAAAACGACTCCAGCCCCATGTCGCGCAGACGCGTAATCGCCCCTGCGGCGCTGTTGGTGTGCAGCGTAGACATGACCAGGTGACCGGTGAGCGACGCCTGCACCGCAATTTGCGCGGTTTCACCGTCACGAATTTCCCCGATCATCACCACGTCCGGGTCCTGACGCAGGATCGCGCGCAGGCCGCGGGCAAAGGTCATGTCCACGCGCGGGTTAACCTGCGTCTGCCCCACCCCTTCCAGCTCGTATTCAATCGGGTCTTCTACGGTCAAAATGTTGCGTTCATGGCCGTTCAGCGCCGAGAGAATGGCGTACAGGGTGGTACTTTTACCGGAGCCCGTGGGCCCGGTGACCAGGATAATGCCGTGCGGGCGGTCAATCAGCCCTTTTAACTTCTCCAGCTCTTCATCAATCAGCCCCAGCTTGTTGATGTCGGGCTTCAGGTTGCTTTTATCGAGCAGACGCATGACCACCCGCTCGCCGTACTGGGAGGGAATGGTCGACACGCGCACGTCAATCGCCTTGCGGCCAATGCGCAGGGAGATACGGCCATCCTGCGGCAAGCGCTTCTCGGCGATGTCGAGTTTCGACATGACCTTGATGCGCGACACCAGCAGCGGCGCGAGCTTGCGCGCCGGCTGCAGCACCGGGCGCAGCACGCCGTCGACGCGGAAGCGAATGCTCAGCGTGCGCTCGAAGGTTTCAATATGAATATCCGACGCGCCGTCCTTCACCGCCTCGCCAAGAATGGCGTTGATCAGGCGGATCACCGGCGAGTTTTCGTCGTTATCGAGCAGATCCTCGTTATCCGGGATCTCCTCGGTTAGCGCCATCAGATCGATATCCGCGTCCATATCGTCCACCAGCTGCTGCGACACGCCGCTGCTCTGCTGCCAGATTTTCGCCAGCAGCTCGTCAAAGGCTTCCGGCGTCAGGGTCACCGGAACGAACGGGCGTCCCAGCACCCGGCGCATTTCCAGCAGCGCAAACGCCGGGGTATCCTCACGGATATAGACGTCATTGTTGTAAAATAAAACGCCGTTATCTTTTGCGTAGCTGCTGCTACACAGGGTTTTGCTCAGCTCGTCCACGTGGCCCCTCCGCCCTACTCTTTAAACGGGTTACGCGTCGCGGCCGCGCTGGTTGTCACCGGCACCGCCTCTGCGGCAGGCGCGGACGGATACGCGGGCATCACCGGGTTATTGTTATTCGAGACGATACCCAGCTTTTTCTCCTCCATGCGCTGCTGCTGGCGGGCACGGATCTGGTCATATTTCTCTTTCGACGCCGCACTGTAGTTGTCGTCGTCGCGCAGCACCGTGGTATGGATAAACACCATCAGGTTACGTTTAGAGGTATCTTCGGAGGTGTAGCGGAACAGCTGGCCCACCAGCGGAATATCGCCCAGCAGCGGCACCTTGGAGACGGTCTCTTTGGTGACGTTCTCCATTAGGCCGCCCAGCACCACGGTCTGACCGCTGTGCACCATCACTTCGTTACTGATGGTACGGGTGTTGAAGGTTGGGCCAAGGCTGGCGTCTTCGGTGGCGCTGGCGTCCACGCTGGACACTTCCTGCTCAATCTTGAGATGAATCATGTCGCCGTCGTTAATCTGCGGCACGATTTTCAGCTTGGTACCGACCGTCTTACGCTCAACGGAGTTAAAGACGTTGTCGCCGCTGGTGGTCTGGGAACCGGACAGTACCGGCACGTCCTGACCGACGTTGAACGACGCCTCTTTGTTGTCCAGCGTGACCACGCTTGGCGTAGAGAGAATGTCGTTCTTGGAACCGTTGGCGAGCGCGGTCATCAGCGCGCCGAAGTCGCCGTTAAAGAAGCCGGTCGCCATGCCGGTAAACGACAGCCCCTTAATGGTGCCATTTTTGACCTGGCTGATTGGCAGGCCGGTGGATCCAAACTGGACGCCGCCGTGCTTGCTGGTCCACTGCACGCCCAGATCCATTCCGCTGCCGTCCTGAACCTCCGCGATGATGGCTTCCACCAGCACCTGCGGACGACGAATATCGAGCTTATCAATCACCTTCTCCAGGGAGTTCATCACGTTTGGCTGCGCGGTGATCACCAGCGAGTTGGTTGACTCGTCGGCGGTGATATTCAGATCGCTGGACGCGGTAGCGGTTTTCGCCTTCGGCGCGCCCGCTTTGTCTTTCAGCTGTTCGCCAATCCCGGTCAGCACCGGCACCACCTTGGTGGCGTTGGCGTATTTGAGATAGAAGACGCGGGTATTGCCCTCGTTGTTCTGCTCGCGATCCAGCTGATGGATCAGCGCGCGGGTGCGCGTCCGCGCCTCTTCCGAGCCGCTGATCACCAGGCTGTTGGTTTCGTCATCCGCCACCACTTTGGTAGCCAGCTGCGGCGCGTTCTGCCCTTTCTGCTCTTCGTTGTTGAGGTTGTTCAACATGTCAGAGAGCTCTTTGGCAGAGGCGTAGCGCAGCGGCACAATTTCGCGACGCTGAATACCGTCTTTATCCACGCGCTGAACCAGGTCCACCAGGCGGTTCACCACCGAGGCCTTGCCGGTTAACAGCAGCACGTTGGACGGCTCAAAGTGCACCACGTTACCGATGCCGGTCGCGTCGTTGAGCTGGCGCAGCAGCGGGGCCAGCTCGCGTACCGGCACATTTTCCATGCGCACGACGCGGGTGATGATCTCATCCCCTTTGCCCGGATTGCTGCTGTCTGCCAGCGGCGCCCCGGCGGTGCGGGCGACGCTGGAACGCACCACTTTCACCATGCCGTTGTCCATCGGGATCACCGACAGGCCGTACAGATCCAGCACGCTCAGGAAGAACTGGTAATATTCATCTTCCGTCAGCACGTTGTAGGTTCGCACCGACACCGTGCCCTGAACGGACGGGTCGACGAGAATGGTTTTATTAAGGTTGCGGCCTACCGTATCGATAAACTCGCGGATATCGGTATTTTTAAAGCTCGCGCTAAAGTTCGCTGCAAACAGCGAACCGGAATATAACGACAATGCGGTCAGCGCCACGCACGCCCAAGGAAATTTCTTCATGGCTGTACACTTGTTAATTGTTTAGAACATTAACCCGAATATTTTCAAGGTGAGCGTGACGTCTGACGACGACCTCCGCTTCTTTCATTTTCGACCAGTTGGCAATAATGCTTTTTGCTTTTGCCTCGTCGGTCATATCGACAGAGTTGACTTTTACCGCCACGTCCCCTTTTTCCAGCCCGGTATGGCTGAAGAACGCAGAGGCATTCCTTGGATTAATGTTGTAGCCTTCCAGTTGGCCTTTTTCGATCAGCGGTTTTAACACCAGATAATCATCCAGATGCACGCTTTCCGCGCCTGCATCTTTCGTCGATTTGCTTACCGGGCCGCTGTCAACGCCGCCCTTAAAATAATCCGGCTTATTTAACGCCAGTACCTGCGTAGCACCTTCGTAATTAACCACCACATTGTCTTTGTTAATTTCCTGAATAAACGCGTCGTTAAAGCCGACCAGCGGCTCGCCTTCACGGTAGCTCTTCTGCCCCCCCGGCGTTTTGATCACGGCGAACGAAAGCCAGGCATCATCGCTGCGCACGATACCTTCGATCTCCGCAGCCAGCGGGGTTTTTACCGCTGCTGCCGCGTTGTCCTGACGTACCGCCGCCGTGAAAAGGGTGAATGTCTTTTCGTCACGACGTTTTTTCAGCGGCTGCGCATCAGAATTAGCCAACTTATTCGTAACTTTTTTATAATCTTTGAACGTCAGATACCCTTGCTGGCCGCAAAAAATTAACAGCAAAAACATCATGCAAGGCGTTATCCACCGTGACAGAAATGAGAACCTCATTTTTCATCTGGCCTTTAACAAAGCAATAATAAGCAGCATCGGCTGCGCCAATATGTGAGCAAAGAGTAATTTCCGGCTGTAAAAACAACCATCGACTTTGCCACCAACTTTCATACAGAAAAATATTGACCATATAAAATCCAGATGTTAGGGCTCAACAGCAGGATATTTTTACCCGGTGCATAAATTGACCACCCTATAGCGTTGCTTTACTTTCTCGTCCTGTTGCTATTCCTAATCAGAGACGGTAAGTCGTTATGTATCAGAGCCACTTTACTTTTAAAAACCCGCCCTTTCGGAAAATAACCCGGTTATCCGGGGATTTTCTGGTGCCTTATCACCAGGACGTATTCAACCTGCTGAAAGAGAAAACCCAACGGGCGGGGATTACCGGGCTCTTTTCCAACGATGCCCCGCTGCTGGGCCAGTTCAGCGATGCCCTGAAATCCGCAGCTCCCGGCACGCTTGCCGTCAACGCGTTTCCAAAACTGAGTGCCAGTAGCCTGCTGTACAAACTCAGCCCGGGAACGAAAGAGAGCAAGAACCGTCTTCAGGCGGTGGATGCCGTACTGCATCAGTGGCAAGGGGAGAAAGCCCGGACGAAAGTGCTGGTGATTACCCATGCCGAAGCCATGAAAGACACCTGTCGGGACGTGCTGGCGATGCTGCTGACGCGCGCGCAGGAGCGGGAGTTTCGCCTGGCCGTGGTGTTGATGGGTACCGCCGAACAGGACGCCGTCCTGATGCAGCAGCCTGAACTGCGTGAATATGCGCATACCCGCCACACCCTGCGGCCTCTCACCTGCCGGGAGTCGCTCGGCTACGTTCAGGCGCAGTGCGAAGAGCACGGGTGCGAGAGTGCGCCACTCAGCCCGGCGCGCGTGCGCAAAATGCATTCGCTGACCAAAGGGAATATCAGCAAGCTGAATGAGCTGGCGCACCTGTCAATGCTGGCCGCCTGGACCGAACGCGCGGCCCAGGTCAGCCCGCGTCATTTACGGCTGGCCGCGGGCGAAATCCTGCCAGCGAGAAAACGCGGCAAGCGCCTGGCGACCGTAGGGCTGTTTGCCTCCGTGCTGTTCGCCGCCTGCGGCTGGTATTTCACCTCGTCCATCACCGCCAGGCTGCCGGTTCAGCTGCCGGTGCCCGTCAGCTGGAAACAGCAGACGCCAAACGTTGAGGCCCCGGTGGTGCCGGTTATCGACAACGAGATGGTGAATCAGCCGGATGCGATGCATCAGCTCTATCTGATGTGGGGATATGACGCCTCGGCGGACGATGCCCTGTGTCAAAACGCCGCGAAGGTGAACCTGATGTGCAAGCAGGGTAACGCCTCACTGGACGCGCTGGCGCAGGAGGGTTACCCGTGGGTCAGTGAGCTGAAAACCGGTAACCACCTTAACTATGCCGTCGTCGCACGCGTCGGGGATAACTCCCTCGACCTGCTGATGAATAACCGCACGTGGCAGGTGAGCCGCAGCTGGTTTAACCAGCATGCCACCGGCAACTATACCCAGCTTCACCGCCTGACGCCGGACGGCAAAGATGCGATCACGGCCGCCAGCGACGCGAAAGACATGACCTGGCTCGACCAGCAGCTCAGCCTGGCCCTCAGTCAGCCGGAAACCCATGCGCAGACCTGGACGGCGGAGATGGTGAAACGCACCCGTGAATTCCAGCAAAAAATGCATCTGCACGTGGATGGCATTCCCGGTGAAGATACGTTGATGCAGTTAATGCGTGAAACCCATTCCACGCCGAGCGTATTAATACAAGCCTCGCAATCCACGCCGGATGCGAAAAAGCAGGAGAAACATTCCTGATGTCTACCATCTGTCTTGCGGCTCAGCGCAGTTACACCACCGGCGAGGCGGTCTGGTTTTCATACCGCCTCCCCCGTCTGAGAAACATCGTCAGCCATGCTGTTTTGGTCATGCTGGGCCTGTGCGCCATGATAATCGCAGGGCTTTACGCGCATATTTACTGGAACCTGCGCCATCCTGCACCGGAGCCGGTCAAAGCGAGCGTCGCGAAGCCCGAGACGCAGCTTTCAGATATGCACTATGTGTATGTGAGCAAGCCGTTCCCGCATCCTCATCCGGAGCCAAAACCCGCACCGGTGCAGGCGGATGTTCCAGCCATGCAGGATCTGCCCATTAACGCTGATGATGCCGACTGGCAGCAGGCACCTGACGGCGACGTGCCGCATGATACGTCCCGCGACACCTTGCCCGGCACCGAAGCGCACGAGGCGGCCTCCAGCAGTGCCGGGAGTGACGATGCCTCATTAAGCGATTTAGTGAAGCAGGCGTTAAAAGAACAGGAGCAGGATTATGCGCAAGGCAAAATTCCCGCGCCGCCGGTAGACGAAACGCAGGATAATTCGCAAAAAGAGGGTGTACATAACGTGGATGCCCGGTCTCCTTTAAGTGAGAAAGGAGACCGGCTGGAATAGTTAATATTTTTCTGGCAACGTTGTCAGGTTAAGGAGTCGACCCTTTTCCACAACGATATATTGCCCTTTTTTCAGATCGGAGAGAATTTTAATGATGGTGCTGCGCGCCAGGTTGGTGTACTCCTGAATATAATCATAAACGTTAATATCGCGCTGCTGATGGACCATCAGATCGTTAATTTCGTATAAAAATTCACGCACCACTGAATAAGCGCTGCGGGCAACCAGAACATCGTCACGTTTGCTCAGCATGCAGATGTACCAGGAGAGCACTTTGGTCAGTTCAGGCCATAAATTGTTTTCCGTCATCAGCTGTGCGAAGACTTCTTTCTTGATCGAGCGCACCACGGTATTGGCGCGAACGAGGCCATACATGTGGGTCGCGTTGTAGTACATTGCTGAAAGACCGAAAATGCACTGGCCGGTCACCGTGAACATACACAGCTCGTCGGATTCGCGTCGGAATTCAACTTCGCCGCTGACGATAATATGAATATATTGTGAATCAGACGTGGATATTTTCTGCCATTTCTTTAACGTTTTTTCTTCAAAGCCTGACGTTGCAGAAATAATGGCTTCCATTTCATGTTGCGGACGTAATTTTTTTGCATAGATGCTTAACATTGTTATACCCGATTTAAGATGTTAATTTTTAGAATGCAAAACCAAGGCAAAGAAAAGCCTCAGCTCTGGAATATTTCCTGGAGATGTTCATAAGAAAAAAAACAAAAGATGAAGGTGATAGTTTTATTTGCCGCAATAGTTAGCAAGCTATGTGTCCATCTTAAATCGGGATAATTTTAAGTCAATTAACTAAAAATGAATTGAGTTTGTACTTAAGATTAATCTTAAAGGGACTGGGGTTAAACAAGGCATTCGGGGCAGTCCGAAGGATTATCCCTGCCCGTATTTCTCTAAAAGCGCTTCGGCAATGGCCATCGTTTCGACGTCCGCGACGCCGTTCCACCGCTCGGGACGGAAATGCATCTGGAATGCCGTAATGACGCGCTTTTGCTGCGCCGGGGTGCCGTCAACCGGCACCTCATAGCCATAGCGCGCGAGGAGATCGAGCAATGCCCCGGTGTCCACCTGCTGATAGCGCGGCCGCCCGTCTGTATAGAACGCGACGCGCGCCGGATCGGGCCATGCGCCAATGCCCTGCCGGGCAAGCTGTCGCCACGGGAACAGCGGGCCGGGATCGTCTTTGCGCTGCGGGGCGATGTCCGAATGGGCCACCACGTTTTCGGGCCTGATGTTGTAGCGGGCAATAATGTCCTTGGCGAGGGGCACCAGCGCCGCAATTTGCGCGGGCTCAAACGGGGTAAAGTGCTTCACCCCGGCCGTTTTTTGCCAGCCGCGGTTCTCCAGCTCAATGCCGACGGACGTATCGTTTATCCGGTTGGTACCGCGCCAGAAGCTGATGCCCGCATGCCAGGCCAGCTCGCTCTCGGGGACCAGCTGCCAGATGCGCGGCTTACCGTCCGGCGCCGGAGGCCTGGCCGGGATCAGGTAATGAGAGCTGACGTTTTTATCCGTCAGCGTGGCCAGCGAGCTGTCAAAATCGTCCGCGGTGTAGTGGATCACCAGCACCTTGATGCGCGGATAAGCCGCCTGCGCCTGATGACGCGTATCCAGCTCGTAGGCGCCTTTGTCGACGATCCCTTTTTCGGTGGCACATCCTGCCAGCAGCAGCGCCAGCAGGAGCGCGGCAAACGAACGCCTCATCGCAGGGTTTTCACCGCCGTACCGCTTACGCTTACCATCAGCATGCTGCTATCTTTCCCGACCGTTTCGTAGTCGATATCAATCCCCACGACCGCATCGGCGCCGAGGGCTTCCGCCTGCTCGCCAAGCTCTTTAAAGGCAATTTCGCGCGCTTTGCGCAGCTCTTTTTCGTATGCGCCCGAGCGCCCGCCCACGATATCGCGGATGCCGGCAAAAAAGTCACGGAAGATATTGGCGCCGAGAATTGCTTCGCCGGTGACCACACCGCAATACTCGGTTATTGTCTGCCCTTCCAGGGTTGGCGTTGTTGAAAACTGCATGGTTTCTCTCCTTCTTTAGCGTTCAATGCCTTAGGCACAGCATTATCGGTTCGTTACGCTATGATTGAAAGGATAGTTAATAAATAAGGAAATCAACATGCGCTATTCAGCTTTAACACTTTTGGTGCCCTGCGCGCTGGTGCTCAGCGCCTGTACCACCACGGTCACGCCAGCCTTTAAGGATATCGGAACCCGCAGCGGCCCCTGCATTGAGGGCGGCCCGGACGCCGTGGCGCAGCAGTTCTATGATTATCGCATTCAGCACCGCAGCAACGACCTCACCGGCCTGCGCCCCTATCTCAGCGACGGCCTGGCAAAACTGCTTAACGACGCCGCCCGCGATCCGCAGCACAACGCGCTGCTGAAATCCGACCCGTTCTCCAGCCGCAGTACGCTGCCGGACAGCGCCGAGGTGGCCAGCGCGTCAACCATCCCGAACACCGATGCGCGTAACATTCCGCTGCGCGTGAAGCTGACGCAGGGAACCCAAACCTGGCAGGACGAAGTGCTGATGATCCGTGAGGGCCAGTGCTGGGCGGTCGACGACGTGCGCTACGTTGGCGGCAGCGTTCATGCCCCGGCCGGCACGCTTCGCCAGTCAGTTGAGAACCGCTAAATCATCAGTTATAAAAATGTTACCCCCGTAAAATGTCCGGCATTTCTCGCGGAATGCCGACATTTATACTCGCCGACCTTGCCCGTCGCTATTTTGTGCTATGTTTAAGAGGAAATACGGGTTATATTTAACTTTTAACGCAGAAATATTGCATAACTATTCTGTCAACGGTACTATCTGCGGCCTCAATTGCTATAGATTGCCTGGATGAGTAAAGACTGCCCCGATGAGTATTAAACTAAACGGCATTAACTGCTTCTACGGCGCACACCAGGCGCTGTTTGACATCACGCTGAACTGCCCGGAAGGCGAAACGCTGGTTTTGCTTGGCCCGAGCGGTGCAGGCAAAAGCTCCCTTCTGCGTGTCCTTAATCTGCTTGAAATGCCCCGCTCAGGTACGCTGGCGATTGCCGGCAACCATTTTGATTTTGCGAAAACGCCCTCTGATAAAGCGATTCGCGAACTGCGTCAAAACGTCGGCATGGTCTTCCAGCAATACAATCTCTGGCCGCATCTGACCGTCCTGCAAAACCTGATTGAAGCGCCGTGCCGCGTGCTGGGGTTAAGCAAGGATCAGGCGATCGCGCGTGCCGACAAGCTGCTGGATCGTCTGCGCCTTAAGCCTTACAGCGACCGCTATCCGCTGCACCTTTCCGGTGGTCAGCAGCAGCGCGTCGCCATTGCCCGCGCGCTGATGATGGAGCCCGCCGTTCTGCTGTTTGATGAACCGACCGCAGCGCTGGATCCGGAGATCACCGCCCAGATCGTCAGCATCATTCGCGAGCTGGCGGAAACCAACATTACGCAGGTTATTGTTACCCACGAAGTGGAAGTGGCGCGTAAAACCGCCAGCCGCGTGGTGTACATGGAAAACGGCTATATCGTTGAGCAAGGTGATGCGAGCTGCTTCGCAAACCCGCAAACCGATGCCTTCAAAAACTATTTATCTCATTGATTGTGTCAGGGGAAATATAATGAAAAAAGTATTACTTGCCGTGCTGCTTGCTGGCGTTACCCTTTCTGCTACCGCAGCCCAGACCATTCGTTTCGCCACGGAAGCCTCCTACCCTCCGTTTGAGTCGATTGATGCGAACAACAAAATTGTGGGCTTCGACGTGGACCTCGCTAACGCCCTGTGTAAAGAGATCGATGCGACCTGTACCTTCAGCAACCAGGCGTTCGATAGCCTAATCCCAAGCCTGAAGTTCCGCCGTATCGACGCGGTGATGGCCGGTATGGACATCACCCCGGAACGTGAAAAGCAGGTGCTGTTCACTGCCCCTTACTACGATAACTCCGCCCTGTTTATTGGTCAGAAAGGGAAATTCACCTCTGTCGATCAGCTGAAAGGCAAAAAAGTGGGCGTGCAGAACGGCACCACGCACCAGAAATTCATCACGGATAAGCATCCGGAAATTACTACCGTTCCTTATGACAGCTACCAGAACGCGAAGCTGGATCTGCAAAATGGCCGTATTGACGGCGTTTTCGGTGATACCGCGGTAGTGACCGAGTGGCTGAAAGCCAACGACAAGCTGGCGCCAGTGGGCGACAAAGTGACCGATAAAGACTACTTCGGCACCGGTCTGGGCATTGCCGTCCGTCAGGGCAACACCGAGCTGCAGCAGAAATTCAACGCTGCGCTGGAAAAAGTGAAGAAAGACGGCACCTACGAAACCATCTACAAAAAATGGTTCCAGAAGTAATTCCTGATGAATGAAATTTTTCCTTTAGCAAGCGCCGCCGGGATGACCGTCGGCCTTGCCGTTTGCGCACTGATTATCGGCCTCGTGCTGGCGATGTTCTTTGCGGTGTGGGAATCCGCGAAATGGTTCCCCGTCGCCTGGGCAGGCTCCGCGCTGGTCACCGTGCTGCGTGGGCTACCGGAAATTCTGGTGGTCCTGTTTATCTATTTCGGCTCGTCACAGCTGCTGCTTACGCTGTCGGACGGTTTTACGCTCAATCTCGGCTTTGCGCAGATCCCGGTGCAGATGCAGATTGACAACTTCGACGTCAGCCCGTTCCTGTGCGGCGTGATTGCCCTCTCTCTGCTCTACTCGGCGTACGCGTCGCAAACCCTGCGCGGAGCGCTGAAGGCCGTGCCGCAGGGCCAATGGGAGTCGGGCCAGGCGTTAGGGCTGTCGAAATCCGCCATCTTCTTCCGTCTGGTGATGCCGCAGATGTGGCGTCATGCCCTGCCGGGCCTCGGCAACCAGTGGCTGGTGCTGCTGAAAGATACCGCGCTGGTGAGCCTGATAAGCGTTAACGATTTGATGCTGCAAACCAAAAGCATCGCCACCCGTACCCAGGAGCCCTTCACCTGGTACATTGTGGCGGCGGCGATCTACCTGGTGATTACGTTGCTCAGTCAGTACATCCTCAAGCGTATTGACCTGCGGGCGACGCGCTTTGAACGGAGACCAGGCTGATGCTTGACTATTTCCCGGAGCTCATGAAAGGGCTGCACACCAGCCTGACGCTGACCGTGGCGTCCATCATCGTGGCGCTGATCCTGGCCCTTATCTTCACCATCATCCTGACGCTGAAAACGCCGGTGCTGGTGTGGATTGTGCGCGGTTACATCACCCTGTTTACCGGTACGCCGCTGCTGGTGCAGATCTTCCTGATTTACTACGGCCCGGGCCAGTTCCCGTCGCTGCAGGAGTATCCGGTTATCTGGCACCTGCTCTCTGAGCCGTGGCTGTGCGCCCTGATTGCCCTTTCCCTGAACAGCGCGGCCTATACTACCCAGCTGTTCTACGGGGCGATCCGCGCCATCCCGGAAGGCCAGTGGCAGTCCTGCGGGGCGCTCGGCATGAGCAAGAAAGACACGCTGGCGATCCTGCTGCCGTACGCCTTTAAGCGCGCGCTCTCCTCCTATTCCAACGAAGTGGTGCTGGTGTTCAAGAGTACCTCGCTGGCCTACACCATCACCCTGATGGAGGTGATGGGCCACGGACAGCTGCTGTACGGGCGCACCTATGACGTGATGGTGTTCGGCGCGGCGGGCGTGGTGTATCTGGTGGTGAACGGTCTGCTGACGCTGATGATGCGCCTGATCGAGCGTAAAGCTTTAGCGTTTGAGCGCAGATCGTAGGCCGGGTAAGCGCAGCGCCACCCGGCAAGAAGTGCATAAATGTGATTTATCACTGCGGGTAACCTTCTGGTTACCCGCTTTTTTTTGTACAGAAGATAATATTTAATCATTTTTATTGCATACAAATTCATTTGCTGGCATTGTACATCCAGGCCGCAGACACGGCGCATCAATAAGACAGACGGGAGCATGATAATGAAAAAGTTAGTTCTGGCCGCACTACTGGCAACCTTCGCCGCTGGCGCATCCGCTGCGGATAAAATCAATTTCGGCGTGTCCGCCACCTATCCGCCGTTTGAATCGCTGGATGCCAGCAACCAGATCGTGGGTTTCGATATCGATCTGGCGAAGGCGCTGTGCAAACAGATGCAGGCCGACTGCACCTTTACCAACCACGCCTTTGACAGCCTGATCCCGTCATTGAAGTTCAAAAAATACGACGCGGTGATCTCCGGGATGGACATCACCCCAGAGCGCAGCAAGCAGGTGACGTTTACCGACCCGTACTACGCCAACTCGGCGGTAGTGATTGCGAAGAAAGGGGCGTACACCTCTTTCGATCAGCTGAAAGGCAAGCGTATTGGAATGGAAAACGGCACCACGCACCAGAAATACCTCCAGGACAAACATCCTGAAGTGAAGACCGTGGCCTATGACAGCTATCAGAACGCCATCATCGACCTGAAAAATGGCCGTATCGACGGCGTCTTCGGCGACACCGCCGTGGTCAACGAGTGGCTGAAAACCAACCCGCAGCTGGGCACCGCAACGGAAAAAGTGACCGATCCGCAGTACTTCGGCACCGGCCTCGGCATCGCGGTACGTCCGGATAATAAAGCCCTGCTGGAAAAGCTGAACGGCGCGCTTAAAGCGATTAAAGCCGACGGTACGTACCAGAAAATCAGCGAGCAGTGGTTCCCGCAGTAACCCTTTTTGCCGGGTGGCGGCTTCGCCTTACCCGGCCTACGGGGGGAGTTGTAGGCCGGGTAAGCGCAGCGCCACCCGGCAATTCTCAAAGCGGCACAAAGAACCTGAAACGCGCCCCGCTCACCGACTCCATCAGCCTGATCCCGCCGCCGTGCAGCTCCAGCATCCGTTTCACGATTAACAGCCCCAGCCCGCCGCGGTTCTCCCGCGAGGCCTGGGTATTGAGCGCCGACGGCCGCTGGAACAGATCGTCGCGCAGCGAGGCATCGACGCCCGTTCCGCTGTCGGCCACTTCGACCTGAAGCCGTTCATTCTCCTGCCAGACCGCCAGGCGAATTTCCCCGCCGGTCGGCGTATGGCGCATCGCGTTATCGAGCAGGTTAGTCACCACGCGTTCAATCATCGACACGTCGGCGTTGACCAGCGGCAGCGGTCCCGGCACGTCAATATGCAGATTCACCTCGCGCGTGCGGGCGGTGAGCTCAAACTTTTGCGCCACGTCGGAAATCAGCTCCCCCATCGCGAAACGCTCGCGCTGCGGCTTGATGCCGCCGTGCTCAAGGCGCGCCAGCTCAAACAGCTGCTGCGAAAGGTGACGTACCTTTTGTCCCTGACGCAGGGCGGTGGCGAGATACTGCTGGTGCTCCTGCGGCGTCAGGGTCGCGGACTTGAGCGACAGAGTTTCCAGGTAGCCCAGCAGCGAGGTCAGCGGCGTGCGGAGATCGTGCGAAATATTGGCGATAAACTCCCGGCGCTGGCGATCGCTGTCGGCCAGCCGATCCCACTGTTGGGTGATTTTGCGCGCCAGCTCGATAAAGCTGTTGCGCAGGCGCGCCACTTCGTCATTTGCCGCATCTTCCGGCGGCTGTGCAGCCAGCTGCCGGATCGCGCTTATGCTGTCCTGCTCCAGCCCGGCGACCTCTACCGTCAGCTGTTTTACCGGGCGCGTGACCCAGTACCAGACCAGCAGGCCCGCCAGAAGGCCAAACAGCGCCACCCACAGCAGTGACCAGAGCACCGTGCTCCACAGCGCCTTGTGCCAGGCCATCTCCGCCAGCGCGTTCGACTCCTCGCCCTGCAAAATAATGTACAGGTAGCCCTTAAGCTCGCCGTCCTGCCGCAGCGGCGTAGCGCTGAAGACCTTTTTGTTCTGGCTGCGCGGATCGTCGCCCAGTACCGGTATGGCGGTCCCACTCAGGAAGGTTTGAACCGGTGCCAGGTCGATTTTTTGCCGCTGAATGTGGCCCGGCGGTGCGGCATCGGCCAGGATATCGCCGTCGGGCGACACAACGTACAGCTCAACGCTCGGATTGAAGGTCATCAGCCGGTCAAACAGCGGCTTGAGCGCCGTTCGGTCAACCCTGCCCTGCGCGTCCAGAATCGGTTCCCGCTGGACGATCTGCTGCGCCAGCCCGCCGGATAGCCGCTGCACCATCGCGTTGCCGTACTGCGTGCTGGTGTAGAGCTGCACCGCGCAGGCAACGGTGGCGCAGAGCATCATCAGCAGGATGAACAGCAGCGTCAGACGCTGGCTCAGGCTAAAACGGCGCATCATGATTTGGCTCCGCAAATTTGTAGCCCTTGCCCCAGACGGTGCGAATAATCTCCGGTTCGGCGGCGTCCTTCTCTATCTTGATGCGCAGGCGGTTGATGTGGGTGTTGACGGTATGCTCGTAGCCTTCGTGCTGGTAGCCCCAGACCTGCTCCAGCAGCGCCAGACGCGAAAAGACCTCGCCAGGGTGGCGGGCAAAAAAGTAGAGCAGCTCAAATTCACGCGGGGTGAGATCCACCACCTGGCCGTGGAGCAGGACGCTGCGCGCCAGCGGATCGATGGTCAGACCGTGGGCCTGGATTTGCCCATCCGTTTGCGCCTGCCCCATCGCCTGCTGGCGACGAAACAGCGCTTTGATGCGCGCAATCAGCTCCTGCACGGAAAACGGTTTTGCCAGATAGTCATCGGCGCCGGTTTCCAGCCCGGTGATGCGGTCGGTTTCGCTGCTGCGGGCGCTGATGATGATGACCGGCAGATAGCGCGTCATCTGACGGATGCGGCGGCAAATCTCCAGCCCGTCAACGTTGGGCAGCATCAGATCGAGGATCACCGCATCCCACGGCTGTTTTTCCAGACGCTGCAGGGCGTTGCCCCCGTCGGGCTCGTGAGTGATGGCGTAGCCTTCGTCTTCTAAATTGAGTCGCAGAAGCGCCGCGATATCGTGGTCGTCTTCCACCAGCAGGATCTGCTTCATGGGTAAGCCTTCATTCAATTCTTATGACGTAAGCTTACCTGATTTCGCCGGGATGAAGAGTTCACATTTTGTTGAACATTGTGCGGGGGTCATGCCGGGTGGCGGCTACGCCTTACCCGGCCTACTCCGGACCGTAGGCCCGGTAAGCGCAGCGCCACCGGGCGATGTTAAGGATTAGCGCGTTTTCACTAACAACGTCAGCACTTCATAATGCGCGGTATGCGGGAACATATCGAAAAGCTGCACGCGTTCAATGCGGTAGCCCGGCAGGCTGGCGATGTCTTTTGCCATGGTCTGCGCATTGCAGCTGGAGTAGACGATAAAATCAGGCGCCATCTGGCTCAGGTAGTCGCAAAGCGCCTTTCCAATGCCGCGGCGCGGCGGGTTGACCAGCACCAGCTCCGGCACGTTGCCCTGGCCGGTGGCGAACTGCGTGGAGTCCAGCGCCTGGAAGTGCAGATTCGTTAACCCCAGCTCGGCGGCGGACTGCTTCGCGCAGGCAATCGCTTCGGCAGAGATCTCAATGCCGGTGAGCTGCATCTCCGGCGTGGCGCAGTGCAGGCCAAAGCCGCCCACGCCGCAAAACAGATCCCACATATGATGGATGTTTAACCCCCGAACCCAGTCGCGGGCGGTGGCGTATAACGCGCTTGCGACGGTCGGGTTGGTCTGGAAGAAGCTCTGCGGGCGGATCCACAGCGGCACGCCGTTAAAGTTCTCCGCCAGCGCGTGCTGGTCGGTGAAGAAGATCTCTTTCTCCCCCTCCATGATCGCCATATGCACCGGCTGAATGTTTGCGGTAATAACCTTAAGCTGCGGCAGCTGTTCCTGCAGCCACGGCAGCGCCGCGCGCAGCTGCTCGAGCTTGGTTTCCGAACGCAGCACGAAGCGCAGCATCATGCCGCCGTTAATCTGGCTTTCGGTCAGCAGAAGGTACTTAAGCTCGCCGCGCCTGCGGGCGACGCTGTAGGGCGTTAACCCTGCCCGCGCGATAAACGGTTTCAGTGCGGCAAAAACGGGCTCAAACGAGGCGGGATAGAGCGGGCAGTCGGTTAAGTCTTCCGGCGTGCCGTCGCGGTGCAGCATCCCCAGCAGCGGTTTTTCTACGCTGCCGCTGGCCACCATTTTAGCTTTGTTGCGGAATCCCTGTTCCGGGCCGCTGACGGGTGCGCACCACTCGCCCACCGCGTGGGCTGCCAGCAGCTGTTGCAGGTCGGCCATTTTGGCGGTGAGTTGTTGAGAGACCGGCTGTTCTATCCACTGACAGGAGCGGCAGCGTCCGGCGTCATAGAGTGCGCACTGCATATGAAAACCTTAAGGAAAACGAGGGCTGCGATTATACACATTATTGCAGGCGGAAGAACCGCCGACTGGACGCGGGGATAAAAAGCAGCGACAGAACCAGCATATCCGGCAGTTTTTGCATAAACAGCGCGCGCAGGATCTCGCGTTTGGATCCACCGGCAATGCTGAACAGCTCCGGGTAGCCGTATCCCAGCGAGGCGGCCCACAGATAGCTGGCGGCGGTAATTTGCGTCAGCAGATAGACCCAGCGCGCCCAGTTGCGCCCTTTGACCAGGGAAAACGCGCAGTAGATCTCGATAAACACCAGCGCCAGGCTGCTCAGGAAGACCAGCGTCAGATTCCACGTCTGCACGCTGCGGTGAATGAATTCACCGATGCCGCGCACGCCCAGGGTGTTCACAATCATCAGCACGTCCAGGCAGCGGATCATAATAATGGCGAGCGCCGCCACCTGAACCAGCGCAGGGACGTTTGGACGCGCGTGCGTAATACGTGATTTTTTTAATAATCCCAATGTTTTACTTCCCTGAAAAACAGTGCCGCGTCATGCGCGGCACATCACTGGAAATTTTAAATGCTTCAGCCGCGTCTTGCACGCTGGATATCGCGCACGCGCTGTTTTTCCGCGCGCGCCATCAAATACCAGGCGATAAATCCGACAATTCCGACCACGCCGAGGATGATAGAGGCCAGGGCGTTGATCTCCGGGTTGACCCCCATGCGCACGCTGGAGAAGACCAGCATCGGCAGCGTCGTCGCCCCCGGGCCGGAGACAAAGCTGGCGATAACCAGATCGTCGAGCGACAGCGTAAACGCCAGCAGCCAGCCGGAGATCACCGCCGGCATAATCATCGGCAGCGTGATGATGAAAAAGACCTTCAGCGGCGTCGCGCCGAGATCCATCGCCGCCTCTTCTATGGAGCGATCCAGCTCGCGCAGGCGCGAGGCGATCACCACCGCCACGTAGGCGGTACAGAAGGTGACGTGCGCCAGCCAGATGGTGAGCATGCCGCGATCCGCCGGCCAGCCGATGGCGTGCGCCAGGGCCACAAACAGCAGCAGCAGCGCAAGGCCGGTGATCACGTCCGGCATCACCAGCGGGGCGGTGATCATAAAGGCAAAGCCGTTCGAGCCGCGAAAACGCCCGAAGCGCACCATCACCAGCGCGGCGATCGTGCCCAGCACGGAGGCCATCGTCGCCGCCAGCGCCGCAATGGTCAGGCTCAGCCCCACGGCGCTCATCATCGCATCGTCGTGGAACAGCTCGCTGTACCAGCGCGTCGACCAGCCCGCCCAGACCGTCACCAGTTTGGAGCTGTTGAACGAGTAGATCACCAGCATCAGCATCGGCGCATAGAGGAAGGTAAAGCCGATAACCAGGATCGCGATTCGCCACGGGGAGCGCACTACCGGTAAGTTGTTCATCCGTGGTCTCCCATCTGTTTCTGCTGATGCTTGTGGAACCACATGATCGGCACGATCAGCAGCAGAAGCATCACAATCGCCACCGCCGACGCCACCGGCCAGTCGCGGTTATTGAAGAACTCCTGCCACAGCACGCGGCCAATCATGATGCTGTCGGGGCCGCCGAGCAGTTCCGGGATCACAAACTCCCCCACCGCCGGGATAAAGACCAGCATTGACCCGGCGATAATCCCCCCTTTGGTGAGCGGAACAATGACGCTGAAGAAGGTTTTCAGCGGCCGCGCGCCGAGATCGAGCGACGCTTCCACCAGCGAGTAGTCAATCCGCGTCAGCGCCGTGTAGATCGGCAGCACCATAAACGGCAGATAGGCATACACAATGCCGATATAGACCGCGAGGTTGGTGTGCAGGATCGTCAGCGGCTGATCGATAACGCCTAACCACATCAGGACGTTGTTCAGCACGCCGTTGTTTTTCAGGATCCCCATCCACGCGTAAACGCGGATCAGGAACGAGGTCCACGACGGCAGGATCACCAGCAGCAGGAGGATGTTACGCGTCGACGGCTTGCTGTGCGCCACGGCCCACGCCAGCGGGTAGCCCATCACCAGACAGCATAGCGTCGAGATCGCCGCCACCTGCAGCGACTGCAGATAGGCTTCGAAGTAGAGCGGGTCGTCGGTGAGCTGCAGGAAGTTGCCCAGGTTTAAGGTCAGCGTCAGCTGCCCGTCGGCCCAGTCCAGCAGGTTGGTGTAGGGCGGGATCGCCCGCGCCATCTCCGCCAGGCTGATCTTGAAAACAATCAGGAACGGCAGCAGGAACAGCAGGATCAGCCACACGTAAGGCATGGCGATCACCAGCTTGCGGCCGTGCTTCATCTGCATGCGCGTCAGCCACTGGGCAAAGCCGCCCGGCTTTTCTGCCCGGGCTGGAGGTTCAAGTGTGCTCATGATCGTTCCTTATACCGTCAGTACGACGCAGCTGTCAGCATCCCAGCAGAGGCGAACTTCGTCGCCCCATGTCGGCTGCCCCTTGCGATAGCGATGTTCGTTCTGCAGCTGGGCGCTGAGCATCTGTCCGCTTTTCAGGCGCACGTGATAGATGGACAGATCGCCCAGATAGGCAATGTGCACCACTTCGCCCACGGCAAAGTTATAGCCATCGGCAGGCGGATCTTCACAGAGCATGATCTTCTCCGGGCGCAGCGCGACGTAGACCGGCACGTTATCCACCACGGAGCTATCAGGATCGACCTTAAGCGGATGCTGCAGCCCCGGCGATTCGATGACCAGGCCATCTTCCTGACGATCTTTCAGCAGCCCTTCGAAGACGTTAACCGAGCCGATGAACTCCGCGCTGTAGCGGGTGGTCGGATGCTCATAAATCTCTTCCGGCTCGCCAATCTGCACGAACTTCCCGCGGTTCATGATCGCGATACGTCCGGCCATGGTCATCGCCTCTTCCTGGTCGTGGGTCACCATCACGCAGGTCACGCCCACGCGCTCAAGGATATCCACCACTTCAAGCTGCATACGGTCGCGCAGCTTTTTGTCCAGCGCGCCCATCGGCTCGTCGAGCAGCAGCAGCTTCGGACGTTTTGCCAGGCTGCGGGCCAGGGCCACGCGCTGGCGCTGGCCGCCGGAGAGCTGGTGCGGCTTACGCTTCGCGAACTCCTGCATGTGCACCAGGCTTAGCATCTCGGCCACGCGCGCGGTAATTTCGGCCTTCGGCAGCTTGTCCTGCTTCAGGCCAAAGGCGATGTTCTGCTCCACCGTCATGTGCGGGAACAGCGCGTAGGACTGGAACATCATGTTGATCGGCCGCTGATACGGCGGCACGCTGGAGAGATCCACGCCATCGAGTACGATCTGCCCGGCGGTGGGCTGTTCAAAACCGGCCAGCATGCGCAGCAGGGTCGATTTGCCGCAGCCCGATGCGCCCAGTAGCGCGAATATTTCGCCTTTATAGATAGTCAGGCTGACGTCGTCCACGGCATGCTGGCCATCGAAAGATTTGGTGAGGTTACGAATTTCAAGAAGCGGGGTCAGCGCTTTACGGACTTTCGCCTGCGGGCGGGGGATCGCGTCATTCACGGGGTGTTCTCCGGTAGAGATCAAATCATGGTGCAGGCGCACCAGAACGGTGCGCCTGTTGCCGGGGGCGCTTCGCTTGCCCGGCCTGTGACAAAGGGCTACTTACCGCTTTTCACCTTGGTCCACGCGCGGGTACGCACGCGGTCAATTTTTGGATCCTGAACCTTCAGGGTGAAGAGCTTGGCGAACACGTCAGCTGGCGGATAGATAGCCGGATTATTGCGGATCGCTTCGCTGACCAGCGGCACGGAGGCCTTGTTACCGTTGGCGTAATAGACGTGGTCGCTGATGTGGGCGATCACTTCCGGACGCATCAGGTAGTTGAGGAACTGATAGGCTTCGTCTTTGTTTTTGGCGTCAGCCGGCATCGCGAAGACGTCAAAGAAGGCCAGCGCCCCCTCTTTCGGGATGAAGTAAGAAACGTTTACGCCGTTTTTCGCCTCTTTCGCGCGGTTCGCCGCCTGCCACACGTCCCCTGCCCAGCCGATCGCGACGCAGATATCGCCGTTCGCCAGGTCATTGATGTACTGAGACGAGTGGAAGTAACGAATGTTTGGACGCAGCTTCAGCAGGAGATCGGTCGCCGGGCCGGTGTAGTCATCCGCCTTGCTGCTGTTCGGATCTTTGCCGAGGTAGTTCAGCACGGTGGCGAAAATCTCTTCCGGCGCATCGAGGAAGGAGACGCCGCAGCTTTTCAGCTTCTCAAGGTTTTCCGGCTTCAGCACCACGTCCCAGCTGTCCAGCTTGACGTCCGGGCCCAGCACCGCTTTGACCTTGTCCACGTTATAGCCGATACCGGTAGTCGCCCACAGGTAAGGCATCGCGTATTTGTTGTCCGGGTCATGCTTTGCCACCAGCTTCAGCACGTCGGGATCGAGGTTTTTCCAGTTAGGTAACTTGCTTTTGTCCAGCGGCTGGAAGACGCCCGCCGTCAGCTGACGCTCCAGGAAGCTTGCAGAAGGCACGACCAGGTCAAACCCGGTGCTGCCCGCCATCAGCTTTCCTTCCAGCACTTCGTTGGAATCGAACACGTCGTAGACCACTTTAATGCCGGTCTCTTTCTCAAAGTTAGCCACCGTGTCCGGCGCAATATAGTCAGACCAGTTATAAACGTGCAGCGTTTTTTGTTCCGCAGCGAGCGTGCCGGCAGAGACGGCCATCAGAGCACCCGCAACCAGACCCGATAACCATTTTTTATTCAAGGCGATCATAGTGTTATTCCTTCTGAAAGCTCGTTAACAAACGAACTAAAACTGTGCAATCTGGATGTATGCAAAAATCATGCATAGTTTGTCGCTCTGCTCAAAATAAAAAGAAACCTCTTTACCCGGCAGGATCCGCTCGCTTTTTGAAGCATCGCAAGAATAACTGTAGCCCGTGTCTCCGGCTATAGCCCAGACGAAAAAACGCCTTTTATCAATTTTTTATGCAGGTTATGTCTACGTGATAAGCCGAAAAGGCCTTCAGGGAGGTGAAAAATTCTTTAAAGAAAGGTTAAAAGCAGCAGAAAAGATGGCCTTCTGCAGTCGCCATGGCAGCGACTGCGCAAAAGTCAGACAGCCTTAGTGGAGAAAATTGGGAGATGCATCATTATTCTCTGCATCCTCTTCCGCGCTATACAGCAGATGGTGTGCATTGGCTTCCATCATCACCATGGAAATTTGCTCTTCGCTCAAGCGCATAAACCAGGCGAACTGCTTGAACGACAGCCCGGCGCCGGAGAATAAAGACTGGCAAACGACCAGTTTTGGCAGATTATCATCCTGTATGTCGAGAAATGCCTTCACCGTCAAAGAACTGGCGTTGATGGCCGACAGGTCGGAGGCCAGCGCCAGCAGCGCGGACGGCTTCACTTCGGCCAGCGCGGAGAAAAGGATCACGTCGTTAATCAGATCGATTTTGGCATCGAAAATGCCGTCGAAATTCTGCATATGAGGCAGATGCAGCGCCTGGCAGGAATCGCATTCAAAAAACGTAATTCCGGCATCATCAAGCCATTGACGTAACGTATCCAGTGTAGGTACGACCTGTAAATCCATCGCTGTGCAGCCTCTTAAATTAAAACTTCGTCTAGATTACGCAAAAAGTGCGTTCAATGCCATTTAACCGCCCGTTTTCAGACAGTAGCCCGGCGTTGCATGACGCTCGATCCATGCGATCATTTTACCCGCAATATCGACGCCGGTGGTTTTTTCCACGCCTTCCAGCCCCGGGGAGGCGTTAACCTCCATGACCAGCGGCCCGCGCGTCGCCCGCAGAAGGTCTACACCCGCCACATCCAGCCCGAGGGTCTGCGCCGCTTTTACGGCTATCTCGCGCTCGCGCTCGCTGATATCCGCGATTCTGGCAACGCCGCCGCGGTGAAGGTTAGAGCGGAAGTCGCCCTCTTTCGCCTGGCGCTCGATGGCCGCCACCACGTCGTTACCGACCACGAAGCAGCGAATATCGCGCCCTTTCGCCTCTTCAATATACTCCTGCACCAGAATGTGCGCATTCAGCCCGCGGAAGGCGTCAACCACGCTTTCAGCCGCCTGACGCGTCTCCGCCAGCACCACGCCGATGCCCTGCGTGCCTTCCACCAGCTTGATCACCAGAGGCGCGCCGCCCACCATGTCGATGAGATCGCTGGTATCGTCAGGGGAATGGGCTATTCCGGTGACCGGGAGATCGATCCCCTGACGGGAGAGCAGCTGCAGCGAGCGCAGCTTGTCTCGGGCGCGGGCAATGGCGACGGATTCGTTGAGCGGATAGCTGCCCAGCATCTCGAACTGGCGCAGCGCGGCGGTGCCGTAATAGGTTATCTGCGAGCCGATACGCGGGATCACCGCATCAAAGTGGGGCAGCTTGCGGCCTTTGTAGTGAATCGACGAGGCGGCCGGGTCGATGTTCATATAGCAGGACATCGGGTCGAGGATCTCAACCTGATGCCCGCGTTTGGCTGCCGCTTCTCGCAGGCGTTTACATGAATAGAGCGTTCCATCCCGGGACAATATGGCAATTTTCACCCTGCACCTCTCTGAAGACATGGAAAAAGCCTGCGTATCATATACGCAGGCTGGCGCAGGATAAATGGACTATCGCGTCGCCCAGCCCTGTTTGTGCAGATAATCGAGAATAAACGGACGGTTTTCCTTAATGATGGTGCGGCGAATATGGTCGCTCCAGGTGTCGCGACGGTTATTGCTGTCGCGCGTCAGATAGTAGTTCGCCAGCTCTTCGTCGTATTGATGGAGGACGTCCCGATCGACCGGCTGGTAGTGATTCTCGTGCACCAGCATGGCGGCAGGAATGCGCGGCTTAAGATCCGGATTATCCGCCGGCCAGCCGAGGCACAGGCCGAACAGCGGCAGCACGTGTTTCGGCAGCTTCAGCAGCTCGGTCACGCTTTCGATGTTATTACGCAGCCCGCCGATGTAGACGCCGCCTAACCCCAGCGACTCCGCAGCCGTGAAGGCGTTTTGCGCCATCAGCGCGGTATCCACGACGCCCAGCAGCAGCTGTTCGGCCAGCCCCAGCTGCGCTTCAGGGCAGATCTGCAGGTGGCGGTTAAAGTCGGCGCAGAACACCCAGAACTCGGCGGCCTGAGCCACATGCTTCTGTCCGCCGGTCAGGGTGACCAGCTGTTCGCGCATCGCCGGGTCGGTAATGCGGATTATCGAGCTGCACTGCAGGAAGCTGGAGCTGGAGGTCGCCCTCGCGCTGTTAATGATGGCGGTACGCTGCGCCTCGGTAATCGGCTCATCGGTGAAGTGGCGGATGGAACGGTGGGACAGGAGCAGGTCAATCGTGGGTGTCATCTTATCTCTCTTTATCTTGCGTAAACCTTATGCCTGCCAGTATAGGCAATGATTTGCGTGATGTAATTGGCGAAACATAGCCTCACTGTATCAAAGCGACAGGCGAAACCTTCTTTAATGGCGGCAGGTTATGGGGCACTATATGCCCTATTCGCCGTCAGGCTTGTTTTTTGAGGAGAGAGAAATGTTTGCAGTAATTTTTGGTCGTCCAGGGTGCCCTTACTGTGTGCGCGCGAAAGAGCTGGCTGAGAAACTGACCGCAGAGCGCGATGACTTCAACTTCCGCTACGTGGATATCCACGCGGAAGGCATCACCAAAGCCGATCTGGAAAAAACCGTCGGCAAGCCGGTTGAAACCGTCCCGCAGATCTTCCTCGATCAGAAACACATCGGCGGCTGCACCGACTTTGAAGCCTACGCCAAAGAGCATCTGGGCCTGTTTGCCGAGCAGTAATGAAATGAAAGGACGCCCTCACCATGAGGGCGTTTTTATTTGTGGTGCCGTCGGTGTTGAAGCAGGCTGCGCACAAACAGGTAGCAGAGCGCGCCCAGGGCGCACCAGAATACGGCGCTCATCAACCACGCCAGTTCCTGCCAGAAACTCCGCGTTGATATATACAGCAGGCGCATCAGCAGCAGACACAGCGGCGCGGCCAGCATAGCGCCCAGCAGCGGCTTCACCACCTCCCCTTTACGGGAGAGAAAACTGGCTGCAGCCCCCGGCAGCGTAAAAAAGAGCAGCCCCAGCTCCGGGTGACCCGACGCCCTGAATGCGCCTTTCACATTAAAAGCGAGCGACATGCAGACGACCGTGAACAGCAAAAAGCAGCTGATCACCCCCGCCCAGTTTCGTTTAATGTTCAAACTATCCTCCTGACTTATCTCTATCAAATACACTTTCGTCGGGTAGACGCCCAGTCAGATAAAGCAGTGCGGCAATCCTTGCCAAAGTACGCACAGGGTGATGCGATAATAGGTGGCTGTCAGTAGCTAATGCGATTAAACTACACTCCAGCTAATGTTTTAGGGAATAAAGCAGGAAACAGGGAGCGTTAACGCCTTTCCCTGACCCAGAAAACAGTAGCCCAAAAAGTTCTTTCATTCAACAACTTACTCGTAAACAAGAAGTTAGCCTCCGTGAATATAAACGTCGCAGACTTGTTAAATGGGAATTACATCCTGTTATTATTTGTGGTACTGGCGCTGGGTCTTTGCCTGGGTAAATTGCGCCTGGGGTCGGTTCAACTCGGTAATTCCATTGGCGTTTTAGTCGTCTCACTATTATTAGGCCAGCAGCACTTCAGCATTAACACGGACGCGCTCAACTTAGGCTTTATGCTGTTTATTTTTTGCGTTGGCGTGGAAGCGGGACCTAACTTTTTTTCAATTTTCTTCCGCGACGGCAAAAATTATCTGATGCTGGCGCTGGTGATGGTCGGCAGCGCGCTGCTGATCGCGTTGGGGCTGGGTAAACTGTTTGGCTGGGATATCGGGTTAACGGCCGGTATGCTGGCAGGCTCCATGACCTCCACGCCGGTACTCGTGGGTGCCGGTGATACCCTGCGCCATTCCGGCATGGCCGGCGCGCAGCTTTCTACCGCGCTCGACCACCTGAGCCTGGGCTATGCCCTGACCTATCTGATTGGTCTGGTGAGCCTGATCGTTGGGGCGCGCTACCTGCCAAAACTGCAGCACCAGGATCTGCAGACCAGCGCCCAGCAGATCGCCCGCGAGCGCGGTCTCGATACCGACTCCAAACGTAAAGTCTATCTCCCGGTGATCCGCGCCTATCGCGTCGGGCCAGAGCTGGTGGCCTGGGCGGACGGCAAAAACCTGCGCGAGCTGGGTATTTACCGCCAGACGGGCTGCTACATCGAACGTATCCGCCGTAACGGCATTCTGGCGAACCCGGACGGTGACGCGGTGCTGCAGATGGGCGACGACATCGCGCTGGTGGGATACCCGGACGCCCACGCCCGTCTCGACCCGAGCTTCCGTAACGGCAAAGAGGTGTTCGACCGCGACCTGCTCGACATGCGCATCGTCACCGAAGAGATCGTGGTGAAAAACCATAACGCCGTGGGCCGCCGCCTGGCGCAGCTGAAGCTGACCGACCACGGCTGCTTCCTCAACCGCGTGATCCGCAGCCAGATTGAGATGCCTATCGACGACAACGTGGTGCTCAACAAAGGCGACGTGCTGCAGGTCAGCGGCGACGCCCGCCGCGTGAAAACCGTGGCCGACCGCATCGGCTTTATCTCCATTCACAGCCAGGTCACCGACCTGCTGGCCTTCTGCGCCTTCTTTATCGTTGGCCTGATGATCGGGATGATCACCTTCCAGTTCAGCAACTTTAGCTTCGGCATCGGTAACGCCGCCGGGCTGCTGTTCGCCGGGATCATGCTGGGCTTCCTGCGAGCGAACCACCCGACCTTCGGCTACATTCCGCAGGGCGCGCTCAATATGGTGAAAGAGTTCGGCCTGATGGTCTTTATGGCGGGCGTGGGCTTGAGCGCGGGCAGCGGGATTGGCCACAGCCTCGGTGCCGTCGGCTGGCAGATGCTGGTTTCCGGACTTATCGTCAGCCTGGTGCCGGTGGTGATCTGCTTCCTGTTCGGCGCCTACGTGCTGCGCATGAACCGCGCCCTGCTCTTCGGGGCGATGATGGGGGCGCGTACCTGTGCCCCCGCGATGGAAATCATCAGCGATACCGCGCGCAGCAACATCCCGGCTCTCGGGTATGCGGGCACGTACGCTATCGCCAACGTGCTGCTAACGCTGGCGGGTACGCTAATCATCATCATCTGGCCGGGGCTCGGATAACTCCTAAGTTTGCGCGTAGTGGAAAATATTTTAGTTACGCGCAGAACTTTTTTTGCAGGGGGCAGTCATAACTAGTGCCACTGCTTTTCTTTGATGTCCCCAATTTGTGGAGCCCATCAACCCCGCCGTTTTGGTTCAAGGTTGATGGGTTTTTTGTTGCCTGAAACTTTACACCCATTAATTCAATTACTTATAACCACCCTTTCCCATGCATGGCGACAAAGTGGCAACAGCGCTTTTGCTATGGCGACAGCAATCAATAAAAAACCCGCCAGCGGCGGGTCAATATCAGTAAGCTAATTGTTCCTGCATTCCTTTCGGATGTGGCGGTGCGGCGCTGATTTTTTGCGACCGTCACACGGACCGCACAAAAGTTTCATGCGTCACGAACGTATGACCGCACTGAATATTGGTGCACTGGTTGTATCGTTCTTTGGTCTCACTGGAAACCTGAAAGCTACTGCGGGTATGCGCGGCCTGACCGCACATTGGACAATTCATCATTTCGTTTAGCCCTCATTATTAACCAGTTCGCAATAATGATGCATCATTGTTCTCATTTTGGAACCCATCATTCAATATCGAACTCGTCTATTTTCACTTCGAGATCTAGGCCGGTCGTAAACCCATTATCCGGACTGACGGTATGCGTCAGGGTGGTAATGGTCCACTCCGCATCATCAATGGGCTGCTTAAAGCCGCTCACCTTCACCCGGCACAGCCAGTTCTGCCGATCCACTTCCGTTACAGTTCAGGTGCGGATCAGGTTGGTGATAAGGCGCATGATTTCTGTGAGTTGTGCGTTCATTCAGACATAATGGTGAAATATTCAACCATTTGATAACGAGAGCTTTTGTATGGCGGCTGATACAATTACTCTTTATGATTATCTACACACAGCTTTGCGCGGATGAAAAAAAATGACACAACCCGAGAACGAAATTGTTGATCAGTTAGTGCAACTAAAGCGGCGTCTCTTAGAAGAGGTCGTCATAGCATATTCAACTAGAGGAACAGAATTTGGCCGTAACAGATTCGATGCATTGAAGCGAAAAACAAGAGAGATACTTGATAATTCATTGCCTGCTGAATCAGCACGTTTCGATCAGAAAATGATTAGCTATTCTTTCTCAGCAATCAGTCGGTGGGAAGATGCAGGGACTTGGTTTTTGAATAACGATGGTGGGAAATATGCAGCTTACATTGACTCTTTAATCATGGATCTTGAAGGCGGTGAATATGTACCGCCAGAGACTAAAGAAGACAATATTAGCGAAGAAACTCCATCATCAACCCCGCAAAACAATCGTGTTTTTATTGTCCATGGACATGGCGAGGCAGTTAAGGAAAGAACTGCTCGATTTGTCTCTAAACTAGGATTGGATCCAGTAATCCTTCATGAGCAAGCGAGTAAGGGCAAAACGATAATAGAGAAACTCGAGCATTATACTGATGTGGGTTTCGCATTAGTGCTTTACACCGAGGATGACTTGGGTAACAGCTCAACTGAAGCCGAGAAAGGCACCCTTAACCCTAGGGCTAGGCAGAACGTTGTTTTTGAACATGGTCTCCTTATCGGTCTACTTAGCCGGGAACGAGTTATGCCAATTGTCGATGGAAATGTAGAGTTACCTGGGGATATTAGCGGTGTTGTGTACATTAGCGATAGCGCATGGCAGCTAACAGTAGCCAAAGAATTAAAATCTGCTGGCTATGATATAGATTTGAACAAAGCATTCTAATCATCTTTAGCAAGATTTTTTACAATAAAATCAAGCAAGTTTGCTCGAATATCTCTATCGAAACCAAGTAACTCTCGGCGGCCATAAGCAACTACATGTCCGCCTCCTCTCATTCGCTCCCTTAAGCCGTAATGATGCACCCGCGCAATCCGCTGCACCCTCCCAGCAAACTGCACGCTGGCTGAATCCGCGCTGGCTGCCGTTTTCAGGTATTTCGCGGTGCGCAGTTTCGAGAACATCTGCCGCTTAATGCACCCCTTTTTAGTCCGGGCTGTGACCTTTCGTGGCTCGTATCCGCTGCCGTCAGGGTTGCGCTGCAGTCGGATGTTCTGTTGCTGGTTTCGGCGTAGCTCCTGCGCCATTTCCCGCATCATGCGCTGACGGGCAGCAGGTGCCAGATTCGCCAGCAGGGCCGCCAGCCACTCATCCACCTTATGCAGATTATCCACGTCTCACCGTCCACATTTGTTCTGGCTCATCAGGTTCCGACTCCGCCTCAATTGTCGAGATAGCGCTGTCAGTCCTGACCAGTACGCACTCGGTCAGCTGCAGGTTCAGACTGATATCACACACGTCATTGTGCAGAATATCCACCTCAAAGGTAAACAGCTTTTCGCGCAGGTCCGGGTTGTTGATGGCATCCGTCTGATTATCTTTCAGCCACAGCAGCACCGGGGCCATGAGCAGATTCTGGTCGCCGCTGAAATCCTCAATCACCACGTTCAGGGTGTAACGATATTCCCACGGCATGGACTGCGCACCGGTTGCAACCAGAGAACCGTTATCCACGAACAGATACAGCTTGTCCGGGTTTTCGCGCACATAAGGCACCGCCTTATTCAGGGCGCTGCGTAAGGACTGCGGCTTGTTCACTGTTGCGCTCCTGACACGCCACTATCGTGTCAACTTTGTCAGCACAGACCGCCTAGGCGGCCTCGGTTTCATCGAGCATCGCGTTCAGGTCGCCGTTAGTGCGCGGCGCAGAAGGGTTGAGGCTGCAGGGCGTCACTCTGGGACAGCCATTCACGGTAAGCTGCACCTCCGTTGAGGGCCGGACGTTCTCGCAGCTGGATAATGTCAGCAGGCAAAGGAGTGTCAGCCCAGCGACGTAAATGTTCGTTCTCACGTTTCAGTTCCTCGATCCGGTGCTGGCGGTTGCGCAGCAGCGCGGAGTCCTGCTACGCTACCGCATAAAGCCGCATCTGCGCCCGGCCGTTGGTTTCAGTCAGAATGGACAGGCCGATCAGCTGGCTGTTTTTCTCAGTCAGTGACTGCGTTTTGGTCTCCAGTGCCTCGCCCTGGGTTTCGATGGTGTGCCAGGCGTTGTTCAGTCGCCATGACTGCCAGCCCAACACTGTGATGACCAGCGCCAACGCTATCGCCAGTATGTGCGTCATACCCCAGCCCCTTTAAGGCACCAGGGCATTTCCCGCGCGCGGCGGTTATCCAGTCCCTGATTAAACACGCCTTTGACGTACACCCATCGCGGCAGCTAGCGGCAGGCATCCACCCAGCACTTTTGATTCAGCAGTTTTACCAGCGAGGAGCTGCAGGCATTGCCGGTGCCGACGTTGAAGGCAAACGACACCACCGCGTCATAGACCTTTTGCGGCACGGATGACAACACGCACTTCTCCAGCGCCCTTTCGACAATCAGCACATTGCTGATCAGCCCCTGCGCCGCCTGCCGTTCGGTGATGGTTTTACCTACTGGTTTGTGCAGCACGGCATAACCACACAGCCGTACGAGTTCACAAATGGCAGCATTTTTCACCTGATGGAGCTGGATTTAAACCAGGAGATTTACGGTCTGCCGGAGTACCTGTCCGCCATCCCGTCCGCCCTACTGAACGAGCCCGCAACCCTGTTCCGTCGCAAGTATTACATGAACGGCAGCCATGCGGGGTTCATCATGTAAATGACCGACGCCGCAGAGCATCAGGAGGATGTGAACAACATCCGCCAGGCGATGAAAAGCGCCAAAGGGCCAGGCAACTTCCGCAATCTGTTTATGTACTCGCCGAACGGCAAAAAGGACGGGATACAAATCATTCCGCTGTCAGAGGTTGCGGCTAAAGATGAATTTCTTAATATCAAAAATGTAAGCCGTGATGACATGATGGCAGTTCATCGAGTGCCACCGCAAATGATGGGGATCATGCCAAGCAATGTTGGTGGGTTTGGAGATGTAGAGAAGGCGGCAAAAGTATTTTTCAACAATGAAATAAAATGCCTTCAATGCAGATTTGTTGAGATCAATGAATGGGTTGGCTCAGATATTATTAAGTTCAATAAAGCCCCTCTATTTTGAGAGGGGCTTATCTCATGGCAAAGATATAGATTCTTCAAATTTCGGACCAATATTGGCTAATGTAATTATTTGATTGGAATCAACCCAAAACATTAGCCTCAATGCTTGATGCCTAGAAGTGATATGGGTGCGAAAGGCTCTTAAATCACCATGGGTCCGTTGTTCAGTAGACTTAGAAGAAACCCTAAACGGGTTTACTTCATTTTTAGGATGGCGACATAAAACTTGCACTATAGTTTCATAAACTACTGAAGAAAACTCTTGTTCAAATGCACCCTGGTGTCTTAGCAGCGAATCCAAAAAATCCGATCCTATTTTGAAATCATCCCATTCGAATTTTTCACTTGCAAAATTATTATTCAAGAAATTTACGCAACCAAAAAAGAGAGCGCATTTAAGAGAGGATATATCACTAGCCACTTTGTATAGAGAGTAACCATCGATATTATTAATAAAATCATTAAGATTACCGTGAGCAGTTATTTCATTACTTAATTCAATAGGCATTACCATACTACCAGCAGGGTATATATCGCTAATTGTACCGCTCAATGCAAATTTTTGGGACTGAAGAATTGGCTTGTTTCTTTGAGAATAAAAGAAAGAAAATTCTTCGCTTAAAATAAATTTTCTGGAAAGAATATTCCTCAAGAAAATCTCAACATTATTTTTTCTTTCATCTGATATTGTTTCTATAGGTGGCACAACCGTAAAAGAGTTCCATTCGATATCATGAGAAGTAACTTCAGGACTGTACTCTTCGAAATTGCTAATTATATTATTTATTATTTTCGATACATCTTGTGCGCTATGAACGCAATCTTCGCCACCAGGAAATGCCCTACTCAATATTTTGGCGCAAGGGTAATAACCAGCTTCTTGCATATTGCTGAGTATGGAGTCCTCGCATTTGACGTCGATGTCAGAGCTACTAACTAATTCTTTTAATAATCTCATACCATTGACATGTTCATCTACCTGCCCACCAGTGCATATTAATGGTGATATTAAATATTCAAATTTAATAACCGCTGTCATTGGTAAACCTCTTAGCTTTTTCTTTATTTTTCTTTATGCTTGCCTCCATCAAAATCTTTTCAACTTCCTTATCTGTTTGATCAAAGAAATCGTCAGGCCATTCAGGAATTGCACCATACTTGTTAATATTTACATTTTGGAATTCTGATATTCCATTGACTTTATTTATAAAATATAGTGCTGATTTTTCGAGGCAATTATTCTCTGAATCTTGTGCTACTCTAAGCCTCAATCTATTGATCATATACTCACTGTGAGTTTCAATAATACACTGACGACCAGTATTTGCCATTATAAGAAAAAGGTCACATAGTTTAGATTGAACTTTAGGATGTAAATGCAATTCCGGCTGTTCAAAAATTAACACATCTGAAGGATCTGAATTCAAGAACATCAATACTATAGGAAGTACTTGACTGACACCAACACCTACGTGAGTGAGATCTTGCCATTTTTCGCCGCTAGAAGTTTTAACGTATAACTCATAGCCTAATTTACCTTTATCAGTAGTTCTTACTTCCTCAACAACACCTAAAAATGACAACCACTCTTTGCAAGCGTTGTTTAGAGTATCATACTTCTCTCTAACGTTTATTTTACCATTAATTATGGAAGGGGAACTGTAATATATAAAATTTGCGCGATTTCGATGAAGAAGAGAGGCGGTAAATTCACCTTTTAAACCTACAGTGTTTGCATCATAAGGGCTCGATGAATATACAGCCTGCGGTTCATGTCGTAGTGGTCCAAGGTACTTTAGGCTTCGCGAGAAACAGTACGCCATAGCATTTTCTACATCTTGTAAAAGGTGCGAGCTATATACGTCTCTTGTCATTTTAATATCAATATTATTATACCATATTGCTTGTAGACTATCCCTGTGTTTTTCTAACAATACGATTAAATTTTTCTTTTTCTTCTCATCCAAAAAATTTAACCAAGACTTCCATTCTATTATACTAACTGTTTCATTAACAAAAATTACCGGAACGTCACTTGATTGTAAAGAATAGTTTATTTCAATGAAATTACCTTTAATTTCGTTCAATAACTCCTTAGCACTCTGTGATAATTCATTTTTGTCATAGCTATATGGGAAATAATCATCTTTAGCAATTTGATTATGTTTCACGATGTCAAGAAGATCGTTTGGCAAGTCAAACTCATCCAATAATTTATTACGCTCTTCCTTTATCAACTCCAAAACTCTTGCGGAGAATTCTTTAGGAATAAGAATATCCTCACCAAAATTCTCATCATCTAAAAAATACCCACCTCTATGTGTGCTATTCTTCCTAGTTAAAAAATTAATTATTTCATAGCTTTCTTTTTTCGTTTTATCATATTCAATATTTATTAAAGAAGGAATTAAATCACCAGATTTAGCAATACTTAAAACCTTTAGGCTTGGAAACCTTTTCTTCAAATCATTATATTCTGAGGTGTTGAATGACACTACGTCATATATTACTTCTTTAGAATAATAATAATCACTAGGACATTGGAAGTGTATATAATCCTGTTGTTTGTTATTTTCATCTCTACTAATAAAATATTTCGAAGATATTATTATAGGATGATAATCTTCGTCAATTTTTGCTACAGAGCGATCTCTTCTACCAATAACAAACTCACAGCTAATTGAATTTATTGTATTATCACGAAGATAATACGCCTCATCCACGTCAAAAGTAAAACCAATAGTAATAGCTTCCTCTGTAGAGTTGTGCTTTTTGATATCTGTAAATGATCCCAGTCTTGCTAAAGATCCATTTAAAATTATACTATCATCTTGATATCTACTCGAAAAAGTTTGAGCTAACATTAGAAGTGTTTGTATTAGTGAACTTTTACCACTACTATTGGCACCACACAAAAATGAACATTCTTTAAGTTCGATATATGATGTCATATTTAGTGTTTTAAAATTATTTATATATATATTTCTTATCATCCGTTTTTATTTCCTTTCGCAGGATTAATTAACTTTCATATTAATGCAAAAACTTTCCTACTATTAAGTACAGCTGCCAGTATCATCAATATTAAGATGCTTTTATTAACATTACATAAGAAAGTTAGAAATGACAAATCTTAATGGCTATCCGCGCGCTCGTATCCCCGCCACGCCGCCCGCTTTGTGTAATGGTTTTCATGCAGGTGCATGACAGGCCGGAAAGCGCGCCAGTTCTGGCGGCCCCGACCCGTTGCGATCCTTTTTGGATCATGCGAATCCATGCACCATAGACATGCACCGCGTTCTCAAACCGCAGGATGCCATATGTGAGGGAGTTTCCCATGGTGCGGAATCACTAATGCGTACTCTCATCCTGCCCTACTCCATATTCATTCAGCCTGGTAACCAGATCGCTTGTTAGCTCCGACAGCCATGAAATCGCAACCTCCTTGTCGTCATCGCTACAATCTGAGCTGGCAACCAGCCGGGCCATAAGTTCTATCCGCTGCAGTGCAAGTGACTCCATGAACAAATCGTTCACAACTCCCTCTCAATATCACTGTTTATATATAAAGTACACAATACGATTTTAAAGCTGAAATAGTTTTTTTCTCAGCTAACTCTTTGATTAATAGATATGTCATTTCTCTGAGCTGTCAGTACCATTGACGCCATTTGTCATCCTCCTGTAGGCGCTTGTTCCGGTAGAACAGGCGCAGCCCGGCTCCAGATGGCAGGCTGCCGCCACGCAGAAGCAGATCCACTTCCGTTTCACTGGCGTCAAAGCCTCTGGACCTCAGCTCCGCATCGAGCTGCAGGCGCTGGTGATCCGTAATTTCCTGTTTGTAGCCTTTTCTGCGTTTCGGTTTGACCAGCCGCAGCCTTGCCGTCAGCTCGCACAGTTCCTTTTTACTCATGTTTTCGTAGTCCGGCAGCGCTGCAGGTTCTTCGCTGCCCGGTAGTTCGCTCCCTGTCTGGTACGTTTTTTCAACAGGGGGACAGTTATTGCCACGAGTCCGAGTCCAAGGGGCGCGAGCGCCCTGGTCGGCTGTCGCCTCCTGAACGTCAACGGCCTTACGAACCATTTTCCACTTCATCGCGTGGGTGCAGATCCGGCCCTCAACAATCGGGGACCAGATGCCATAAATGCGAATACCGTGATCGCCGTAGGCGCTTGGCTCGTCGTTAAGCTCGTATGCCGTTCTGACAAGATGATGTTTACGGGGAATCAGCACGCCGCCCTGCTTCATAATGTAGGTGGCAAAGCACCCAGCATCTGCAGCCGCCAGCACGACATCCAGTCGCGCATTTTCCAGCACCGGTGCACATGCTTTTTTGTCGCTCTGCGCTCTCGCGGCCTGCCCGGCCAGCAGGCGCAGCTCACGGTAAGCCTGGCGGCCCGGAATACCAAAGAAGCGGAACTGCTGGACGCGATGAAGTGATGCCCAGGCGGTGACGTGCTCGGCGCTGTCTCGCAGCGATTTGCCGGTTTTTTTGCTGATCTCTTTCACCAGGCCACGCCCGTCGATGTTCTTGCTGATGTATTTGGCGATGTAGCTGGTTGGTGTGCCTTTGCGCGGGTTGATCAACTCAGACTTAAAGCGCGGCCCGGTATTGTTCCCCAACTCCTCGCGGTCTTCACGGATGGCGAATTTACGCAGCAGCGCGGTTATGGAGCGGCGGTCTTTTTTTCGCATGAAGCACAGCAGATGCCAGTGCACGGTGCCGTCGTGATGCGGCTCGGCAACGCGCACGCCGTACCAGCGCAGCCCGGTTTTGTGCATGGCTTTGCGGAATGCGGCGAAGGTATCAACCAGGTAGTCACTGCTCTGCCGGACCGTTTCGCTGGTCCACTTCGGATTCGGTCTGCCATTGTTGAGAGTTGCGTGAAAGCGTGACGGGCAAGTGATGGTATAGAACACGGCGCAGTCGCCACGCATTTCTGCGATCAGCTCCAGCCCTTTAACACAGGCCATCATTTCGTTGCGACGGTGTGCCGGATTGTTATTACTGGCATTTACCACGTCTTCCATATCCAGCGTATCGCCGTCAGCGTTAATCAGCTCATGCGATTTGAAAAACTCCAGTGACCTGCGGCGCTGTTCGCGCTTATGGATCACAGCTTCATAGCTGACATACGGGGAGGCTTTCTTGTTGACCAGGCAAACGGCGCGCAGCTGTTCCTCCCGCCACTCGCAGCGCATCTGCCACAGCTTGCGATACCACCAATCTGCACACAGCATACGAGCCAGTGAACCCGGAATAAGGTCATAAGGCACAGGCTTGCGACGGCGTTTCTTGCGGCGCAGCTGTTCGAAAGCAGGCGGGATCACATCAAGCCGCATAGCCTCAGCCGCCACCTTTTCCCATGACTGGCGGATTTGTTCCGGTGTGACGTCATCAGTCACAAACAGATCGCTGCAGGCCGCATCGAGACACATACTCATATGTGCCGAAACCAGCGTAGACAGTCGCTTGACCTGTTCCTGATTCATTTCAGGGAGAACCAGTAGCCCCTCCAGCCCTTCGTGGCTCGCCATAAACCGGAACGAGGCAGACACCTGACTTTCACGCACGCGATGCAGCCGCTCAAGACACGGCCTGATGGTCTCGCGCAGATAGCGGGAATATGCCTTTGCCCTTCCCAACCCCTGCAAGAACTTAATCCTTTCGAGAAGTGGTTTGCTGATGTGGGCAGGTTCGGCGCTGACGTTGGCCAGAATGACCAAATCGGGATTAAAGCGCTGCTGATCTCTTGCCATTTTGGCGCGGCTAATAAGCCGGTTCTGCTCCAGTTCACACTGAACAGGGTCACGGGACTCATTGAAGAAATAGCGTTCCCAGACCTCATCACTCATGACCTCGCGGCACAGTTGCTCCTGCTCGTTGTCCGCAGCGTAAAGAGTGATCAGGTTTGAAAGCGCAGACACCGGCGCAACTTCCGCCGGGTCCAGATAGGGGTTGACTGCTTTTTTCGGGGCGTTCCATGGAAAAGCCCCGGCGGCCTCAGCCGGGCCGCTTTTGTCGTTTGTTAATTCAGGCATCACTGACAGACTCCGAAGCTCACAGCGCGCCTCGGGTGTAGTGCTTGCCTTTCAGTTCTGCGATTTCCTGGCATGTGACGCAGCACTGAACGCCAGGAATAGCTTGTCTGCGAGCTGTTGGGATTGGCGCGTCACAGTCGATGCAAAGAACGCGAGCAACGCCCGGCTTTCTGGCGCGAGCGTTCTGAATATGGCGCTGCAGGTTTTCTTCGACGCGCTGCTGTACGAGATCCATGGAATCAGCCATCAGTGCCAATCTCCGCGTGATTCAGCTTCATAACGGGCAACTTCACGGCGCAGTAGTTCTGCCGCCTCCACTCCGTTCATCCCCTCTTTCAGGATGTGGATCGCCAGTGCCTCCATGCGGATGGAAACGGCAAAGGCGCAGCTTTTACGCTCATCCAGACGGGTCTCGTTAAACATCTGGAACAAACCGGCATCATCCGGTCCGGTTTTAGTAGTGCGGGTTTCACTATTTCGCAAAATTACTTCTCCTGAATTTGGGCAAAAGAATGCCCGGCGGGTTTACGCCATTAATTTCTGTTTTGGGTTAATTCGGCATGGTTAGCCGTTTGGGAAATAAGCTCACTACTGCACGAAAATGATTCATTGCTTTAATTAGCTCCCGCGTTTCGTCAGTGGTCAGCTCATTAATATTGACGTTGTGACGTTCTGCCGGAATTTTTGCCATAAAGAATATGGCGGCCAGTGCCCTCTCGTTTTGTTTGTGGTTAATGTCGCGGGGATCGCGCATCTCATGAATAAACCGCTCCAGCTCCCGCTCAATATTCAGACCAAACACTTTTGCTCTCAGCTCCGCGATGTGGTTCAGCCCATTCAGGCGCTGACCGGGACTAAGCGGTACTGTCGCCGTGTTACCTTCTATAGCCATTGTTCAACCTCACTAGCAACCTGAACTTAAATGGTTAAACATCCACATAACCCACTGAGCCAAAAAATGTTTAAAGTGATGCCGGGGGTTTTTATGCACGCCCGGCACGTGCCTTAGTGGTAGACTATTTGCGCCAACAATCATCTACCCATCGAAGGAGAAACCTGATGTCAGATTCTGACAACTTCCACGTATTGCCTCGCCCTGCTCCTGCACCTCAACCAGCGCCGGGACAGGATAAAAAATAGGATTCCGGCATGACTAAACAAAGCTCCGAATACTTCCAACTTCATTACAGTTATTACCTTGAAGTAATGACGGCAACGCTTCACGGTAGAGCTGACAAATTGATGACAGCCATTCAGCTTATTAGCGGTACAGCTGTGTTTGCGGACACCGGTCTGGAATGGTTGTTCGCTTTGCCTGTTGTCGTTATCGCGACTATTCAACTTGTGTGGCAACCAGCCATTATTTCCGAGCGTGCTAGCGTGCAAAGCCGCCAGTACGGGGAATTGCTTTACGCTGGGGATGAACTGACCCCGGAACTGATTGCACAAAAATTGAAAACGCTGCATCACTCTGATTCCGCACCTTTCGGCTCTTTGTTAAATCCAGCCTATAAAAGAACTGCTATTGCATGTGGTCGACCTGATGACACTAAGCTCAGCTTCCAGGAAAAGCTTTTCGCCTGGTTTGCAGGTTGCGTGCCACGTTAATACTTAGACGTTGTAGCAATCTCTTTTTACCTATTCCCCGGACAGCCTGCTGCCGGGGAGACAATTCAATACACGGATGCCACTTTTTTCCGCCAGGTAAGTGAATCCAGCCGTGACCGTAATGCATTGCCGGGCTTTGCCTAACCAGCAGTGATGCGAATGAAGGTTCGTTATTCAGCATAAACACCTCAGCTCAGCCCAAAAGAAGAGCCAAGACCCGTCACGGTATCGACGACACTTGCCATTGCAGGGTTGGCCTGTAAACGCGCCTGCAGCGAAATAGCGGTTAAAGCCATCAAGCGAGTCACTGAGTTGACGCTTTCAACAACCTGACGGCGGGTAGTCGCATTCAGCTGAACACCAGAAACCGCACTCGCAGCGACACGTCCCATTTCGGCGGTGGCTTTCAGGACGTACTGAGGCATTTTCTCCCGTGCGACTTCATTGGTTGGCACACATGGCAGGCAATGGATCTGCGCCAGAAACCCATCAACTAGCGTTGAGTCTTCGGTGAGATCGGTCAGCAGCCATATGTCTGGAGCTGTGAGCTGGTGCGGTTGCTCTGGGTTGAGCTTATTGCGTAGTGTCTGAACGTTCATGCCAGCATGTTCTGCCAGCTTCGCCATGTTGTGGCGTAGAGCAAAGGTCCGGCAGGCTTCATTGAAATGGGGATGTTTTGATATTCGATAGTCAAACATAGTCAGTTGCTCCGTGAAGTCTCAAAATGGAACTAATTGATAATCACGTTGCAATCAGACAGGGCATCGACTGTCATCGCAGCAATGTTAATCATCACTTTTTCACGCTTTTTGTCCTTGCGTAGTCGATGGCGAAGTAGTCGACCGTCTGCAAGCATGTCGTTGATGGTGTCGATAGATAACCCAGTGAGTTCACTATATCTTTCAATAGTGACGTGGGGTGTGATGAGAGTGATTGAAATGTTAGGTCTCATGATGCAACATTCCTCGTTTAGCAATGATTAATCAGGATGAACACTGATCGTTTGCATTTTGTGAACACCATAAACATACGATCACATCATGAAATCGTCAAGATAAAAGTTCACTTGGAGTGACCATGAATCTAGAAAAAGGCGGCCGTGGTGCCATAGAGCGTATGGTTGAGGCTTATGGTTTCAAGACAAGACAAGCTTTATGTGATCATTTAGGAATTTCAAAGAGCACACTTGCAACACGCTACATGCGCGATTCATTCCCTGCAGAATGGGTAATTCAATGTGCACTAGAAACCAATAGTTCACTTAGCTGGCTGACTACTGGGCAAGGAGCAAAAGAAAGTTCACATAAAGAGAACACCGTTAAGCTTGTTAAAAAGCATCTATCTAACGGCAAACTTGTTGATGATGGTTCGTACGTTTTTGACATCGCTTTTCTTCCGAAAAACTTAAGAGATCCGGTAGTTGTTATTGATGGCGAATCAAACTTTATTTGTGAAAGAGATTATGGGGACATCCGCGATGGTCACTGGGTTGTAGGAATTGATGGTGACATTCTGCTTAGGACTTTAACTCGCCTCCCTGGTAGCCGTCTGCACGTCGAAGGTGGTAATAGATCTTTTGAATGTGCAATAGCAGATATAGAGGTTATTGCAAAAGTGGTTGTAAGCTGTATTAAATAAAAGAAAACTATATGACTGATATTCTCTCTAAAAGCGCATTAGTATTTACAATAATTCTTTGCATCGGATTCATATTTTTCTATAGAAAATCAAATCCGTCGGTCTCGAGATATTTCGAATTCACAGATAAAAGCTTATCTAAGCAGCATCTTTTCAAACTCTCTATCTGGGTACCATTCATAATAGCTGCATTGCTGTGTGTACCAATATGGTTTGACAAAAATATAACTTTTAACCTCACCTCTCAAGGGTACGGAAATTTCCTTGATATTTTCAAACTACCAATTGGAGTTTGGTCACTATCCATACCTTTAGTTGCTATTGTTGCTCATATACACAGAACAATTCAAACCGCATCTCAAATAGAAACAACCAAGGCTAAAAATTTAGCTGATAGTTTTTTCTCTCATCACAAATTTTTTACAGAAGCGCTTATTAAGTTACCAGAACAGGTCATAACCATAAATAGCCAACCGTTCACTAAAAAACTAGATGCTCCCTATAGTCTTTATACTGCATGTTTCCCCTACTCATCGTATAATAATGGATTCTCTCAGAATGGTTTCTATGAGAAACTTGCAGAGGTTAAAGAAATAATAGATAAATTATCTAATGCTATTAGTGAAACTGGTAAAAAAGGAGCTAGTGAGCGTGATTTATTTTTCCTTTTACACGAAATTCTTAGTGGGCTTGTGAATTTAAGCAATTTAATGCATTTATCTATTTATAGATCTGAAACAAACTACCTCTATATGTTTAAAGGTGAAAAAAGAACATTTAAGTTAGTATTTCCTTATAGTAATGAAAAAGAATTAAAAGAAGATTTAAAAACCACATTTGATTTCATTATTAGAATTTTCGAATTATCCAATATTACCATAGACCTTCCAACGGCTATTTATTTTTATGCGCACTCACACTCTGATAAAAACTACAAATTCGCAACTATTTTCCAAAAAATAATAAAATATGATTGCCCAGTAGGATTTTCAATAAACCTTAACGAACACAAAGATAGTAAAATTTCAGTATTATATATGACCTATCTAGCAAAATTAGAGAATATGTAAATGTTTGAACTTCAATAACAAAACATTGACCACTGTTTAAAAACACAGTTAAATTTAGCCCTCAGACATGAGGGCTTTTTTATGGCAGTACGAAAACTCGAAACAGGAAAATGGATTTGTGAATGCTACCCCGCTGGACGCACCGGTCGGCGTGTGCGTAAGCAGTTCGCCACCAAAGGCGAAGCATTGGCTTTTGAACGCCACACGATGGAAGAGACAGAGGCTAAGCCTTGGCTGGGAGAATCGGTAGATCGCCGGACTCTGAAAGACATCGTTGAACTCTGGTTCAAACTGCACGGCAAATCCCTGACCGCTGGCGAGCATGTTTACGACAAGTTAGTTCTAATGGTCGATGTACTCGGAAACCCTCTAGCTACTGATCTCAGCTCGAAATTGTTCGCACATTACCGTGACAAGCGGCTGACTGGTGAAATCTACTTTAGTGAGAAGTGGAAGAAAGGTGCTAGCCCGGTAACTATCAATCTGGAGCAAAGCTATTTGAGCAGCGTATTTAGCGAGCTGGCTCGGCTTGGAGAATGGACAGCACCAAACCCACTGGAAAGCATGCGCAAGTTCACTATTGCCGAAAAAGAAATGTCCTGGCTAACGCATGAGCAGATCACAGAGCTGCTATACGACTGCCAACGCCAAAGCACGCTGCTCGCTTTGATCGTTAAGATATGCCTGAGTACCGGTGCACGCTGGCGCGAAGCTGTAAATCTCACCCGTTCCCAGGTCACAAAGTACCGAATCACATTCGTCAGGACCAAAGGCAAAAAGAACTGCACTATCCCGATCAGCAAAGAGCTGTACGAGGAAATCATTGCCCTGGACGGGTTCAAGTTCTTTAATGACTGCCACTTCCAGTTTTTGTCGGTGATGGACAAAACCTCAATAGTGCTTCCTCGTGGCCAGTTAACCCACGTTCTACGCCATACTTTCGCAGCACACTTCATGATGTCGGGCGGTAACATTTTGGCACTGCAACGTATACTCGGTCACCACGACATTAAAATGACGATGCGCTATGCGCACTTGGCACCGGATCACCTTGATACAGCCCTGCGTTTCAATCCATTAGCAACAATGCCCGCAGATCCTACTGGATCAAGTAATATGCGCCTTAATGGTTAGGGAGGAATAATATGAGATTAATGGGTTTTCGTATTTTACTTGGCTACACGGTACAAACACCAAGGTCATTTCCAATCAAAACTGAGGCAACATTCCCCTTTGTTGAGGGTAGTGTTGCATCACTCATTAGAACTCAAAGCGAAAAATGGATGTCAGCGATATATTGAACATCACTCGGCCTCAGCATAACGGGAGTCCATAATTAGATATTATGGACTTGGTCGAAGCAGATAAGTATATTTATACTAAAACTTAATATCATAAATTATCTTGAGTCAACTGAAACAAGCCACTGAATTCCTGTCAACTCACGAAAAATAGCCATAGCTATATATTCATATAGAAACTTAAATCTATCTAGTTCTCGCTCTTGATATGGCATAAGAAGTGCACGAAAAGATTCGCCAATATAAGGATCTTCTTCAACTGTTCGACGTAACTCAGATGTGAAGTCCAAGACGGCTGTCGTATTCACGACATCCCTCTTATACTCAAGCTGCACCAAATTAACAAGGAGATCAAAATGGGGTAACTCCTCTGGCTCACTACAAGCAAAAGAATTATTTCCTGATTTAATATATGTATTCCTATGATGCCCTTTTAATTTATTTACTTTGCAGAAATTAGTGGACTCAATTATAGTGCCATTAATTTTTGCTTGCACAAGATCATTGATATCGTAAATTGCAGGTGAAGCATATAAAATAAGCGCTTTTGTTCCAAATCTCTTGTCCAGTTTTTCAAGCAAAATTTGCTGTTCTTTATATATCGGATATCGATAATATTCTTGATTCCAATAGAACCATTCCTTTCCATTGGCGGTAGTGATGAGCTCTGGGCGTTTGTATTGAAAAAGAAGATTAGTTTTAATAGAAGGGATATTCTTGATCTCATCTTCAATAAGATCATTCATTATTTTCGCAACCTCCATTAAATCAATACCAGAAAATCTTAGCCATGATTTTTTCCGAAAACCAAGTATTCTCCAAATCCAAATATCTTTAGACATCGCCGCAGAGTCAGCACCAATACCGCCTTCTTGAACCTGACCAAATGGGAAGTAAATTGAACTTCTTTTATCTAACTCAGAGTTAAAATAACTCTCATATGTCTTTTCTTCGTACTTTGCTAACATGCTCAATTCCTTTGAAAAATTTATACAAATAAAGTTAAACTTCGCTATCTCACACAACACTCAGTTCCATTTTACCTAGTGTATATCCCGGATCAACTCTCAACCTTTGTACAAACATGATGTTAGTTATATCCGCTTCTGGTACTTAATAGTTGTTCTATCATGTACACATACGCGCCCAGATTATTGGGGATACCAAAAATCCATTGACACTAAGCAGCTGTACAGGGCAGACGTTTCTTGTCGGCTTGAAGCGAGAAGCTATAATAGCAGAGCAGATGAAAGAGATTGGCCTCCGCATTTGAAATGAAGCCCGAATGAAGTAAGATGGCGACAAAGTGGCGACAGCGGTTGGCAATACCCCGTAATTGTCACTTCTCACCACCAAACTAACTTATTGATTATCCTGCAAGTCTTTGTTTTTATTAACCCATTGACATAAATGGGTTTTTTGTTGCCTGAAATCCACTCACTCACAGAATCAATCGCTTACAGCCACGCTTTCTGACGTTGGGCGTCAGCTCCGGAAAAAAACCTATCCCATTACTTTCTCCTTCCAGGTTCCATAAAACTATCGCTCCCTGACAGCAAAAGAATAAAATCAGGAAAAACGTCAGCAAGGAAAGCCGCATGTTCGATTTTTATCCCGAGAAAACCTACAGCAGAACAGAAGTAATGAGCAAACCATCGCCAGTTCCGCCAGTAAATGGCGTCTACTTCTGGTGGTTTAAGGAGATCCCTCCAGGTGTGCCGACAGAGGGCTGCATTACCTTAGACGGTTACACGCTGCTGTACGTTGGTATTTCACCCGACCAGAGAGGGAAACCTAACAGCCGTTCGAACTTAAGGAAACGAATCAAAACGCATTACAGCGGCAATGCGGCTGGATCAACACTCAGGCGCACGCTGGGTGTGTTATTGAGTGGTTTAAGTGGCTTTCCCCTGCGCCGTGTGGGTTCTGGATCCAGAATGACATTTACTCACCCTGGCGAGCAGTGGCTTGACGCCTGGATGGAAAAGAATGCCAAAGTTCACTGGCATCCTGTCGAAGCGCCCTGGGAACTTGAGGATATGCTGATTGCATCACTTTCCTTACCACTAAACATTCAGGGAAATTCTCATAGCTTTAAAATGACGCTTTCCGGAATGCGTAGTCAGGCTGCTGCGGAGGCAAGATTGATGGAGATTGCTGATGAAAGAGGTTTCAGAAGAAGAGTAGTGGCGCAGTAACAAAAGCTACGCCGGTGCGCCTGGCTCAATAAGCTCAATTTTCCTGCATTTTGTCCAGCGACTGCTTGTCCGCCAAGGCCGGATTTGCCAGCGGCGCTCTCAGTACTAACGCGTTAGTGAATATGGGTATGATCATCTACCCGCTCCCGCTGGAACTCATCGGACCGCCGCTTTGGGTGACAGTGCCGTTAATAATCATCTCGCTGTTGATGCAAGTGGTATCGGCCTCTACGACAAATCCAGCGGTTTTGAATGTGACATTGTATGTCACCTCGAACACCATAGATTTGATGCCCTAACGTGCCAGCGCACGATGGTGGGTTCGTACTCAAACAAGCTGCGGGTAATACGTCACGTTACCGCCTGCGGAATACGCAGACGGCGCAAACTGGCTGAAGGAAATAACAGGCAGTGTGAATGCAGTTTCGAAATCGCCCCATCTTAATAACCACAAGCTGCTCATCCGGCTACGGACGCCACCAGGTATGAGCCCCCACGCAGTGTAAAGCAGTTAATCTAGTTAGTTTCATTTGAAATTCGCCTACCTTTATCTGGCACAACCAGTTGCCTCGCTCCACTTCGGTCACGGTGCCGGAGCGCATTAGGTTGGGAGTGAAGCGCATGAATTCTGTGAGTTATGCGTTCAGAACAGGCAACGTGTCACAATCTAACGTTTCCGAAAATCACGAGCAATTGTATCAAGCCCCAAACAATCCTCTTTAGGAACAAGCGAATGAGTAGTAAAGTATTTCAGTTCTGACAAAGAAGTTCTCAGATTAAGCAAAATAATAGGGGTTTCACAATGCATATAAAAAAGGTTGCGCTAAAAAAATTCAAAAAATACAAAGACTCCTCAATAAAATTAAATAATGAGCTGAGTCTTGTAGTGGGAGGCAATAACTCTGGAAAGTCGTCTTTACTTCAAGCGATGGCAACATGGCAGTTTTGCAAAACTTTATTGGAAATTGAAAAAGGAAGATTAAGCTGGACAAGGGGAGCGACAAATCAAGGTCTGGGATTAGGTATAGTTGATTTCACCCCAATGTTCATCCCATCCCTAAGCCATTTATGGACGAATTTAAAATCTCAAAAGCAAACAGAATCAGATGGGTATACTCTTAAAATAAAATTATACTGGGATGATAAATCGGGTAATGAAAAACATTTAGAAATGGGATTATCATTAGCCAACGACAGACTTTTCATCAAAAACACAGCCAGTAACCTATCCATAATTGAAATTCAGAATGCTGATGGTTCTCCAAACAATGAAAACATCCCTCAAATTGCTTACCTGCCACCTTTCGCTGGAATTACAGACCGCGAAGTCAGAATGAGTCCAGCAATGCGAAATAGATTAATAGGGCAAGGTTTGTCCGGCGGAGTAATAAGAAACTCTCTATACGACATCCATCTATCGAATCATCTCAAACGCCAAAAACTCAAAGGAACAGGAGACAGAATTTCAACAAAGAACTTAAACGAATTACGCTCCCGAGATGCGTGGGAAATTTTACAAAAAACACTATTTGATATTTTTTCACTTAAAATTGAAGTCACACCATTCAATGAGCAATATCATAGTTATTTAAAAATAGAATGCGTTTCAGGCGTTGCCAATGGATATCAATTCACTAAACATAAGAATTTTAATGCTAGAGACATAATGGTTGAAGGAAGTGGCTTTCTTCAATGGTTGAGTGTTTACACCCTAGCGTTATCGGAAGAATTCAATGTGATTTTACTTGATGAACCGGATGCTCACCTACATACGCAACTGCAGAAAAACCTTACAGAACGCTTAGAAGAAATAACCATCAGGAATGGTAAGCAAGTATTATTGGCAACACATTCAACAGAGCTTATTAGAGCATATGAACCGTATAAGATACTCGCTCTTTCAAATGCAAAAGGTAAATACCTAGGCTCTGATGATGATAAAATTGGGTTGTTGAGTGGCATAGGCACAATGTTTAGCCCTAAAGTGCATAAATTAACAGAACAAAAAAGATTATTGATAGTTGAAGGTGTTAGCGATGAGAGATTTTTGAAGAAAATTTTCACAAAATTAAATCTAGAATGGCCTAAAAATCTTGTAACTTGGTTTTGGACCGGAAAATCCTCTGAGAGATTTCAGCTTCACAAACAACTCAAAGCCGAGATTCCCGATTTAAAAACCATTAGCATAAGAGACCGAGATGATGACAGCGATGGTTCCGTTGATATCAATCTAAAAGATAAAGGTACTACTTATAACGACCCTAACTTCCAAGCAATGAAGTGGAGGCGAAGACACATCGAAAATTATTTCTTGGATGTTACAGCCATATCCTTAGCTGCAAATAAAAGTGAACAAAGCGTGCATAGTTTCTTTGGTCTTAGACATGCTTTGTTCATGCCGCCATCAATAGTTTCTTCGAATATAGCTCATGCCCTTAGAGATGCACGAGGTAAAGAAATTTTCATTGATGGAAAAAATAGCCTTAAACATGAATTCTCAATTACAAGAGACGATGTCCTTGAGCATATGAGCACGGATAGAATATGCGATGATATAAAAATCTTTTGCCAAAGCTTAATAAGCTTTTCTAATCCATAAGGTTTTTTCTTAACAAATGGAGGACGGTATTACGGACAATGATCACAACGGCACTATTAATGCCTAAAAATCTCCGCTCCGCATACAGTGCCTCCAGCCCACCGCGGCTTACATGATCATGCAAGCCGTATGATGCACCCGTGCAATCGACAGCACCTTCCCCTCAAACTACACACCGTTAGAATTTGCTCTGGATCTAAAAACGCGCCAAAAGGTCGGGCAACTTCCACAACCTGTGTATGTATTTTCTCAATGGTAAAAAGGATGGCATTCAAAGCATCCCGCAGTCAGAGGTCGCGACAAAAATGAGTTTCTGAACCTCAAAAATGTCAACCGGGGCAGCATGATTCAAGCGCACAGCTTTCCGCCGAAAATGATGGTGATCATGTCGAGTAATGTTGGGGGGATATAGAAAAGATAGAGAATGTATTTGTTAGACATGAATTAACCCCATACCCAAAAAATTGGAAGAAGTTAATGGCTGGTTAAATGAATTGATCTTAGCTTACCAGCCATACAAGTCAGATAATTTAAGGTCTTATGATGGGGAGTATTTTACCCTCATTCTATTGTGGCAATGCCATCTGCATTACTAAGCCTCACAGGTGAAATCCGATCAAATTCCCATTTGGGTAGCCTATCACTTTCTTCCAATTTATGCATATTCTGCTTAAATTTATCGGCATCTTCAATTGCTATTAGACCTTTAATTTTTGAGAAGTAAGCTTTTGATTTAGATTTGGCAAAAATCTCAAAAGGAAAATAACCTCTTACATAAAGTAATGTTGTGGGCCACCACATGTAGTAGTAGTCTGCAGATTGAATTACTGAACGGAGATAACAAACAAAGTCAGCTTGATTTATATCAGTGAACGTAATTGGAACCGAATGACATCTTTCTTTTAAAAGATCCGCGTGAAGCGAGAGCCGTCTTAATTTCTTATGTTCATTCCTCCATTGTAGGATTTCCACATACGCCCTGATATCAATAAATGAAGAAAGTGGATCATTACCTCTTTCGATTTTTCTAGATATATAAAAACCACTAAACAAATTAAGGCATTCATTAAAACGCTCATTTTTCAGTAATGCAGCAATTGAATATAAATACAACTCATGAATCAGAAATTTATAATTATCAAAATCATAATTATGGTAAGCACCAACATTCTCTTGGGGATAATAATAACTAAGTGCAGCCTCAAAGAACTTGTGAAGACTCTTAGAGTAATCCATGCCTGAATTATATCTTGCAGCCAAGTAAGTTAAATTAATAAATTCATTTCTCGCTGGGATAAAAGACTCTATGTTTTTAAGAAATGCTTCATCAGGTTCATCATGTTCTGCCGTACGAAATCTTATACGTTCAAGGTTATTAGCTAAGACAGTTAAGTATTCATCATAACATCCTGCTGCGGTAATCTTACCGTTGCGTATAGCATCCATAGCCCTGGTATAATATGCTGTCGTTCCGAGGGAAACTTCAGACGGTTCGTCAAGAAACGCAGGTTTCTTTCCCAGTTCCGGCTTAACAAAAACAGGTCTATCGAATATCCATCTTAGAATTCTTTCAACTCCTTCAGACATGGAACTTGAATCGGTCATATCTATGAATAAACGGCCTTTATAAAAGTTCGGCACATAGAAGCGTCCTTCGTCATCTTTTTCTGTGACGACAACGACAAATTTCGTTTGCTCTGCAGAAGAATAAATTTCTGGGGAAATTATTTGAGTTTCAGTACCAACCCCACCTTTTCGATTATTAGCTTTCTCTGCATATCCTTTATCACTGATGATCAATACTTTACTAATAGTTTTGTCATTGACCATGCTTTCCATAAAAGCATAAGAGTCTTGCCCATCACGAAGACACCATTTATCTATTATTACATCCACACCAGAGCTAACTAAATCCTCAGCTAGCTTAATTACAAAATCTTCATGCTCAGGAGTTGTCCAACTATATGATACAAAAATTTTGGGGGGGATAGCTTCCATATTCACTCCTAATTAAGAAAGCGAAAAAATAAAAGTAATTTCGATATTAGCCTACAAAAAAATGACGGCAAGCTAATGCTTTGTTATACATCTAGAATGTCGCTACGTCCATAACCAAGCCTAACATCAATATCAGCTTCCAAATTTCTTATGCTCGCTCATATCCCTGCCACGCCTACCCGCTTTGTGTAGTGCTTTTCATGCAAGCGCATGACAGACCGGAAAGCGCGCCAGCTCTGGGGCCTACGATCCATTGCGATCCTTTATGGATCATGCTAATCCATGCACCATAGACCTGTACAGCTTTCTCAAACTGCTGTTTAGTTAAACATTCCAGCCAGATCTAATCCTCAACGAACCAGCCAACAAATCATCCACCTCTGATTTTTGCCGCTCCATACGAAAGCACATAACCAACGATTAATGCCCCCATACAGCCAGCCAACTTCATCCATGTACTTTCAAACCAGAAGAAAGACCCCATCGCAAAAATCACAGCCAGAAAGGTGATGGTTCCCTCGTATGCGTGGGACATTAACGATTTTACAAATTTCATTCTGTATTCCTTTGCAATCAATAGGATGCCCTTCAATGAACACGAGGTAAGGCTCTAGCTGTTGTTCAACGAGGAAGTAGACCATATCCAAGTTCTCTTTTGACACCATGGCGTACGTAGTCGGATATTTGGTTTGCATCCTTCTTGATGCTCTGGCTGACTCTTCAATAATCCCCTGGAACATCACGACGTTTAACGCAGCTGAAGCACTGAACCGTATAAAATGTTTGTACGCCTGATCAATCGCCAAACGATTTAACATCAGACTCGCGGTTGTCTGAGCCAGTACGATTTGTCCAGCGGTTCGCCCACCAACACTTCCGGCTCCATAACCCAGTTTATTGTTAACAGCCTCTTGAATCGCCACGCGTTTAACAGACACCTCAGAGTCATTTAAGATGACTTAAAGAGAGGTGCCCATGAGCGGTAAGCGTTATCCTGAAGAGTTTAAAACTGAAGCAGTCAAACAGGTTGTTGATCGCGGTTATTCTGTTGCCAGCGTTGCAACACGTCTCGATATCACCACCCACAGCCTTTATGCCTGGATAAAGAAGTACGGTCCGGATTCTTCCACTAATAAAGAACAGTCAGATGCTCAGGCCGAGATCCGCCGTCTCCAGAAAGAGCTGAAACGGGTTACCGACGAACGGGACATATTAAAAAAAGCCGCGGCGTACTTCGCAAAGCTGTCCGACTGAGGTACGCCTTTATCCGTGACAACTCCTGTTGCTGGCCTGTTCGCCTGCTCTGTCGGGTGCTGGATGTTCATCCCAGTGGTTTTTACGCCTGGCTTCAGCAGCCGCATTCACAACGCCATCAGGCAGACCTGAGACTGACAGGACAGATTAAACAGTTCTGGCTGGAATCGGGATGCGTCTATGGTTATCGCAAAATCCATCTGGATCTGCGTGACAGCGGGCAACAGTGCGGAGTAAACAGAGTCTGGAGACTGATGAAACGTGTCGGAATAAAGGCTCAGGTCGGATACCGAAGCCCGCGGGCACGTAAAGGCGAGGCCAGTATCGTGTCACCCAACAGGCTCCAGCGACAGTTCAATCCGGATGCTCCTGATGAGCGTTGGGTAACGGACATAACCTACAGTGTGCCCGGAGTTCAGGGCGGGCATGGATGCTTAAATGAACCGCGAGTCTGTCTGGAATATTGAACCGGTAACTCACGATGAGAAACCCAACAATCCCACCGGGTGTGACGGTGGAGAA